>NZ_JBGBPR010000003.1:0-384225 GCF_041106275.1 Neobacillus sp. BF23-41
ATGACTTCGGCTGACTTCTCTTAATTCAGCTACTTATCACTAAGTAGGTTCCTGTATTGGGTATTAAGAGACCTCCCAGGGTAAGTTCATTCACTTTCTCCTCATATATCTGCCACATTTATTCCCGTTTCATCCGGAGATATTTTGGACTTTGTTTTGTTCTGCAAACTCGTCCTGAAACGGAAACCTCGAATGTGATTCGTGTACCTCAGACCGAGGATTTGCCTAGGGCTTCCTTCAGATTCCGCGTCACCACGGACACCCTTGCCTTCGGCTAATGGTTCGCATATCCCAACGCCCATAGCGGACTTGCACCGCCTAGTTAATGAACATGCCTGGCACACAAAAAAACAACAGAAAGAATTTCTGTTGTAAAATAAATTTATAGGGAAAAGAGGATGTTAGATGGAAAATAACTAAATAAAGCACTACGAAATGGTTAAATAACTGGGATTGTTAAGAAGTCCCTTTTTTCAACGATTACTTCTTAGCAATGGCTACTCTCCATGTTTCAGGACCTTCCTCAAGGTACTCCCAAGAGAATTGCTCAGGTCTTTCCATCATGAATTGATATAATAGTGGTCTAGGGTCATGGTCATTTACAATCATCATTGTCTCACCTGATGCTAAACCGTCAAATCCGCCAAAGATTGTTGGATGTTTTTCACGTGGTGGAAAATCTGGAACATTAATGACTTTTGCGTAAGTTTGCATTATTTTCACTCCCATTAGTTTGTTAACTTCTTTTTTATTATAAGGAAACTTGGTCTATAACTTAGTGAGTGGTATCACACCAATAAGATGATTTTGTTAATACAGGGGGTATGACCAATGAAGGAACTAATTGGAAAGTGTAAGTGCTGCAGTAAAGAAATTTATTGCTTAGATGGCTTTTTTAACGGTATCCATACCGAGGAGAAAGAGATTTATTGTTTTGAATGCCACGAAATATTGATTTTGAACAAAGAAAATCCGCAAAGCTGACCTTTGCGGATTTTTCTATTAATCCTCGTCAATTGAAAGATCTTTAACAGGGAGTTTTTCTCCTTCTTTGTTGGTTGGCTTCCGTAAATTAAAGATTGCTTTAATACAGAATAACAATAATACTACCACTCCGATTAAGAAAATGGTGTCAGGCACCGCACGCCATGTTAATAATGTTTCAACAATATCCTTTTGTAGGAATGATGCTGAACGAGAAGCAGCATAACCATGATTAAAGGCTTCTTTGATTTGAATGAAACCAACAGGAAGCAAGGATAGGAAAACCATTCCTGCAAGTCCAACGTTTAACATGATACAGCTAAATTTAATCCACTTATCATTCCATGCCTCTGGTTTTACAATGTTTCTCAATGAGTAAAGTAATACTGCACATGCAAACATTCCGTACACACCCATCATGGATCCATGACCGTGAGCAGGTGTTAAGAATTGTCCGTGTTCAAAATAGCTGACTGCTGGTAAGTTAATTAAGAATCCAAGCACACCTGCGCCAACTAAGTTCCAAATAGCAACAGAGATTAAGAACCAGAACGTTCCTTTGTATGGGAAATCTACCCCACCCTCACGCATCATCTTATATTGCTCATATGCTTCAAGGATTAACAATGTTAACGGAATTACTTCTAATGCTGAGAATACTGCTCCAAGAGCCAGCCAAACTTCTGCTGAACCATTATAGTAGTAGTGGTGACCGATTCCAATTACCCCACTGCCCAAGAGCAGGATCAATTGGAAATAAAGTTGTCTTACTGTAGATTTTTTCGTTACAAGACCGAGTTGAACCAATAAGAAACCAATAACAACAACCGCAAAAACCTCAAAAATACCTTCTACCCATAAGTGAATAATCCACCAGCGCCAGTAATCTGCAAATGTGAAGCTTGTACCTGGGTTGATAAACAAGGCAAATATATAGAATGCTGGCACCGCGATTGCTGAGTAGAATAACAGGTGAATAAGTCCGCCTTTATCATTCTCTCTCTTCAGACCAGCCCTGACACCTCTATAAACGATAAACAGCCAAATTAGCATACCGACAATCAAAATAATCTGCCAGATACGTCCAAGCTCAATGTACTCCCAGCCAGTATGACCAAATAAGAACCAGTTGTTTCCTAAGTAGCCATTTGCACCTAGCCATTCTCCGACCATACTTCCGACAACAAGGACAACCAGTGCCCAGAATAAAATATCTACTAATAAACCTTGTTTCTTAGGCTCATAACCTCCAACTAGCGGCGCTACATATATTCCCATTCCAAGCCATGCCGTAGCGATCCAGAAGATAGCAAGCTGTAGGTGGTAACCTTTTGTAATATTAAATGGAAGAATATCGTGAATCCACTTCATACCGAAGAAACTATCAGGTTCGATATAATAGTGAGCTAGTAACGCCCCAAACATACACTGGACAAAGAATAATGCTGCCACAATGACGAAGTATTTTCCTGTTTTCACCTGAGAGCTCGTCACCGGCACTTTCCGTAAATCAATTCGTGGGAAATTACCTTCTTTATAGGCTTCCTGCATACCAAATTGATAACGGTAAAAAACAAATAGGATAACTCCAACCATTAATACAAATAATGTTATGCTAGCACCGCTCCACCAAATAGCAGAAAAGGATAATTGGTTTCCTGCGTCTTCATAGTAAGGCCAATTATTAGTATACGTGATTTTATCACCTTCGCGGACTGTACTTGAAAGCCACGCAGTCCAGAAAAAGAAATCAGATATTTGGGTGATTTGATCCCCTTTTGCAACATAAGCTCGATCGTCTTTTGGCATATCCCCTTCTTTAATAAGGTTTGCCTTTAACCCCCAACCGTCGCCTTTAGTAAATATCTTTTTATAGTACTCTCTTACTTTTTCAAGTCCAAACGCTTGAGCATTTGTTAGTTTCATTGTATCGCTTTTGCTATCATAACGATTTTTACGCATTTCTTTTATTACTTTATTTTTTATAACGGATTTTTGATCTTCATTTAATGAAGCATAATCTTTACCGAATTCATCATTTGCTTTAAAATCTTGCATTCCTTCAGTATAGAGCTTTAAAGCTTCCGCTGTATAATCGGGACCCATATAAGAACCGTGACCTAAAACGGTACCATAATCCATTAAACCGTACTTTTGAAAAACGGCCTGTCCGCCCATAATTGTATCTTTTGTAAATAAAACGTCACCCTTTTCATTGGTAACCTCTACAGGTCTTGGTGCCTGCTCCTTAAAGATCCAATAGCCACCTACTAGTAATACCGTGAAGCTCAGTAAAATGGTTATAACTAATATTGATTTAAGCATTGCATTTTTATTTGTCTTCACCACTTTTGTGGTTGGTGTTCCCCGTTGTATGTCCATTCCAAATTCACCCTTTCATATTTTCTCACAAATCGTATTGTAACTTTCACAAGACCGTCACACAGTGAAGCAACTCATCGTACTCCTGTGATATTTCCCACACCACAGTTCCGACTGAGAATTATTTTCATAAAAACTAGTTATCTATGACGGAGGTCACATAATTACAGGGAAAACACTGCTACAATTTAGTCAAACAGAATTACTAATACGAAGGTGATGTTAATGAAGCAAGAGGACATAGTAAAAAGATTGTCTGAGGTCCCAATCTTCAAAGAATTATCTGCAGAAGAATTAGAGCCCATCGTGAAGATTGCACAAACTCGTTTTTATAAACATAAGATGTATATTTTTATGCAGGACGATCCACTTGACCGAGTTTTCTTTATTCATAGTGGAAAAATAAAGATCTGTAAAACAGACCAATCAGGGAAAGAACAACTAATATCCGTGCTTGAACCTGGTGAAATGTTTCCACATGCAGGATTTTTCAGGAAAGGAAATTTCCCAGCTCATGCGGAAGTGATGGAAGATACAAATCTGATTGTTATTCCCATAGATAAGTTTGAAGAAATACTTATTTCCTATCCGGAGCTTTGCATCAAGTTATTCAAAGTATTAGGAGAAAAAATAGTAGATTTGCAGGGAAGATTAGAAGCACAAGTTCTCCATAACACTTTTGAACAAATAATTTTACTACTTATTAGGCTCTGTAAATCAAATGGCGAGATGGTTGGCGAGCGCTATAAGCTAACAACACAGTTCACCAATCGCGAATTAGCCAATATGATTGGCACTTCAAGAGAAACTGTCAGTAGGACGATCAATCATGTGAAAAAGAAAGACTATGTTGCCTTGGATGTGGATGGTTTTTACCTAATTGACAGGGAAGCTCTTCAGCGGGAATTATTCTATTAATTTAGCAGGCTTGGATTTATAAAATATAAGAGGAGTTGTAACTACGATGGAACAACGAATTATCGAACTTGATGTACGCGAGGATTTAAAGAATAAAATTGAACCCTTTCAAAAAATAATGGAGGCTTTTAAGGAAGTTAAGGATAATGATATATTTATCCTTCATGCCCCCTTTAAACCAGTACCACTTTTCGCGGTATTAAAAGCAAAAGGCTTTACTCATGAAGAAGAAGAAATTGAGAGTAAACATTGGAAAGTAACTTTTACAAAGAAAGCTTAATGGAAGAAGGGGGGAATATTCATGATTTTGGATAATCGAGGTTTAGAACCGCCACAGCCAATGATGAGAACCTTAGCCGCCTTGGAAACCCTTGGGAAAAATGAGGTTTTGACAATAATTAATGACCGCAGGCCGATGTTCCTTTATGAGCAATTAGAAGAATTAGGCTATCAGCAGCGTACAGAACAACAAAATGACGGAAGTTTTAAAATTGAAATCTTCCGGTAAGAGGGTGAAATGTCATGCTTCCTCAAAATATGGGAAGTGAAACGAATATTAAGCTTCCATTTTCATTTATCTTGTTTAGTTTAATTGCCTTGGTGTTTTCACAAATTCTTCTTTTAGTAAATGGTCACTTGATGGCGGATGGGAGCTTTAGAATCCCAGTAATTTGGGCTGCAGCCCATTTATTAATTCTAGGCTGGGCATTAATGGCAGCAATGGGAGCGATGTATCAGCTTGTACCTGTTGCATTCCTAACTAAAATATGGAATGAAAGATTTGGTTTTATACAATTTTTTCTTACTGCGATCGGTATAACATCATTTTCAGCGATGTTATATTGGTCACCACAAAATGCAATGATTCCTGGTGTCCTTACTTTACTCGGCATCTTAATGTTTTTATTCCAAATGTTTATGACACTAAAAAAACAAGCAAAACCAACTATTCTTACAGCTTTCGTCGGTTCGTCCCTTGTTTGTTTATTTATTACGATTTCTTTAGGGATTACATTGATTTATTGCTTAAAAACAGGATTTGCCGGTGAATATTATCAATCGATTTTAAAAGCCCATTTATTAATGGGAGTTACTGGTTGGTTTACATTATTAATTTTTGGATTTTCATATAAGATGGTGCCTATGTTTTCGCTATCTCATGGTTTTCCGATGATTCAGGCTAAATATGTTTATGTTTTTTATCTTTCAGGTCTTGTCGTATCGCTGGTTTCCTTCTTTACTAATAACAATACCCTTTTGAAAATTGGTTTCTTGCTGCTTTTAATAGGATTTTCCATTTTCAGCTGGCATATTAGAATAATCATCAAAAAAAGATTGAAGAAAACATTAGATAAACCTTTTACGATTGCACTAGTGGCTATTGGGTTTGGAAATGTCATTCATTTTGCAGCTTTTATTATGCTTTGGAATCATGATGTTAACACTTTTACTAGCCCGCTTATCTATGCCTATTTATTACTTTGGATTGTCTTAAGTATTGTTAGTTATTTATATAAAATAGTTCCATTCCTTTGGTGGACTTACAAATACAGTAAGGAAATCGGGAAAAATAAGGTCCCTTCATTAAAAGAGATGATGAATGAAAAAATGGTTATTCCGTTATTTTCTTTATTTATCGTCGCTATACTGATAGTTTTTTGTGCTCTAGCTTTTCATATTGCTATTCTCTTTAATGTTGGTCAGTCCGTACTTTCGATTGTTTTTATTATCATTGCAATTAATATCCTAAGCGTATTAAAAAAATAGTGAGGTGTTTATGATGAATTTAAAAGAAAAGATCCTAACTGAGTTAAAGAGTGTTTACGATCCTGAATTAAATATAAATGTCGTTGACCTAGGCTTAATTTATAATGTAGAGGTAACAGAAACCGCTGATGTTACTATTACCATGACGTTAACAACACCCGGCTGCCCACTCCATGACAGCATAACCAGCGGGGTACGTTATTGTGCGGAAGGAATGGAAGAAACTAAAAAAGTTGAAGTAAATCTTGTCTGGGAGCCAGCCTGGTCACCAGACAAAATGACAGCTGAAGGCCTACGATTATTAGGTAGATAAAATACAAAGCGGAAGAGCCTTTAATAGGTCCTTCCGCTTTGTTTATTCTTCATGATTATCAATCTTTAGCCTCTGTTGGCAATACTTCTTTAATTTTCTGTAAGACATTTGTGTCGATATCTTCATCAACTAAAATATGAACCGTTCCTTGATCCTTTTCACTCCTGATCAAGCGGCCAACGCCTTGACGTAAGCGGAGAAGCATATACGGCAAGTCAACTTCCGTAAATGGGTTATCTACACCGGCCTTTTTTGCGGTAAAGACAGGATCATTAGGTGGAAAAGGAAGTGAAAATATCAAGACATTTTCAAGTGATCTTCCCGGAATATCAAGACCTTCCCATAGATGAAGTGAACAAAGTATCGCATGTTCTTCATTCTGAAATTTAGAAACAAGTGTGCTTATTTCTTCATCGCCTTCAAAATAAACTGGATACGGGACTGCTCCTGATAGCTTTTTCTTTAGTTGAGCCAATTCCTCTTTATTATTTAATAGAACTAATGCGCGTCCCTCTGATTTGCGAATTTCCTCTAAAATATATTCTAATTTCCCTTCAATATCAGCATCTTTAAATTTTGGAAGGTAAAGCTCCATCCTATCATCATAATCAAAAGGAGATGTCACTGAAAAAGATAAGTAGTCATCAACCCCGATACTAGAAGCAATATAGTCGAACGACTTTTGATTTGCTAGCGTCGCAGATGAGAAAATAAACGGCTTTTTCTGAGTGAAAACTTCTTCCCGCATTACTTCCTCGACCATTTTAGGCATAATAACCAGTGTGCGTTCTCCCCCTTTTTCCTCGAACCAAGTGATTCCGTTTAATTCCTGAAGAAAAAGTGATAACGAATAGGTGATTTGCTCCAAATATTCCTCGACAATTTTCAGATCGTACTCATTAATGACATATAACTCACTTTCAAACACTAATTCCTCCTCTAATCCTTGAAGGGTTGAAAGTAACTTTCTGCATGTTTTAAAAACTAATGGATGCTTCGTAATCATTTGTTTTTCAGAACCTTGTGAAAGAGAGGAGAATTGTGAAATCGCATCAAAAAATGCCTCGTTATCTAATAAAGCCTCATCAATCGTATACAAGGTCTTCTCACGTACTTCATTTTCCATTAACCTATTGAGCAGGGTTTCTAATGTATAATCAGTAAACCGGTAGCTCAATGCTTTTTGCGCTGCATATTCAAGCAGGTGTCCTTCATCAAAAACAACGGAAGAATGTTCAGGTAAAAGTGGAAGCTGCCCTTCTCGCTTTCTTGATTCCTTTGTCCAGATATGCTCCATATAAAAATCATGGGAACAGATAATTAAATCCTCTGAATGTCGATAATAATCACGGTGCAAAGTCAGCCCACAGCGATGACGCTTTTCACAAGAAAAACAATCTTGGACAGCATCCCAATTAACTTCACTCCATTTTTCATCTGATAAAGCTGGATAATCTCTTCTGTCACCATATTTTTCAAATGTTTGCATAGAGCCAACAGAATGAACAAAATCAGGCAGTTTTTCATAAATATCTGAAATCTCATCTGAAAAATCAGTATTCCTGGTCAGATCTAGCTTTTTTAAACAAAGGTATTGATCTCGCGATTTTGCCAAACGGACATCGATATCTAGTCCAAGAATTTTCTCCAGCTTTGCGATATCTCCCTCTTTTTTAACCAACTGCTCAATTAAAGTCTCATCCGCACAAGCAATAACAGCCGGACGATTGGTATAACGTGCATACATTATCGCATAAAGCAAATATACGATGGTTTTCCCCGTTCCAACGCCTGCTTCAGCAAACATTACTTTTTTATCTTTGTAGGCATTTTCTAGTTGAAAAGCCATATATATCTGTTCATCTCTTAGTTCGAATCCAGCTTCAGGCAAAACATCATAAAATAAGTCACCAATCCATTCACCTAATTTATCATAAAAGGACTCTGTTTTTGCAATGTCAAATGGCATGCGTTTTTGCATAGTACCCTCCCCAAAAAACTTTCATGTGTTACCACAAACATAAGTATATTAATCATTGATTATTCTAGATTCAGTTCATTTTGACGAGGAGGTTTCTTTCCCCAATATTGATAAAGGTCAGTACGAATAAAGCCATTAAAAAGCTTTCTCTTCCTTGTCGCTGGCTTTCCATAGAATTGTTCGAACTGTTCATTAGAAGTCAGGATATAAATTGACCATGTATCAAGCGCATTGAATGCTTCACCCATTTCTTTATACATGTGTTCGACCGCTTTTTTATCCCCTAGTCTTTCACCATAAGGTGGATTTCCGACTATGACACCGTACTGTTTATTGGTAGAAATATCTCTAACCTGCATTTGCTTGAAATGAATTAAGTCAGCGAATCCGGCTTCAAAGGCGTTTTCTTGGGCAATTTTCACCATTCTATGGTCGATATCAGTGCCTAATATGTCTAATGGTTGATCATAATTTGCAAGGTCCTCTGCTTCATTTCTAGCTTCCTCCCAAATCTTTGAAGAAAACCAATTCCAACGCTCAGAAACAAATTCTCTGTTAAAACCTGGAGCGATATTTTGCCCTATCATTGCCGCTTCAATGGGAATTGTCCCTGAGCCGCAGAAAGGATCCATAAAAGGACGGTCTGCCTTCCAATTGGTGAGTAAGACAAGTGCAGCAGCAAGTGTTTCCTTTAGGGGTGCCTCCCCCTGATCGAGACGATAGCCGCGTTTATGAAGCCCTTGACCACTAGTGTCAATGGTGATCGTAGCAACATCTTTTAATAGTGCCACTTCGATGCGAAAATAAGCACCGGTTTCCTCAAACCAGGTACTTCGTTTATAATGTTGTTTCATTCGTTCTACCACTGCTTTTTTAACAATTGCCTGGCAATCAGAAACACTAAAGAGCTTTGACTTTACAGATTTACCAACCACAGGAAATTCCGCGTCTTCAGGTAAGAATTTTTCCCACGGGAGTGCCTTGGTTTTCTCGAATAATTCATCAAAGGTATAAGCCTTAAATTCTCCGACCTTGATCTTAATTCTGTCCGCTGTTCGGAGCCATAAATTACTGCGGGCTATCGCATTTTCATCACCAGTGTAGGTGACTTTGCCATTTTCAACTTCACAGTCATATCCTAATGATCGTACTTCTTTGGCAACTAAAGCTTCAAGTCCCATTGCCGCCGTAGCTATTAATTGATAATTTCCCATTTTTTCACCCTTAATTCATTTGTATGTATGTTTATTTTTAATAAAAATAATCTTAATTCGCTTTCATTATTGACAAAAAGTCGACAACGAATGCAATATGTCTATTAATAATAAAAAGCTCCCCTTATCAGGAGAGCCATTTAATATCCAGCATACTTTCCCATTAATAACGTTCTGTAAGCCATGTTCTGTACCAGTGTACTCCAAACGACACGGGTGTGTCTCGTACTTAGGTGGTAATCATCTATCTACAGGCTCAGATTTGAACCTGTCCTTCTCCTTGTTCAATTCCTCAGAGAAAGTGCCCCTACCATTATTTGGGTTTCTCGCTCGTGGGGTTTACCCGTTCCACCCTTTCCATTTCTGGAAAGGCTACGTCACTGTGGCACTTTTATAGGTATTCATACCATATCCCCAAAAGGACTTAGGTATTTTCCCGGCCGTCAACTGGATGCTAGCCCCAGCTGCCCTAGCTTATGAATTCACTAGGCACGAACACTACGAGCATCTCAGCTCGTGCGAGCATGGACTTTCCTCTGCAAGAATGCAAATGCTTCTCACAGCGATTACCCGAACGTTATTAATGAATACAATTTATTATATGTATTTCACGCTGGTAATTCAATGGTTATTTTTAGGAATTTGTAATACATTCTGTTAATCGTAGAGCTTGTTACCAAAAACATGTTTTTCAAGATTGGATAATCGCTTCAAGATATCAAAATTTGTGGTACCTGCAGGCTGTGCTGCGGGCTGTCTTTTTGAAGTTTCTTCAAGCTGTTTCCGAAGCCGAAGATTTTCCTGTTGAAGATCTTCAACCTCCTGATGAAATGTTGCATAATCTTTAATGATTAAATCCAAAAACTTATCAACGTCTTCTTGTTTATAGCCGCGTACGCCAGTCTTAAACTCTTTTTCTAAAATATCCTTAGCTGTTAATTTCACTTTATCTGACAGCATTCAATTCACCCCAGTATTCGCCAATCACTACCTATTATTTTTTCAAAAATATGTAGTTTTGTCAATTTTCATTTGTTTTGTTAAATTTATGATTTGATAAATCATTTCAATATATGGATTTGTACTTAAAAAAATGACTAATAAAGTTAAAAGTCAGCGAGTTTCATTTGTTCTTCTTCGACAATCATTTGCAAATCATAAAATGTAATCAGCTCAATCGGATATAGATGTTTTTTTTGGTATTCAAGAGCCATTTCATATAGATATTTTGGGCTCCCATCTCTTTCCTGATCGTAAAGGAGGAGGAGTCCCTCACTTTTTTCTATAAAAAATTGATTTTTCAGCCTAAATTGAAACGGTTTTTCATATCCCTTTTTCGTAACAGAATCAATGAAATCAGCTTGTGCTAAAACTGACTCATACCATTCCTGATTATTTTCCTTCCAAGACGCTTGCTGATCTAAAAATGGCGTTATTACTGCTAGTTTTAGATTTGGAAATTCCATTTGCAATTCAAATACAACCTCAGCTGCCCACAGTTCCACTCCTAATTGGCCACTTATCAGCACCCACTCTAGTCCTTCGTCTATCATTGGAATGAGTGATTTTTTAATTGCAGCCTTGAGAAATAATACCGATGGATGGTCATTTTTAAAAATTCCTAATTCATAGGGTTTATAACCTGAAATGGCTAGAACTTTCATAAAGAACGTTCTCCTCACCAAGAATTTTTTTTTAAATGGACAAACATTTGAATGAAACAAGCATATCATATTAGTAAATAAAAATTAAAAAACAAGGGCTAAAAAGCCCCTGCAAAATACATTATTTCAATTAACGTCTAGGACCCATGAATGGTCCTGGTGCAAAGCCTGGGCCTCCTGGTCCGAAACCTGGGCCTCCTGGTCCGAAACCTGGGCCTCCTGGTCCAAAGCCTGGGCCCCCTGGTCCAAAGCCTGGGCCCCCTGGTCCAAAGCCTGGGCCCCCTGGTCCAAAGCCTGGGCCTCCTGGTCCAAAGCCTGGGCCTCCCATTCCTGGTGGTACATTTGGTAAAGCATTAGCTGCTGGCATTGCAACTGGCATTGCAGCAGGTGCACATGGGTTACAGCAGTTAATTTGCTGATTACATACCTCTTCAGCGCAAGAAGCAGTTTGCGGACAGTAATGTTTATGTTGATACAAATGGTGATTTACCGTGGTTGAGTGGACAGGGTGAATATGGGGAACCACTGTCGTTGAAAACGTATGGTTCACAATTTGTTGAGTCGGATGAATGACTGGCGGCATAAAGTTAGTTCCAAGATACATATAATAATCTCCCTTCAATTATTTGTTTACATTACAGCCTATGTTGAAGGGATTACTCTTGTACTAATGAAAATACCTATTTTTTTGGTTTAATACGGTCATTGCTATGTTTTCAATATTTATATATGTTCAGATATGCCTAGTTTTGCTCAAAAAAGGGCTGCCCACCCTAGACATATGTTTCATTTATAAAAAAGAATAAAAGCTATCTTTTAAACTCGTAAAAATAACTGCAGTCAAACAAACGACAATAAAAAATAAGAATAAAATCGCTTTATACATGTTACCAGCTCCAAATGTTTTGTTAGTCGTTTTTTTTCTCAATCCAATTTCAAATTTTACCTCTTTCAACTATGATAAACAATATGGAAATGCTGGTTTTTTAAATTAATTTTCACTGATTTTGTGGCAATTAGATGAACTTTACAAAAAACAATAGTCAGACCGGTTATTTTGCATTTTTTCGCTCTATCCGGCTAAGACGAAATTTGAGTTGTTCTAAGCTTTTTTGATCTGTAATTTTAGGTGGTTTTTCAAATTGGGATACGATCATAATCGCCTTTTGACAATAATCCAACGCAAGTTGATAATCTTTTAGCCTATGTTCATGGATCTTGGCTAGCTCCAGGCATGCATCTAACATCATTGGTTTATCACCCGAATCAACAACATCCGAAAACAATTTCCGTGCTTTTTCCCAGTCACGTTCTTTTTTTTGTTGTATAGCTAAAGCATGCTTTGCTTGATAGGAAGTAAAATCACTTCCATTTGCAAGCTTGGTCAAAACTTTTTCTGCTTCATTTTGTTCTCCTAATGAAGCAAACCAGCGCCCTACCTCAAAGGACTCGGGTCTGGTTTGAGAAGTATCTGTTCCACATAGTTGAAAGGTTATATGTGTATACAATGTAACAAGCGATAAAATATCAATTTCATTATGTTTTAGAATACCAAGCATTCCATTAGGCTGTTTACTATCAATAAACTCAAAGTAAATCATCGGAGCCAAAAAGCCAGGAATGTCATCTACCCTTTCTACACCAAGGACCTCTTTCTCCACAACAGCTAACTTTAAACGGTCTAATTTATGCTTCCATAGCCTTCTAGCCGCATGAAATAAATCGAAATGCCCAAACTGCGGCAGCTTTGGCACATGTTCTCTTACGAGCGTATGCCTTGTTTTTACCTGCGGCCAATCAAATGACTTCCCATTATAAGTAACCAGCGTTTTATAATTCACTTTTTCTAGAAAGCTTTGATATAAAGGGACCTCTGCCCCCGGATTCGGTAAAATATGTTGTCTTAAGATAAGGGAATCACCAGAAATGCTCGCATAGCCGAGTAAAAAAATCGTGTTTCCGACCCCACCGCCAAGTCCAGTTGTTTCAGTATCAAAAAAGAATAATTCTTCCGCTTGATGCCCTTCTGCTGATAAAGGATGATTTACGGGCTGTTTGTTCCATATATCTACTGCGGTTAGAAAATCACGAAAACAGTAATGACCATGCTGATATGAGAGTGGATATTTCACTTCTCTGATTAAACAGTAATTTTGATCCATAAAATATGGAAAAACGTTTTCTTGCTCCCATTGTTCCTTGAAAGGAACCTCAATGTTAACCGCTAAAGGAGGAGTACTAATTTTTTCAGATTGAACGCCAACAGAAAGATGTGGTTTTAAACGATTTAATTTATTTTTTAACGACATCGCTAATCTTCCTTCTCCTATATTGAGGGTTTTAAAAAGGCTTCAATAATTTTTAAGGTATCATTTTTTGCTGTATCACTAACGGTGTCTGTACCAATACATGAAGGGCAGCCAAATCCGCATTGACAGCGAGTAATCATTTTCTTTGTTTCCTCAAATACTTCCGACATACCTGTGTGTATTTTCTCGCTTAATCCTATCCCACCTGGGTAGCGATCATAAAAGAAAATGGTTGGCTTTTCGTTATGGACTGCCTTTACTTGCGGAATGACATGAATATCCTGAGGGTCGGCCATTACGAATAAGGGAGCTATATGGTTTAGTGCATGCGCAGTCCCGACAAGACCCTGTTCGAGTCGCTCATGGCCGATTTCTGATATCGGCTGGTTTAAGGAAATCCAGGCCGCATTTGTATGAAGCTCCTCTTCCGGTAATTGGATCGGTCCAGATCCTATATTTTCGTGGGTTTCGAATTTAATTTTCTTAAAAATTGTGGCCATCGCCCTTACACTAACATCGCCATAACCGAATTCAGCATCATCTTTTGATTCAAGTTTGTCTACTTCCAGTACTTTTAATTGAACCGCTAAATTGGCATCAGTATAATAGTCTACATCGACTTCCCTAACGAACGCCTTTTTCTCTTCCCAATCAAGCTTTTCTACCTGGAATTGAGTCCCTTGATGTAAATAAATTGCTTCATCATGGAGAAGTGTCATCGCTGAAAAACGGTCCATTTCGCCAATTACTTTTACATTCGCAACATCTGACTGATCAACGATAATCACGTTCTCTTGTGATGCAGACCTTAAACTAATGTTATGTGCTGGAAAAGAATCATTCATCCAATACCATTTCCCGCCATTATGATAAAGGACACGTTCTTCTGTTAAATATTCTAGTAGTTCCTCTGTTTCTACACTTCCAAAATGCTCACCCGCTTTAAAAGGGAGTTCATAGGCAGCACATTTCATATGATCGATTAAAATAATTAAATTATCAGGATTAATCCTTGCTGTTTCAGGGCTTTTGTTAAAAAAGTAATCCGGATTCTGGATGATGTATTGATCTAGGGGACTGGAGCTTGCTACCATAATGACTAGGGCTTCTCCATGCCTTCTTCCCGCTCTTCCAGCCTGCTGCCATGCGCTGGATATCGTACCAGGGTAGCCTGTCATGATACACACTTGCAACTGCCCAATATCCACTCCTAGCTCAAGAGCATTCGTACTGACCACACCGTAAATATCACCTGAACGAAGCCCTTTTTCAATCTTCCTTCGTTCGGTTGGGAGATACCCGCCCCGATAGCCCATTATGGATTTTGCTCCCAACTGATTCTTCACTAATTCCTGCAAATAGGTCAAAATGATTTCAACTCTAACTCTGCTTCTCGCAAAAACGATAGTTTGAATTTTATTTTTTAAAAGTTCACCCGCAATTTTCCGAACCTCAAGTGTGGCACTTCTTCTAATGTTTAATGGTTTGTTTACAATAGGTGGATTATAGAATAGAAAATGCTTTGTACCACTAGGGGCCCCATTATTATCAACCAGGTTCATCTTTTCTTCTGTTAGGGTCTCTGCGAGTTCAAGTGGATTAGCAATGGTTGCTGACGTGCAAATAAATACAGGGTTACTCCCATAATACTTACAAATACGTTTTAATCTTCTAATCACATTGGCCACATGACTGCCAAAAACACCTCGATAGGTATGAAGTTCATCGATGACAACAAATTTAAGGTTTTCAAACAAAGAAACCCATTTGGTATGATGTGGCAGGATGGCTGAATGGAGCATATCAGGATTAGTAATAACCACATGCCCCGCTTGTCTCACTCTTTGACGAATATTTGCAGGTGTATCCCCATCATACGTGTAGCTGTTTATATCCACACCCGCTGCTTGAATTATCTCATTGATTTCACTCTTTTGGTCCTGTGCGAGTGCTTTCGTAGGAAACATATAAAGAGCCCGTGTACTTGGATTAGATAGAATCGATTGCAAAACTGGAAGATTATAGCACAGGGTCTTTCCTGAAGCTGTAGGGGTAACAGCGACGATACTTTTTCCTTCAATAATTTTTTCATAGGCCGATTTTTGATGTGTATAAAGTTGTTCAATTCCCTTGCTCTTTAGAGCAGACTTTAAAATCGGATGAAGGTCTCTTGGCATCGGGACTGTTTGGGCCGGCTTTTCCTCGATGGTGTGCCATGTAACGATATTTTCCTTAAATTGATCATTTATTTTTAAGTCTGACAAAATTTCTTGCAGGCTTTTTCTTAGCTTCATGCTTCCTCACCTCATTACTTCTATTTTAACGAATGAACGTTCGTAACAAAAGAAAAAACGACTTTTTTATTTTTTATATACCTAGTACTTTTTTCCAATGGTAAGAATAACTTTAAATTCTACTTAAACAATAAATATCAATAACATTAAACTATTACTAGAATTTTTGTTACAATAGATAGTAACGGAATCTATATTTGAAGGTGATTGGATGAAATTTGAAGAAATTAAAAGGGTGCTCGCTGATTTTACTCTTTTTCGTGAATTAAATGATTTTGAAATAACAAAAATCTCTGACATTGCTATTGCTAGGGAATGGAAAAAACATAGTCATGTGTTTCTCCAAGGTGACCCGCTTGAAAATGTCTATTTTATTAATGACGGAAAAATTAAAATTTATAAAAGTGACATTAATGGCAAAGAACAAATCGTCGCCATTGCTAAAAAAGGTGAGATGTTTCCCCATGTAGGGTTTTTCAGAAAAGGCGATTACCCAGCCTATGCAGAAGTACTTGAATCCTCAACACTTATTGCTGTTCCAATTTCAAAATTTGAAACTGTACTGATTGAAAACCCTGAACTATGTATTAAAGTTTTTAAAGTATTAGGAGAAAAAATCGTTGATTTGCAAAATCGTTTAGAAGAACAGATTCTCAATAACACATACGAACAAATTATTAAACTACTAATTCGGCTCGCCCAGAAGCATGGTAAAGAACAAGAAGATGGTACGATCCTATTAAAATCCGAATTCACGAATAAGGATCTTGCTAATATGATCGGCACGACAAGAGAAACCATAAGCAGGACGCTAACAAAAATGAAAAAAGATGAATTAATAGAAGTAGATGAAGAAGGCAACATGATCGTAGATGTTGAAATTCTCATGGAAGAAATTAATCTAATCTAAAACACTAAAAACCGCAGCAAATCTATGCTGCGGTTTTATTATACTTATATAATTGAGAGCTGTAGCATATCTTCCATGTCTTCTTTAGCTGTTCCAATCAATTTTAGATTAAAGGTGTCCTGAAGGACCTGTAATACCCCCTCAGAGATAAATTCAGGCGGCTTCGGGCCAATGCGGATATCCTGGATCCCTAAGCTAAATAAACCAAGCAAAATAGCAACTGCTTTTTGTTCAAACCAAGATAACACGATGCTGACCGGAAGTTCATTCACTTCACATCCAAATGCATCTGCAAGTGCTAAAGCAATCTTAACAGTTGATCCAGAGTTATTGCATTGACCTAAATCTATATACCTTGGAATATTAGTTCCCGGAACCACACCATAATCCACGTCATTAAAGCGGAATTTCCCACAAGAGGTTGTTAATATAACAGTCTCTGGCGGTAGTGAAGTGGCAAGTTCACGATAATAATTTCCGCCAGTGCCCGGTGCATCACAGCCTGCGATAACAAAGAAACGCTTGATTTTACCAACTTTGACTGCATTAATTACTTCAGGTGCTAAGCCTAGAACCGTTTCATGATGGAACCCTGTTAACAATGTTTCTTCGGAATCAATTGCTGCTTCAGGAAGCTTTAAAGCTCGGTTAATTAATGGTGTAAAATCATCATTAATAATTTTCTCTACATTTTCAAGACCTGCTACTTCATATGTATACATCCTGTCAGCATATGACCCTTTAATCGGCATTACACAGTTGGTCGTTGCTAAAATCGCTCCAGGGAAATTTTCAAAAAGTCGTCGCTGGTCGTACCAAGCTTTTCCGATATTCCCTTTTAGATGAGTATATTTCTTCAATGCTGGATAGCCGTGTGCAGGTAGCATTTCAGAGTGCGTATAGATATTGATACCCTTTCCCTCTGTTTGCTTTAATAGTTCCTCTAAAGCAAATAAGTTGTGACCTGTAACAATAATACATTTTCCTTCAATTTTGTTTTGGCTGACCCGGATTGGCTCAGGGATGCCTAAACGCTTTGTATGAGCTTCATCTAGCATTTCCATTACGCGGACTGCTGATTGGCCAACTTTCATCGCCATGTCGATATGTTCTTGAACATTAAAATTTGAATTCGTTAAAGTCATATAAAGTGCTTCATGAGTGGTGGCATCGACAAAAGGATCTGTATATCCTAATTGATTAGCATGGGTTCGATAGGCCGCAATTCCTTTTAATGCAAAAATAATCGTGTCTTGTAAGCTAGCAATGGTTTCATCCTTACCACACACACCGATGACATTACAGCCGCCAGATGGAGTTTGTTCACATTGATAACAGAACATTTTAGTTCCTCACTTTCGATTTTATTTCTGCTTTACTATACTAATCGCCCTAAATATTTAATGTGATTTACATCACATTTAAAGCAACTGTAATAAATCGTTCATAAAATTATTGCCATACGATGACGGCACCTACCCAGTTTATCCAGCATATAATAGCGAGTGAAATATTGGAAAGCGAGGGGAACTTAATGTCATCTAAGGTACCGAGTGATAAGAATGACCCTAAAAAGCCGAAAACAGAAGCTTTTGGCGAGTTAATGAAATCGATGAACGACTTTTTCAATGAAAAACCAATCAAAGGCTTTCTACAATCAATGGATGATTTTTTTAAAAGTCCATTTCCATCTGGATCGAGCTTTCATGTTGACACGATTGAAACAGGTGGGGAATACATCATCTCTGCAGAACTGCCAGGGATAAAAAGAGAGCAAATTCATTTAAACATTTCTGGAAATTATTTAACTATTTCTGTAGAAAATAACGAATTTGAAACCGAGGAAGACGAAATCAATCATTTATATCGACGTAAATACTTACGCCAAAAATCATCAAGAACGATTTCACTTCCGCATACGATTAATGAAGAGAAAGTGAAAGCATCCTATCGTGATGGTTTATTAAAAATCCGCCTTCCACAGGAAAAGGGGAAAATTATTGATATCGAAGACTAAATTCCATTTCCCTTCCATATGAAAAGACGGCTAGTAAGAAAGCCGTCTTTTTTATTACGCTTTAAATATTCCACCAAATCCCTTTACAAGTGATGATACTTGGTTAACAGCATTCATCATTTGACCTGCTGTATTCACCATTTTATTTATATCCACCGATCCATCTTGGGACTTGAAGGAATTCATAAACGTTTGGACTCCTCCTGGCTGTTTTGGGGTTGCACTTTGCTTAGGATAAGGGTTCATCACTGGATAACCATTCATGGGCATATACTGTGGTTTTTGAACTATTTCATCCTGTGGCTGTAAAGGGTTCTGGAATAAGAATTGCGAATCCTTTTGCGAAAATGGCTGGCTATTGTATGGCGTATTTTGAGAAACGTAGCCAGGTTGATAGTTTTGCCCATATTGCTGGTACACTGGCGGGTAATAAGGAATTTGTTGATTGGGTTGTTGGTAAGCGGTCCAATCATAGTTTTGGGGCTGAGCTTGGTAATGGAAGGGTTGATTACTATTAATAAGCTGCTGATTCCTGATCTGACCAACTGGACCTTGCTGCATCATTTGCCCCGAGTATTCATAATTGAGGTAATTAGCCGGCCTTTTTTTGCCAAACATGGGCAAACATCTCCTCCGCTTTTTTATCTACTACACATTATGAAGGAGAGAGAGGAAAGGTGATTCTTTTGAAAAAGAATTATAATGTCAAAATGACGAGAATTTTGTCTGAAGTTTAAATATTTTAAAAACTAGGAATCCCTTATTTTCGTGATACGATAGAAAAAAGGATGAAGGAGGAGCTAATAGATATGGACATTCGCGAATTAAAAAGCAAATTTATTCAAAGTCGGGATTATACACCAGATGATGTTAATACATTAATGGATTTTGCTAAGAAAGCGTATATTCAAAACGATATTAACATTAAAGAATATCGTCTTCTTGTCCGTGAACTTGAAAAACAAGGCGCGGTAATACCTGAAACGGATAATGAAAACTCCCTCATCGAACATTCTTAATAATAATTAAAGAGATGCAGCTGCATCTCTTTTCTATTTTTTAATCTCTTTTAATATTTCCAAGAGGAAAAATTCAACTGTACGATTTGCATTTAAAAATCTCGTTTTGCTAGTTTCCGGGAAAAAGGATTGAATTGACAACTGGTCAATATGTTCAGATGTCGTGTCGATTTGCTTTAAATGAAGATGTTTATGGTCCGTTTCAGACAGCCATTTCTTCATGGCATGTTTCCATTGGTCATTTATTTCCTTAACTTCATTTGCAAATGGCTTAATCACTTCATGAAAATCATGCTTGAGCCCTGACTCCCTTCCCTCTAGATAGTACTTCATGAATAAACTATTATAAGCTAAAAGTTTTTCCGTTAATTGGATAATTTCTTCAGACATCTTTTTAATAAACCCTTTCTTTAAAAAATGGCTCTGTTATAATTGGCTGTTGATTTCCGCTCCAATCAACTTGTGCCAAAATCAACAATAAGCTTTAACATAGCCTAAAAAATAAAAAGTAGCAAAGATCTTTATGCTACTTTAATCGTTACTATTATTTTATAGGCAATTAATAGCCCAATTCAAGTTGTAAGGCTCTAGACACATGATTTGGATTGGCACAGGCAATCTCTAAATTAGAAATGGAGTTTACTTTATCAATACTCCGTTCAAGTCCCATTAGTTTTTGTTTTGATACGATTAACTTAGCCTGCTCTTTCTTGTCTAAACTTTTGCGCAGGTCTGAGAAGGATGCTCCAAGCACCACTTCCAATTCTTCTAATTGATCGTATATTTCTGACAGCATTAAAATCAACTTTTCCTTATCGGACAATGGCTTATTCATCTATTAAACCCTCCCAGCATTTTCTATTAAGTATAATTATTCTCTTTCTTTTTTCGGCTTCCTTCTACCCTGACAAAACTAGAAGCTATTCGTCAAAGGTAGTGGTAAAATGGCATTTTCCCCCAAGTAATTCGACATCGATTAAACCCTGCATGAAAAAATAAAAAAGCGCACAAGCTATTGTTGGAGGTGTTTTTTAATGTCAAAAAATAATAAACAAAACAAAAAGCAGCAAACAGTTCAATCAGATGCAGCAACAAAAACAGGCTACGGTGATAAAAAGCTTGTGGGAGAAAATCGACCTGCCGAATAACAACCAACCAAAGAGCAAGGGACACTTCCCTTGCTCTTTTATTTCCATTTTTTTAGCTGCAAGGTCTTTTGGAGGGCCAACATTAATTGAAGTTGGTTTGATTTAGCAAAGTACCAATCAGTAAGGTGAATGGGGTGACGATGTCGTGCGGGAAGATGCAACCAGGTTGGGGATACTCTGCGTTGCGTACTCCAATCCTCATATTTATGTTGATTATGCTTTATAACTGGGAAGCTCACTCGCAAAATCGGGGTTTTCAGGCCAGTTTTTATTTTAAAATATTGTTCATAATCATTTCTTGAACCAGTATGCGGCGTTTTTTCAGCGAATTCATAAAAATATGGAAATAACCGTGGATGAAAAAGTATGCTAGCTAGTCTTTTACCCAAGTTGATTCTTTTTGAAAGTGATTTGAAACCATTTGCACTTGCCCCATATACTTCTCCCCCACAGGTTGGAAATAGTACACAACTGAAATGGAACCAATCTTGAAAAGAAAAAAGCTTCGATTGGAAAACCTTTTTCTTATATAGAGGGTGTTCAATAACCGGTGTTTGAATGACATTTTGTTCATTTATGATTAATGAAGTGGTTAGTCTGTTCTTATCATTTTCATTCCAATATCGAAACCATTCTTTTTGGATAAACGTAGAAACATGAAAATAAGGGAGTAAATGAAACATTTTTCGATTTAATTTCGTCGAATATTGGTAGACCAATAGCTGGGGATAGACATCATTGAAAATCAACCAATTTGCCCGCTCATAGGTAAGGAAAAGCTGCTTTCTCGTCAAGTCCGTTAGTAATTGAGGAAATATTGCCCCTTGGAGGTCACACATATTCCACCCCCCATTCCTAGATACCATGCTTGCTAAGAAAGACCAAATGATATCTGGATGTTTTTTAAAAAAAGAAAGGTATGCTTCAGTCCTTGAGATATTATCGACATTTTTTTTATTGGTTTCATCTTGAATTTGACGAATGATTGTTCGTTCCTGTATTGTAAGATGATTCATATTCATCTTCCCTTAAGTTTTTTTAATAGATTATTAGTACTATGATTGAGTTTCCTTTTATGAAAAATGCATCATGTATAAATTTAGTATTCACAGTACAATTGTTATTAGAGTGTGTATGCAAATGTATTTTATACACCCCTTTCCCGTCAAGATTTGATATGATAAGGAAGAGTTTGAGAGGTGTAAAACGTGAACTTTAACTATCCAAACGGAAAAAGGTATGTACCAAGAGGACAGAACACAGAAAATATCAATAAAAAAAAGAAAAATGGCTCTTATAGTAACAGAGGAATGACACTTGAGGAAGACTTAAATGAGACAAATGAATATTACCGTGCGAGAAAAGTAGCTGTTATTCATAAAAAACCAACGCCGGTCCAAATTGTCCAGGTTGATTATCCAAACCGCAGTGCTGCTGTAATTAAAGAGGCATATTTCAAACTAGCCTCCACCACGGATTATAATGGTGTTTATAAAGGAAATTATATTGATTTCGAAGCTAAAGAAACACAGAACCCTACCTCTTTTCCATTAAAGAATTTCCATCAACACCAGATACAGCATATGGAAGAAGTACTGGATCAAGGAGGTATTTGTTTTGTTATCCTTCGTTTTACAAGATATGAGCAGGTTTTTTTACTCGAAGCAAAACACTTGTTAACATTTTGGAAACGAATGAATAATGGCGGCAGAAAATCGATAACCAAAGAGGAAGTGGAACAACAAGGACATCAGATCCCACTTGGTTTTCAACCGCGAATTGACTATATTAAAATTATAGATAAGTTTCATAATTGAGAGAAGGCTCGAAAGGAAGGAATATTACCATGTCAGAACAGTACCAATCAAGAGAGGAGCGCCGAAAGAAACTCCAAACCAAAGGTAAACCAAAAACAAAGAAAAAATCCGGTGGATTAATAAAGAAAATTTTTCTAACCTTAGTGGCCCTTGGTATTATTGGAATACTTTCGGGAGTGGGGACTTTCGCCTACTTAGTAAAGGATGCTCCCGTACTTGACCCAAAATTATTAAAAGATCCAATCCCTTCGAAGATTTTAGATAAAGATGACAAGTTGATTACCGAAGTAGGTGCAGTTAATCGGGAATATGTAAATTACAAAGACATACCACAAGTAGTTGAAAATGCCATTTTGGCAACAGAGGATTACCGTTTCTACAAACACCATGGTATTGACCCGATTAGATTAGGCGGTGCTGTGTTAGCTAATATCCAACATGGATTTGGTTCTGAAGGTGCCAGCACCATTACACAACAAGTGGTTAAAAACTCATTTTTAACTCCTGAAAAAACCTTAAAGCGGAAAGTCGAAGAAGCCTGGCTCTCTTATCAGCTTGAACAGCAATATACTAAACACCAGATTTTCGAGATGTATGTAAATAAGGTTTATGTTTCTGAAAATAGCCATGGTATTGCAACTGCAGCAAAAATCTTTTATGGAAAAGAATTAAAAGATTTAACATTATCAGAGGCTGCCCAAATTGCTGGGATGCCGCAAAGTCCTAATAATTATAATCCTTTTGATCATCCAGATTTGGCAGAAAAGCGACGAAATATCGTCTTAACATTAATGCATCAGCATGGTTATATTTCAAAACAAGAAATGGAAGATGCGAAAAAGGTTTCTGTTAAATCAACTGTATTAAATGAAAAGCAGCGTCAAGTAAAAGAAAAACCATTTGATTCCTTTGTTGATGCTGTTATTGATGAAGTGAAAGAAACGTCTGATTTTGATATCTTTACAGATGGTTTAACGATCCATACGACTCTGGATCCAGATGCGCAATCATATGTAGAAGACATTCTTAATAAATCAGACATTATTGATTATCCAGATGATGAATTCCAAGCTGGGGTTGCTCTCCTTGATACAAAAACTGGAGAAATTCGGGCAATTGGAGGCGGAAGGAACCAAAAAGTAAAACGTGGGTTTAACTATGCCATCGATACACAACGTCAACCAGGTTCAACAATCAAGCCTGTGCTTGATTATGCTCCCGCGATTGAATATTTAAATTGGGGAACTTTTGAAATGATTGAGGATAAACCAATAACCTATTCATCCGGGAAAAAGTTTGGGAACTGGGACCAAAGCTATAAAGGACCGATGACGATTAGAACAGCACTGCAATTATCACGAAACTCACCAGCGGTTCAGGCTCTACAGCAAGTTGGTCTTGATAAAGCCAAAGACTTTGCAATTGGTTTAGGTATTCCTTTAAAAGAAATTTTTGAATCCTACGCAATTGGCGGTTTTAAAACGGGGGTTTCCCCACTTGAAATGGCTGGTGCCTATAGCGCCTTTGGCAATAATGGCATTTATACAAAACCACATGCTATTAGAAAAATCAAGTTGCGTGATGGAACCTTTATTAGCACGGAACCTGAACCAAAAGTGGTAATGAAAGATTCGACCGCTTTTATGATTACCGATATGTTAAAAAGTGTCCTCTTATCTCCAGGGACAGGAACAAGGGCGAAAGTTCCCGGACTTCCAATCGCCGGTAAAACCGGTACAACGAATTATACTGATGAGGAAATACAAAAATGGGGTATTCCGAGCAGCAGGTCCGTTCCTGATGCCTGGTTTACTGGATATACAACTAATTACACTGCGTCTATTTGGACAGGATACAAAAACCGAAGTACACCCATCAACGCGGTCGGAAATAATCAACGTTTAGCCCAATTAATTTTTAAAAACTTAATGGAACATGTATCAAAGGATATCGATACACCTGACTTTACAATGCCAAACAGCGTTCAAAGAGTAAGTATTGAAAGAGGCTCGATGCCGCCGGTATTGGCAAGTAAATATACCCCTGGAAGTCAAGTTATTACTGAGTATGCTGTGAAGGGACATGCACCAAAACGTGTCTCCCAAAGGTATGACAAGCTGAATGCTCCGAAAAAACTAAATGCCAAATATGATGAAGTAAATAAAAATATTAACTTAACATGGGATTACAATAATTCCAACGAGGCAAATGTTACTTTCGCTGTAACGGTAAATAGCGGGACTGGTCAAAAGCAATATAATCAAGCAGGAACATCTTTAAACATACCTGCGGTACCTGGTACTAAATATTCTTTCACGATTGTGGCAATCAGTGGTGATCGAACAAGTGACCCAGCAACGGCATCTATTGACATACCACTACCTATTCAAGAAGAAAACCCAGGTAATACCAATCCTGGCAATGGTACTAATCCTGGTAACGGTAACGGCAATGGAAACAATGGGAATGGGAATGGGACCGGTAACGGCAATGGAAATGGAAATGGAAATGGAAATGGAAATGGAAATGGAAATGGTACTGGTACTGGTACTGGCGATGGTAACGGTACGGGTAATGGCACAGGAACTGACAACCAAGATGACGGCGTTACTACTCCACCAGATACCCCAGTCGACAATGGGACAGTAGATGGAGCAAATTCAGGTACACCTACAACATTACCCTAACTAAAATGAATAGTAAAAAAGCGTCTAACCTTTAGGTTTAGACGCTTTTTTTAGTATACTTCTTTTCGAATACAGCTTTTCTTGCTCCACCATTAACTCTGATAACTGGCGATAGGAATGATATAGATTTGGTCTAGACATGATAAACCCTAACCGTTCTTCCACATTGACAGGTTTAAACTCAAATTTATTAGAGTTAAAAGGTTCATCCAGAGTTGCAGGCACTTCATTTGACCAAGCCAAGAACTGAATAAATAGTAAAATTCCTTTTTCCATCAGCACTTTTGCGTTTTCATAATCTCGTTCACGAAATAGTGCTTCGAGTTGGACCTTACTATTTTCCCATTCCTTCAGTAGGCCGGAAATGTTCTCAACCTTTTTATCCATTGATAGAAACCTTACCTTTCATCCGCTTTTTGCCCTCCCTACATAGCTCTACTAGTGGGCAGCTTGGACATTGTGGATTTTGGGCTTTACAATGATAGCGGCCGAAAAATATCAAACGATGATGTGTAACTGACCATTCGTCTTTTGGAATCTTCCTCATTAATGTTTTTTCCACTTCGAGTACAGAATCCTTCCAACGGCAAATCCCTAGCCGCTTACTCACTCTTTCAACGTGAGTATCTACTGCTATAGCAGGTACATTAAAAGCAACGGACACAACTACATTTGCTGTTTTCCTGCCCACACCAGGGAGCTTTGTTAACTCATCACGATCCATTGGGATTTCACCTTTATACTCTTCTAATACCATTCGGGAAAGGCTTTGAATGTTTTTAGCTTTATTTCGGTAAAGGCCAATCGAACGAATATCGTTTTGTAATTCTTCTAGTGAAACCTCAAGATAATCCTCAGGTGTTTTGTATTTTTCAAATAACGATTTAGTCACTTTATTTACGAGCACATCGGTACATTGTGCCGATAAGGCCACAGCAATGACTAGTTCGAATGGATTTGAATGATTTAATTCACAGTGGGCCTCTGGAAACATCACACCCATTTGATCAAGACAATAACGGATTTGGGTATTATTCAACATTACAATCACCTACTACTATTAAAATGAATAAAACGAGAGATAACTCCCTCGTTAATCAAGACTATTGTTCTAACCAATTGTAAAAGGGCACAGTCGGTTGATGTGTTTCACCCTTCACAGTTCCTTTAGGTGTTTGCTTTTGACGAAATTTAAGTCCATGGGTTTTCGCTTGCTCTATCGTTTTTATCCCATTTTTCTTCCACTCAAAAAGAATTCTATCAATATACCGGAAGTTTAATTTTCCAGACATTACAGCTTCCCGTAAGGCTGCTTTGATAATAATTGGGTCGTGATGATCATCATCCATCCACATGGCTAGGGATTCACATTCAAATGGAGATAACGGTCGGCCAAATTCCTTCTCAAAACAAGTATAAAGGTCGGTTTCGTCAGCCTTCTTATCAGTTTCCTTGTTATTTTTATTATTTTTCAAGAAATGTTCGACAAGTCTTTCCCATAAAGGGATGACAGAATACTTTTCATATCGGATGCCTTCATTCGTATATTCATCGGTAATTTCGATAAAACCTCTTTGGATCAACTTTCTAAGCATTTCATTACATTCCGAAATGGATACCGTCATTCGTGCCGATAACTCATCTGGTGTAGGAAATTCATGCCCTTTTTCTAAAAAGGTTAGTATATTTAATAAAAGAACTAGTTCATATTCATTTAAATTTAGACTGCGGTATTCAGAAAATAATAATGTTGGAACGGTGATATTACCTTCTTGAATCCATGCTAAAAAGTTTGTTTTCATCATTTGGACACCTCCAGTTAAGTATACCACGAACAAATTATCGGAGTAAGAGATTTAGGCATCCATCTTTGGTAACTAAAAGCAAAAAGCCTGCAGGCTTTAGCAGACTTTTACGCTTTTAATTATTGACAATGCTTGATTTGGATGTAACAAATTGGTGGATTCTCTCCACTGCTTTTTCCAATAATTCTAAAGAAGTTGCATAGGAAAGTCGAATGTTATCAGGAGTCCCAAATCCTGAACCAGGGATAACAGCGACCTTAGCATCGACCAGCAAGGCTTCAACAAAAGCATCAACATTTTGATATCCTGTCAATTCAGCAGCTTTCTTTACATTTGGATAAAGGTAAAATGCTCCTTGCGGTTTCACACATGTTACTCCGGGAATCGCTACTAGTTTATCAAAAATAATTGATAATCTTTTTTCAAATGCCTGGCGCATATCTTCTACTGGCTGTTGAGAGCCATTGTAAGCAGCGATTGCTGCATACTGGGCTGTAGTTGTCGGATTAGATGTACTATGGCTTGCGAGGTTTGTCATCGCCTCAATAATTACTTTATTTCCAGCCGCGTACCCGATTCTCCAACCTGTCATCGAATGTGATTTAGAAACTCCATTAATTACAATGGTTTGGTCTTTAAGTTCAGGAGAAAGTTGTGCGATCGAAACATGTTTATTTTCCCCATAAACTAGCTTTTCATAAATTTCATCTGAAACAATGAGAATATTTTCCTCAAGACAAACTTTTCCTAACTCATAAAGTTCTTCTGCTGTATACAACACACCCGTTGGATTGCTAGGTGAATTAATAATAACAGCTTTTGTATTTTTCGTAATGCCGCTCTTTAATTGTTCTGGGGTTACTTTAAATTGATTTTGCTCTAATCCTTCGATATACACAGGAACGCCGCCTGCTAATTTGACTTGCTCTGGATAGCTGACCCAATATGGAGTAGGGATTATAACCTCATCACCATCATTTAATAGGACTTGAAATAATGTATAAAGAACGTGTTTAGCTCCATTTCCTACAATGATTTCATTCAGTTTATATGTTAACCCTTGGTCCGCTTCAAATTTCCTAATAATTGCTTTTTTTAATGCAGGTAAGCCTGCTGATGGGGTATACTTCGTATGCCCTTCAATCATGGATTGTGACGCAGCATCTAAAATATATTGTGGAGTATTAAAGTCAGGTTCACCTGCTCCCAAACCGATAACGTCTTCCCCTTGTTCCTTTAATTCCTTTGCTTTTGCAGTAATTGCTAATGTTGTTGAAGGTGTAAGTGCCTTCACTCGATTTGCTAATTCCACTACCATAAATATTTCCTCCATTCTCCATCACATCTATAGGTTTTCGATTTTCTTTAGCCATTCACCTGTGTCAAAGTGAACATAGTAATAATTTATTAAATTATTATTAGAACGATAATATATTTCCCACAAGGGGATATTTTTTTCCATGCCAAGTCGCACTGAAATAACCTTTTTAGGACTTTTTTCTTGTAAAAGTTTCTGAATGGCTTCTTCTTTCGATAACCCATCCTTTGCCTTTTTCACGTAAACTTTTTTACTTTTTTCAGGAATCCAAACGATGATTTTTTCACCTTTATTATTTTTTCCCTCAATGACATTAACAGTTTCTATGCCATTATATATATGAAAATCCTCAACTTCTTTTATAGATATTTCCTTGTTGGCTAGTGCAACCGCTTTTTTCTCTGCAACTTTAACAGGATCCACAGACGTGAAATACACTTTTATTAATAAACCAAAAATCACTACTATAAATATTACTATAAATATAATCCACTTTTTCATTAAGCACTCACTTCTTTATGTACGATAAATGGTAAAAATCGCTGTATTTTTATCTTCTTGATCAAGTGCCAGTCCAAACATAAGATCTTTTTGCTTCAAGGTTCGATTAAGGGCATCAACAATTTTATACAAATCCGGACTGTGCTGGATTTTTACTGTTGATAACACTTCAATTTTACTTTCCATCCTTTTCCCTCCAATATTTGCCTATTTCTCTACAATAATTGATAAATCTCAACCATTATTATAACAGGTGGAAGCAAAAAGCGGGTCTGTGATTATATGAATTTTTCTAATTTTTTCTTAGTTATCCTCTTCGACAGGGATCGTTATTACTTCATAGTTTGAATTAGTGAATTTTATCGTGACGGTACCATGTTTTTTGGTAGTATAGATTTCTGACCAAGTTTCATGGAGATCGACAAGAATGTCAGGGTCATGCTCCTCTTCTTCTGGTGCAAATAGAATCGAAATTTGCGGATTTAAATACTGGATTAATTTTTCAGATAAAGAGTCATCCATTGCACAATTAGGAATCTTAAAAACATTAATATTCTCCAAATTCTTCTTCATCAAGGTTTCCTCCGCATGTGGTGTAAATGAAGTCATAAGGAAAATGCGGTGATTAAAAAAATCCAGTGTCAAATCCATGCCCTCATTGGGTTCATTTCCAACAAATTCGACCACTGCAGTCAATTCCGGAAGAATGGTTTTTTTTGTGCCCTCACCCCAGGTGACGACTGCAGGTTTATTTGGTAAGCTTAGTTTATTTGTTATTTGGGTAGATAACTCCGGTGTTGTGATAATTTCTTTAATACTATACTTCGTTATTAGCCTATTCATTTGTTTTTCTGAAAGCTCTAGTTCGTTCTTTGTAAAAATTAGCTTCGAAATTTTCTTCACATCGTAAAGATAAAGCCATCCTTCCAATTCTGCATCCGTCTTTTTCCCACCGGCATTTACCAAGATATTTTCACCATTTGAGCCTTGAATAAGGGTTGAATCACCTTCTGACAGGCCTAAAAAAGTAACAGCAACTTCATGATCCTTAATATTTAAATCAATGTTTTCAATATTATTTAAAGTAGTCGTCTTTGATGCCTCTACCATGAGTGTCGATTGAATGAATATGGCCATTATTAATAGTAAGGTTCTCATGACACACCTCCCATAATATAGGATGTGTTTTTTTACCAAATATTATCCAGAATATCAAATAATTGGTCCAACTGATTTATTATAACCAAGAGTCAATAATTTCAGCTAAATCATCCATCTTACCCTTTTTTATGGGAACATTGGGAATTGATTTCAAAAAGGCCTTCCCATACTTGGTCGTTACAATTCTTTTATCAAAAACCACAATAATTCCACGGTCATTTTCCGTACGAATTAACCGACCAAATCCTTGTTTAAATCTAAGGACCGCTTCTGGTAGTGAGTATTCAGAAAAAGCATTACCCCCGCGTTTTTCGATTAACTGACATTTTGCCTCTGTTAAAGGTTCATCAGGGGGGCTAAATGGGAGCCTAACAATTACAAGGCAGGATAAGTCCTCACCAGGTATATCTACCCCTTCCCAGAAACTACTTGTCCCTAGCAATAATGCCTTATCATACCTCTGGAAATTTCTAGTAAGCCTAGTTCGGCTGCCACTGGTTATCCCTTGGGCAATCATTGCATAGTCATGCAAAAAACCACTTTCTTTAATTAGTTCATAAGTTTTCTTTAGCATGTCATAGGCGGTAAATAGAAGCAGCATTCTTCCTTTTGTTGCCTCTGCAATTGTGATGATATGCTCAGTAATTGAAATGACATAATCTTCTAACGATACCGTGTTTATTTCTGGTAGGTCTTCTGGTATTAAGAGTTGAACCTGTTGATTATATTCAAATGGCGAAGGAATGTTCAACTGTATCGTTGAAACTGTATCAAGTCCAATTTCCTTCATGATATAGTCAAATGATTTATTCACAGTCAAAGTAGCAGAAGTGATCACTACCGCTTTTTTAAGTTGAAAAAATTGTGCATTAAGTTGGTCGGCCACAGATGCTGGCTGAGCTATAAAGGTTGTAACATTTTGCGGTGAACGAATATCTATTTCAATCCATTTGACATCGTTCGTTTTTTTAATAAAGGAATGAATAACCGTGTCCCTTAATTCCGATAGATCATTTAGAAAGGATTGAATTTCTTCCATTTTATTTTCTTGGGAACGTGTTAACGAATTACTTTCCCTTTTGATCCATTCGAGTCGTTCAATAATGACTGAATGAAGATCCTTAAGTAAAAAGGCAAACCTTTCTGCACTGTGGACAAGTGCCTTTTTTTCTTTTACCTCGTCTTGAAGAGAAAAGCGCACCTTGGCACGGTTAATTCCTCTTTTATTTGTAAGCTTGGCTTTTGCAAAAATAGCAATCAATTGAAAAAATTCGTCTGTTTCAAAAGCAAGGTCAACATTTATTTGATTTAACTTAGTTGCAGGTGTCATCACTTCAGGTTTCCTTGGTATAGAATCAACTAGCTTCTCCAATTCATAAAAAAGCTGTTTTTGTTCTAAAACACCAAATTGCCCCAATAAGAGCCGGGTGGATAAGTAATCTAATGTATGACCAAAAAACTGACTTGCTACTTTTTCAAAATGATGTCCTTCATCAATGATAGCGAAAGAAAAATCGGGCAAAATTGTGCCTTCTCCTTTAATATCACTTAATAGCAAAGAGTGATTGGTAATAATAATATCGGCAGTTTGCACATTTCTTTTGGCCTTCAAATAAAAATCTCTTTCTTGCCAAGCTTGGTTCTGCATAAACATAGCGGGTTCGTTCTTAATTTTATTCCAGAATATTTGCCCGCCGCTTGATAGGTTTAACTCATCCCGATCCCCTGTTTCTGTTTCAATCAGCCAAACAAGAATTTGCATTTTGGTTAACCCTGTATCGTAATTATCATTATCATCTGCAAGTGTCTGATTAAACTTTTCTAAACTAATATAATGATTCCTCCCCTTGAGGAGCACAGAATTAAGCTTAAAGGGCAAAATTTTATCTAAGATTGGGATTTCATTTTTTAGAATTTGTTCTTGTAATTGAATGGTATGCGTGCTCACTACAATAGGAAGCTCTTTCTGCCTTGAAAAGTAGGCAATCGGCAGCAGGTACCCAAGTGATTTTCCGACACCGGTTCCAGCTTCAATCAATGTATGGTTTTCATTTTGAAAGGATTGATACACAGTATCCATCATGGTAAATTGGCCTGTCCTCTTCTCAAAGGCTGCAAAGGCTTGTTTTACTAACTCGGTTTTTTCATCCTCACTTGCAGGATAATTATATTCTTTACCTTTATTCATCTTTCCTGACTGCTCAGGAAGCCTTTTTAAGGCTATCCCCTTAAAAATCTCGAATGACTCCGAAAATTGTTCAATCGTGTCATCTTTGTTTACGAGTATTTCATCAAGAAACTGCTGTAGATCACTTTTGAGACCGCCAGAAAGATGTGCAAGCTGTTTTAGCGTTACTCTAGGTAAGGATGTCAAACGATCTAAAAGAATTAAGAAAAGCTCAGCAGTTACCTGTGCATCACTATCAGCTTGGTGGGGGCGATCATGATTAAGATTTTCTTTCTCTGCTAAATCCGATAACTTATAACCATCAGCTGTCGGATAAAGTATTCTTGCCATTTCCACCGTATCAAGAACAGGGCCAAAGAACCCTTCCTGACCTGATTGGATTAATTCTTCCTGAAGAAAAGACAAGTCAAATAAAACATTATGTGCAACAAAATAAGCCCCATCCAGTAAAGTCATGACCTTTTCTGCTATTTCCGAAAATAGGGGAGCATCCTTCACCATGTCATCATTTAAGCCGGTCAATTCTTCAATAAATATTGGAATGGATTTTTTCGGATTTATTAATGAGGAAAATTTTTCTGTGATTTTTCCATTTTCAATGACCACAGCAGCAAATTGGATGATTTTGTCACCCTTTTTTGGAATGTTTCCCGTTGTTTCCAAATCAATTACGACGAATTTATTTATCATTTCATTAACACCCCAAACCTTCGTTCATTAAAACGGTATCACATTATCTTCAAAAGAAAAAGTAAACACTACTAGGATGCTTCCCATTCTACCATTATCTTTACGATCTTTTTTATTTTTAGGTTATGTTAAACTTGCCTGTTGATTTCCGCTCCAATCAACAGGGTGCCAAATTAACTAAGAGCTTTAACTAAGCGTATATTTATTATATTAAACTGTCCATAAAAAAGAAAAATCCCCGAAATTGGGGATTACATGATGGTTAGGGCTGGTTCTGCATTGATTAGTTCTTTAATCCGATTGTCTTCATCCATGATCGCTACTTTTGGTTTATGTGCTGCTACCTTTTCTTCAGCAATAAGGGCGTAGGAAATGATAATAACGATATCACCTTTTTGAACCAAGCGGGCAGCTGCACCATTTAAACAAATGACACCACTGCCTCTCTCGCCAGGAATTATATAGGTCTCTAGACGCGCACCATTGTTATTGTTAACAATTTGCACCTTTTCATTTGCAATCATTCCAACTGCATCTAATAAGTCTTCATCAATCGTGATACTGCCTACATAATTTAGATTAGCCTCTGTAACAGTTGCTCGATGGATTTTTCCGTTCATCATGTTGCGAAACATTATATTCCTCCCCCGTTCTCTTTTTTCTATCAATCTATATTCGTAATGTAATTGTCTATTAATCGTACCTTCGTAAATTTTACAGCCAGTGCAATAATAATTGTACCCTCTAATTTTTCCAGTTGCTTTAATTGTGGATAGGAGTAGATTTGGACATAATCAATTGTACCTGTTGATTCATTGGTAATCATTTCACTAATCATACTAATTAATTTCGCTGGGTTCCGCTCACCTTCATTAATTGCTGCCACTGCAGCTTGAAGGCTGTGATACAGTACAGGAGCTTCTTGTCTTTCCTTTGGCAGAAGATTAACATTCCGAGAACTCTTAGCAAGTCCGTCATTTTCACGAACGATATCGACTGCAATAAGTTCCACAGGAATATTAAAATCAGAAACTAACCCCTCAAGAACTGCCACCTGCTGGGCATCTTTTTTTCCAAAATATGCTCTTGTTGGCATGATAATGTTAAAGAGCTTTGTTATTACTGTAGCAACGCCATCAAAATGGCCTGGGCGGGATTTCCCACATAAAACATCCGTGCGATCACGGACGTTAACTTTAACTGAAGGTTCGTTTGGATACATTTCCTCAACGGATGGATGGAAGAGAAAATCGATCATTTCACTTTCAGCCAAGGCGCGATCACGATCAAAATCACGCGGGTATTCAGCATAATCCTCTTTTGGTCCAAACTGTAATGGGTTAACAAAAATGCTTAGGACAACGATATCATTATCTTGTCTTGCTTTATTTAAAAGTGTTAAATGACCTTCATGCAGAAATCCCATCGTTGGTACAAAGCCAATCGATTTTTCTGAGAGCTTATGCTTATTTATGATTGACTGCATTTCCTTAATGGTTGTAATAACCTTCATTTCGTACCTCCATAAAGCCCTTTCAGTTCCTGTTCCTTCATTGTGAAAGAATGTTTTTCTTCAGGAAACCGTTCATTTTTAACGTCAGCTGCATAGGCTTGAATTGATTCAATCATAAATGGATTGACAGCATGATATTGTTTGACGAACTTCGGTACGCGATTTACGCCATAGCCTAGAATATCATGATAAACGAGAACTTGACCATCGACCGCAACCCCGGCTCCAATACCAATAACTGGAATAGAAATCATTTGGGTAACTTCCTCGGCCAGTTGTTTTGGGACACATTCAAGAACGATAGCAAAGGCACCGGCTTCTTCGCACTTCTTTGCATCTTGGAGCAATTTCCTTGCTGCTTGGGCATCTTTCCCTTGCACTTTGTATCCACCTAATACACCTACAGATTGAGGGGTTAACCCCAAATGGGCACAAACAGGAATACCGGCTCTAGTTAAAGCAGTAATTTTTTCAATAACATCATCTGCACCTTCTAGTTTAACCGCATGTGCACCCGTTTCTTGTATTAGTCTGGCAGCATTTAATAATGTATCCCGAACGGATAAATGGTAAGTTAGAAAAGGCATATCAGCGAGAATAAAGGTATCTTTTGCTCCACGTTTTACAGCTTTTGTATGATGGATCATGTCGTCAAGCGTTACTGGTATGGTTGAGTCATAACCAAGGACTACCATCCCAAGAGAGTCTCCCACCAATATAACGTCAACTCCGCCCTCTTCAGCTTGCTTAGCCGAAGGGTAATCATACGCGGTTAACATAACGATTTTTTCATTATTTTCCTTCATTTTCAAGAAATCTGTTGTTTGCTTCATCAATTTTCCCTCCTTTTATATGGGAGAGGGGATAAAAAGATTTTAAAAGAGCAAATAAAAAGATCCTTCTGAAGGCAGAGGATCCCAGTTACACTTTTAACATGCTTCATCCCTCTGTCCCGGTCCGCTACACGGATCTAGGCAGAAACCTTTTTAATTGTTAGTTTCGTAAAGGTGCAGTTCTCAGTGGATACTGCCCATTGAATAGAATTATAACAAATTCTACGAAAAGTTCAAGCTTTTAAAACTCAATATCCGCAGAATAGATATGATGAATCGTACCGGTCAAATCTTCTAACTGCAGCACTCCATCATTGGTTATTCCTAGTGCTTTTCCTTCAATCGTATTCGTAAGTGTTCTAGCTTTTATGTATTTACCGATACTGCCGGCATACCCCTCCCATAAAAGCTTTATTGGAAGAAATCCTTGTTCTAGATACAGCGTATATAATTTTTCAAAGTGTTTGAAAATAGATCTAATTAACTCTGCTCTCGAGACAGTTTCTCCATCTTCGATAAATAGGGAAGTAGCTATTTCTTGAAGTTCTAAGGGGAAATCTTCTTTCTTCTGATTCACATTTATACCAATTCCTATGATAATTGAATGAATAAGGTCGGCCTCCGCTTGTAACTCCGTTAATATTCCCGTTACTTTCTTTCCGTTAATAAGAATATCATTCGGCCATTTTATTTCGGGAATAAGGTCAGTCATTTCTTCAATGGCTTGAACAATCGCAACTGCTGCGAGCAATGTCAATTGTGGCGCATTGCTTAGGGGTATATTCGGACGTATAATCATACTCATCCATATACCTGTATATTTTGGCGAATGCCATTTTCGGGCCATTCTACCCCTGCCTGACAACTGCTCTTCAGCGATGATGACCGTGCCTTCAGGGGCATCTTCTGAAGCAAAGTGATGGGCAAGCTTTTGGGTAGACTCCACACTTTCTACATAATGGATATTTCTCCCTATAAAGTTTGTGGTTAAGCCAAGCCTTACCTCATCTGCAGTCACTTTTTCAGGAGTTTTTAGAATCCGGTAACCTTTGTTTCTAACGGCTTCTAATTCAAATCCTTCCTTCCTTAATTCCTCAATATGCTTCCATACTGCCGTCCTTGAGCAGCCAATGAGTTCTGCTAGATGCTGCCCTGATAAAAAGGTGTCACCTGCAGTTGTAAAGGCATCAAGTAATTCTTTTCTTATTTCTGATTGCACTTCATTAGCCACTCCTTGATCTTTTCTTTGTCGTTATCTAGATTTCCGGCTAGGATATTTTCTTCGATGGTTAAAAGCGTCTCCTTAAGCCATGGTCCACCTCTTTTATTGAACCAATCCATTACGTCATTTCCAGTCACATTCATTTCTGAACGGTCTTTTATCGGCAGGGTTTCATACAGCTTAATCCAATGTTCAATCGATTGAACTTCGTTGATCCCATTAATAACATGGTAGAGCTTTTCCGTTGATAGGATATGATCATGACCAGCAGAGTATAGGTCATATATGGACCAATCTTGTTCAAGTCTTTTTGTAAGGAAATGAACAACTTGTTGAATCTCTCTTATTTCCTTAAGTGCAAGCCGCCACTCTTTTAAAAATAACTCTATCTCTTTTTCTTTTAAATTTATACAGAAAATTAAGAGTGACCACATTTCACTTTTATTAAGATTCCCACTGTTAAAACCACGTAACTCCTCTAATTGCTGCCTTTTTCCCTTCAAACCTGGTAAATAAGAATAAATATTTGCTTCAAGGAGAATACTCAACGCTTTAGTCTTATTTTTACCAATTAAGAGTTTCTCAAACTCCGCCCTTTTTCTCTCTACAGCAATGTTATCAAGCAAGTGAACAAGCTTTGCTAATGCTTGAACCGTACCGCTTTCGATTTGAAAAGAGAGTTGACTTACAAACCTTACTGCTCTCATCATTCTTAAGGCGTCTTCTTGGAAGCGGTCATTCGGACTTCCAACTGTTTGAATTATTCTATCTTGAATGGCTATAAATCCATTAAATGGGTCAATTAATTTTCTATTTCTGTCCATCGCGATAGCATTCATTGTAAAATCTCTGCGCTGTAAATCCTCTTTTAAGTTGCGGATAAAGGTAACCTCTTTGGGTCTTCGATAATCTTGATAGTCTGATTCGGTTCTAAAGGTGGTAATTTCATATCCTCCATTATTAACAAGAACGAGAACTGTTCCATGTTCGATTCCAATATCCACTGTTTTCGGAAAAATCCTTTTCACTTCTTCGGGGGTTGCGCTTGTTGCAATATCAACGTCATTAATCTCTCGTTTTAACAGATAATCTCTAACGGATCCACCAACAAAATAGGCTTCAAAGCCAGCATCCTCCAGCTTTTTTAATACAGGACTTGCTGCTAAAAATGGGTCAATCATTTTACTTCACCTTAATTCAGTAAATTAAAATATATTTGTTCATATTGTTCAACAATTTGGTCAGCCTTAAATTTAGTTTTTGCTGTCTCCACAGATTGTTTGGAAAATTGCTGATGAAGGTTCTGATCAACTAAAATAGCTAATGACTTATTAGAGATATCGTCGATGTCGCCTACTTCACAAATAAATCCATTCATTCCATGATTAATAACTTCTGGTACACCACCAACATTCGTACCGACACAAGGAACTCCACATGCCATTGCCTCTAATGCAACAAGTCCAAAGCTTTCCTTTTCCGATAATAACAGCATTAAATCACTGATGGAATACAATTCCTCCAGGCTCTCTTGTTTACCTAAGAAAATGACTTGATCTTCTAGTCCAAACTCTCTGACAAGTTTACAGATGATGGTCATTTCAGGGCCATCACCGACCAATAGTAGCTTGGCTGGCATTACAGATGCAATCTTTGCAAAGGACTTTACTACATCTTGTACCCGTTTTACTGGACGGAAATTGGAAACGTGAATAATTACTTTTTCATCTTCTTTTATTTCAAATTCTGACTTTAAAGCACGTGCATCACTTTTTTTATAAATGCGGTCATCAATAAAGTTATACACTGTTTCAATTTGTTTATCTGGATTGATCAACTCATAGGTCTGGTCCACTAGAGCTTTGGAAACTGCTGTTACCACATCCGATTTTTCAATTCCAAATTTAATCGCATCTGTCAAAGAAGGATCGTAACCCAAAACCGTTATATCGGTACCATGTAATGTCGTGACAATTTTAATATCTCGATGGCTCATTTGCTTTGCTAGTATTGCACATACAGCGTGAGGAATAGCATAGTGGACGTGGAGCAGATCTAATTTTTCCCGATTAGCCACTTCCGCCATTTTACTTGCTAAGGCAATATCGTAAGGTGGGTACTGAAATACAGAATATTGATTCACTTCAACCTGATGATAATAGATATTATGGTACATTTTATTTAATCTAAATGGAATACTTGATGAGATGAAATGAATTTCATGTCCCTTTTCAGCGAGCATTTTCCCTAATTCCGTTGCTACTACACCTGAACCACCTACTGTCGGATAGCAAGTAATACCAATTTTAAGTTTCCTCATGTTTATTCTCCTATCAAATCACGATTCAAAAGGATTGGAACTTTCGTTTTGAACCCTTCAGCAAATGTAACACCAACCAACTTACCAAACATTCTTTCCCTTGACTCAACTGTTTCAATATAACCATTTACAAGCGGAGTACTATAGCTTTCTTCTGTTTGCTCGAATTGGCTTTTGTACTCCCTCAATGCTTGGAGTTTTTTATCCATATATTGAGTAATATCAATAGTAAAATCTGGTTTATGAAAACCATTAATCATATAAAAATAAACTCTCTCCACCCGATGTGCAGGTTCATTACCTTCTGTTACATATTTTCTTATGGCAGATGAAAAAACAGCTTCCTCCACTAAACTAGCACAATGACCATGGTCAGGATGGCGGTCTTCAAAATAAGGTGCAAACACAATCTGAGGCTTGTATGTTCTAATAATCCTTGCAATCTCTCTTATGTATTCGTCTTTAAGAAATAATCCTCTATCTGGAAAACCGAATGATGTACGCATAGAGACGTTTAGTATCCCTGCAGCCTTTGCCGCCTCCTCTTTTCTTAGGGGTACATTCCCATTTGAAGAAAGGTCGGCATCTGTTAAGTCACAGATACCAACTTGTTTCCCTTGGGAGGTCAATTTAGCAATCGTTCCAGCCATGCCAATCTCGACATCGTCCGCATGTGCTCCAAAAGCAAGGACATGAAGGTGCTGATTAAACATTGATTCCACCATTCTCTTTATTTAGATTTCTCCACTCAATAAGCCCCAGTTCTAGGCCTCTTATTAATAATTCTGCAGTTCCCATATTAGTAGCAAGTGGAATCGAGTATACATCACATAGTCTAACCAATGCTGTTACATCTGGTTCATGTGGCTGTGATGTTAATGGGTCACGGAAGAAGAAAACAGCATCCATTTTATTTTGGGCAATCAATGCTCCGATTTGCTGGTCACCACCAAGGGGTCCAGATTGAAAACGAGTTATACTTAGACCCGTTGCCTCACTAATTCGCTGTCCAGTTGTCCCAGTCGCGAATAATGTATGCTTCGAAAATATATTTTGATAAGCAGTCGCGAATTGAACCAAATCATTTTTCTTTTTATCATGAGCTATTAAGGCGATATTCATATATTTACTCCCTATTCTAAAATATTTTCTAGTCCATAAACAAAAGTATTATGTGTCATTACAGATTCTACTGCCACTTTTACACCCGACATAAAAGAGCCGCGATGGTATGAATCATGCCTTATTGTTAGAGTCTGACCATCAGATCCAAATAACACCTGTTGGTGGGCAACAAGTCCAGGTAAGCGTACCGAGTGAATATGCATTCCATCGAACGTTGCACCCCGCGCACCTTGAATCGTTTCTTTTTCATTTGGGTGCCCCTGATTTTTTTCCTCACGAACTGCAGAAATCATTTCTGCTGTTTTTACAGCTGTTCCTGAAGGAGCATCCAGTTTTTGATCGTGATGCAATTCAATAATTTCTATATCGTTAAAATATTTCGCAGCCATTTGTGAGAATTTCATCATTAACACAGCACCAATGGCAAAATTCGGAGCAATAATACATCCCAGTTTTTTCTCATGACAAATATGTTCTAATTCCTCTAAATCGCTTGCAGTAAAACCTGTTGTTCCAACCACCGGTCGAACATTGTTTGTAAGTGCAGTTTTTGCGTGATGCATGCCCACCTCAGGTGTGGTTAGATCAATCAAGACATCCGCATGGACATTTTGCAGGCATGTTTCGATATTTGCATAAACGGGTACGTTATGTATTGAATGAAAGCCTTCCAAGTCGCTAAGCATCATTCCATCATATTTATGATCCACAACAGCTAAAAGTTCAAAATGATCAATATTCGTTACTAACTTCACTGCTTCACTGCCCATTCGGCCGCGGGGACCAGCGATGATAATTTTAATTTGTTCCATAAAGTTCACTCCATTTTTTCTTCATTAATTCTTGTCCACCGATTTTGGTCTCTTGTCTTAAATTTTTCCATTACATAATTATGTGCATCTTCTAAGCTGATATTTAAAGAGTTAGCAAAACAAATTAATACAAATAAAAGATCACCAAGTTCTTCTTCGATGGCTTTTTCAGTTTCACTTGTTTTTTTGGGTTTCTCACCATAATAATGGTTTACTTCTCTAGCAAATTCCCCTAGTTCCTCTGTAAGTCTTGCTAGCATCGCAAGCGGACTGAAATACCCCTCTTTAAATTGACTAATGTACAAATCTACTTCTTGCTGAAGGTCTTTCATCGTCTTTTCTTTGGCCATATATTTCACCTCATCAATAAGACTGATAATTATGTTCATATCCTTATTCTATTGTTTATGTTAGCTAAATTAACGCCGATTTACAAATGTTTTCATATATATTACCCTCTTTTTCTCTACTCATTGCTCTAACATTTTTTATTCGATATAATAAAAACCGCCATATAAGAAAATTTATGGTAGAGGGGGGTTATTAATGTTACATGGTCTTAAAGTAAAAAACATATTATTTATCCTACTGGGAGCAGCGATAATGTCGTTTGGCCTTGTCAATTTTAATATGCAAAACAAACTGGCAGAAGGCGGCTTCACAGGCATCGCACTCCTATTTTATTTCTTGTTTAAATGGGATCCATCCTATTCAAATCTATTCTTAAATATTCCACTTTTTTTTATAGGGTGGAAATTGTTAGGACGTAATACATTTTTATATACCATATTAGGGACAGTCGGGGTGTCCATTTTTTTATGGATATTTCAACGCTATTCCATTGATATGCCACTTCAAAGTGATTTAACATTAGCTGCATTATTTGCAGGAGTTTTTACAGGCATTGGTTTAGGCGTGATCTTCCGTTATGGAGGAACTACAGGTGGAGTCGATATTATTGCTAGGCTTGTCCAAAAATATGCAGGCTGGAATATGGGAAAAACAATGTTCTTGTTTGATGCATGTGTTATCGCTTTATCTTTGGTAACATACTTAAATTATAAACAAGCAATGTACACACTCGTAGCTGTGTTTATTGGTGCTAGAGTAATTGATTTCATGTTAGAAGGTGCTTATTCAGCGCGAGGAGCTATGATTATTTCGGAAAAGAACGAGCAAATTGCCGCTAAGATTATGGAAGAAATGGACCGAGGAGTAACAGTCCTAAAGGGATACGGCTCTTACACTAAAAGTGAGCGTGAAGTCTTATATTGTGTTGTCGCAAAAAATGAAATAGTCCGTTTAAAAAATGTCATTACTTCCGTTGATCCCCATGCATTTGTCTCCATCACGATTGTCCATGATGTCCATGGAGAAGGTTTCACACTCGATGAAAATAAAATGCCTTTAGTAGACTAGGCTGTGTGTTAAAGGTTCTAGGGCTCTATACTTGGCTGTTGATTTCCGCTCCAGGCTCTTCGCTATCCGCGGGCGGTCCGGGGAGCCTCCTCGGCGCTACGCGCCTGCGGGGAGGTCTCCCGCAGGAGTCTTCGCGCCTTCCGCTCCAATCAAATTGGCTATAAAATCAATAATAACACTAAAAAAGCAATGTCCACTTTTGGACATTGCTTTTTTTAACTCTTAGATCAATCCTTTAAATCTCTCGAACGGTCTTTTTTCATATTCTTGTCACCTTGATACTTTCTCCAGCCAACATAGGATAATGTCATGATAATAATGCTTCCTGTCGAAATAATAACCCACCAAATGTTTGGATCTGCCTCATCCTCTTCCATGTTAGAAAAAAGATTAACTAAGTCCGTATCAAGTTTTTCCAACTCCTGTTGGCTTTTAGAATCATTTACAACTTGGGAACGGTATTCATTAATAAAATCTATCCGTGCGTCTAGTCTTTGAACATTTTCTACAGACACATCAATTTTCATACTCGGATAGATTACGTTATACAAGGATAAAAAGGAATTAAAGTTTGAATGAAAGTGCCCTGAATCACCCTTAATTGCCGCATCTTTTGCTTGGTGAAAAGCTGTCATTATTTGATCTTCCATTTCAATCCATAATGGTTGGTGACTTGTTGCAATGGCATCAATGACAAGACGAAATTTGACTAATTTATTTATTCGTTCCTCATATTTCATGTTGGAACTAACTGCTGCTTCCACTGCTTCATCATGGGAGGTATTAATTATTCTTACTTCATCCATTGTTAGCGACGGTTCATTACCGGTAATGCTTGTGAATTGATCCGAAAAATAATCAAGCAGTCTTTTAGCATCTTCATATCTATGAAACTTCACCATTTGGAGAGCTTCATCTGATATATCATCAAGCTTCTCCATTGGCGATTGTTGTTCTGCATTTACAGTTATGGGAGTAAGCATCATGATAATTGCAAAGAAAAAAAACCATTTGTTTCTCAATCCTTGTCCCCCCTTTCATTACTAATAAAATGTATGTAGGGGTGGACAAGGTTAGACCATATGGGATTATTTTATTTCAAGTTTGTAACTTTTGGGACGAATTGAAAAATAATAGGCTAGACCAATCGAAAGAATCGAAAGCCAGAAAGTAAAATAGCCAATTTGTGGTGTATAGCGATCTAGCATATGATAGCTTGGCAACATGAAAAAAACATAATCAATAACATCATTATGTAGTGTCCAAATAGCTGTTAGAATTAAATGCCACCATTTAAATCTGTAAAATGGAGCATATAAAATACCTTGAACAGCCATTGCGAAATGGGACAAGATTAACATATAGCCAACCGCATCTAGGTCCCCTTGAACAAAATAGACTAGGATATTCATTACTACTGCCCAAATTCCATATTTAAAGAGAGTGACAATTGCTAGCGCCTCTATTAAGGGCCAATTTTTCTTCAATAGAAATGCAACTAGAACAAAAACAAAAAATAAACTAGCTGTCGGGCTGTCAGGAACAAACAGGAGAAAAATTGCAGGTGTCTCCTTTAGCTGCCACCCATACCAGTAGTACCCATAGATTGTTCCGGCAATATTAACAATCAATAACAGCTTCATAATCGATCGATTTGCCAAGAGAGGATAGATCCAACGCACAAAAACTCTCCTTTTATGTTTGTTTTTTTATCATGAAGAAAAAAGCTGACGATCTTTCGTCAGCTTTTTATCATTCGATTATTACTTACCAAGGCCAGAGATAAATTCAGAAAGCGTTTTAAGTTCTTCGTCAGTCCCTTTGAAGATTCCGGCTGGCATTTTTCCGCCTTTACCTTCTTTGGCAATCTTTGCAATTTCTTCTGGTTTTAAGCCTGTACCGACTAGTGCGGGTGCACCAGCACCGCCTGAAAGGTTTTCACCATGACAGGTAATACATGTATTGGCACTAGCTATTTTATAGCCGGCACTTGATTTATCAATATCTACTTTTGCAACAATTTTACCTTGGCGTTCAGCAGCTGCCCAATCATGTGTCGCAACAGATTGCCAAGTTAAATATACGGTGGCAGCTAGTGCCAATAGCATAGCTGCAGTTGCAATCGGACGCTTCATTGGACGTCGTTCCGGACCAGAATCGAGGAACGGAGCTAATAATAATCCTCCAAAAGCAAGTCCTGGTATAATCATTGCTCCGATAACTGTATACGGTCCAGATGCAAATGTATATTTCAATAATTGATACAAGAACAAGAAATACCAGTCCGGTAATGGAATGTACCCAGTATCAGTTGGGTCCGCTATCCTTTCAAGCGGAGCCGGATGGGCAACTGTTAAACATAAAAAGCCGATAAGAAATACTGCTCCTACCATCCATTCTTTCAAAAGGAAGTTAGGCCAAAACGCCTCTGTTTTACCAGGGTATTCAGAGTAATCTTTCGGAATCATTTTTTTTCGTTCTGAAGGTGCTAAAACACGTGAATCACCAACGAACTTTAAACCTTTACCGCGATGCATCGAGCAATCCCCCTCCTTTTTCCGTAGTTAATAGAAATAAACTGCGATTAAAATAAAACCGTTTTATAGTGGTCCGGAAATACCTTGTTTACGAATCATTAAGAAGTGAGCTCCCATTAGTCCAAGCAATGCACCAGGCAGGAAGAATACATGAATTGCAAAGAAGCGGGTTAATGTTTGAGCACCAACAATGTGTTCATGACCAGCAAGTAAAACCTTAACTTGAGTACCGATGAATGGTGTCGCTTCGGCAATCTGCAGACCTACTTTTGTAGCGAATAACGCTTTCATATCCCAAGGTAATAGGTACCCTGTAAAACCTAAGCCAAGCATGACGAAGAAAATAAGTACCCCGACAACCCAGTTCAATTCACGAGGTTTTTTATAGGCACCTTGGAAAAAGACGCGTAGAGTATGTAAAAACATCATTACAAGTACTAAACTTGCACCCCAGTGATGCATTCCACGTACAATTTGTCCAAAAGCAACTTCATTTTGAAGATAATAAACAGATTCCCATGCGTTTTTAATATCTGGTACATAGTACATGGTTAGAAACATACCAGAAAGAATTTGAATTACGGTTACGAAGAAAGTAAGACCTCCAAAGCAATATACAAACGCTGAAAAGTGATGCGCTGGATTAACATGCTCAGGTACTTCATGGTCTGCGATATCTCGCCACAAAGGCGTAATATCTAAACGTTCATCTACCCAGTCGTAAATTTTGTTTAACATAGTTACGCCTCCTTCCGTGGTTGAGCTTTACCGAGATAAAGATAACCATCTTTTTCCTTGAATGGATATACATCAAGTGGTGCTAATGGCGGTGTTCCTGGAATGTTTTTACCGTTTTTCTCGTAGCGGCCATAATGGCACGGACAGAAGAATTGACCTGGATGTTCCTTGTCAGTATTCCAGTTAACAGTACAACCCAAATGTTTACAAGTAGGCGAAAGGGCTACAATTTTCCCCGCATCATCCTTATAAACCCAGGCAATATTCGTTACTTCTGACTCATACCAGGCATCCTTTTGTTTAAAGGTAAAGTCAACTTTAACTGGATCTTTTGTTAAATCAGATACCTTTTGCTTTGTAGCAACAAAATCGCCGCCTACTTCAGCCTTTAAAACAGGATCAACTGCAAATCTTACCATTGGCATTAGCATACCAGCCGCCATGAAGCCGCCTACCCCTGTTAGGGTGTAACTTAAAAATTGACGTCTTGAAACGCGTTGCTTACTCATGCTTATATCCCCCCCTCTATTCACGAAGTTAAGTCCATCGGACAATAATTTAACACATATAAAACTAGGACATAACAATGATATATCAATCTTCATGTTAGGTCAATATCATACTATTTTAAAAACATATATTATCGTTGGTTTTACTGATTTTCATGCCATTTTTGCGTAAAGAGAACTAAGAGCTGCTTAACTTGACTATCAATAACTCCTATTTTTTGCGAATCATTCATATGCTCAAGCGGGATTGATGGAAGCCAAATTACCGTGCCATGAAGTTCTTTTTCCCGTGCTCTCCACTCTATTTCTGATGTTATGTAAAAAATATGTTTAAACTCCCCCTTTGCTAGGCTAGCCTCCCAATCCTTCAAATCACTTAAGGTACTTTCACCATTTTTGGAATTTAGATATGTAAATGGCGGGATTAATATTAATCTTCCCGTAAATTGCCTTTCTAAATACCCTGTTAATAAAGTGATAAACTCTGCTGCTGCCGCTGACTGTTTTATCTCCCCCCCTATGGAAACTGAAATTAACGGAACAACAGCTGTGTCCACATACTCTTTGGCATTCAAATACGTCTCAATATCTTGAGGTATCCACTTCATATCTTTGCACCAACCTTTAATTTCACTATTAATATAATATCATTTTCCACATTAACAATAAAAGATAAAGAGGAATATTTAGTAAAATTCTTATGAAAGAAAAAAACAAACAAAAGGAAGCTGCTTATCGCAAACTTCCTTTTTGTTCAGTCATTGTCAAATTATTTAATTTTTGTGTTAAGTTTAGGAATGCTTTGCGATCGTGTTTATCTAGTGCCTCGTCAATCAATTGAAGAATTTTCTCACGTTGAAAGTGTTCGATGCTGTGCTGCAGTAATTGTTCTGCAACGATTCCATCCTTTTCATTTACTTGCAAATGTTTAGGAACGTATAAATTTTCTTCTAGAACAGCAGCATACTGGTGCGCCTGATTGGCAGCATGAAAGTTTAATTGGATAAAAATATCCTCGTCTCGATTTAAACGAATATCGTGAAAGGATTTTTCTGCGTCCGTCGTCATCACATTTTCTTTATAGAATCGAAACGGAACTTTATCCACACAATGTGTAGACATAATCAAACCTCTCGGACAATACTGTGCTTGCTCAACGAAATGAACCTTTTCCATCAGTTGATCGTGGCTCATAAGATAGTTGAGGATCCATACGCATTCTCTTCTCTTTAATTGATAATGATTTAGAAACCAGCGAATAAAGTCCTTCTTCTCGTTGACAGAAACAGGGGTTGCCATGATAGTTTCCCTCCTCTGCAGAATCAGCTTTTTTAATCTTTCAACCCTGTAAGACGTTCAAGTAAATCCAAATACTCGACGTTTGTTGGATCTTCATTAAGCAGTTGTTTAAAAATTTCGGCAGCGCGGTCGGTTTTTCCTTCTTCAATTAAAAAATAACCGTAATCATGTAAAAATGTTTCATTTTTCTTAAAAAAAGTATATGCACTTTCATATTTGTCTAATGCGTAAGAAAATTTTTCTAACTTATGAAAGCTAAGTGCAGAATCCCATAAGAGCTGGGGTTCTTCATCTTCCTTAATGTCAAGTTGAGCAATTAACTCAATGACATCCTCATATCTTTCTTGGAGGAAAAATAGCTTATTTAATGTTAGTGCAGCTTCTGTAAATCCTGGATCTAGGGCAAGTGCCTCACGAAAATATTTTTCTCCTTCCTCCACTTTTCCTAACTTGATGGCAATTTTCCCACCAAAGAAAAATAACTCTTTATTAAATTCATCTTGTTTTATGCCTTCTTGAATCGTGAGTAAACTATTCTCAAACTCTTCCTCCCGTTCATAAGCTAACGCAAGATGTAAATAAAGTGAATGATATTCAGGATCCAGCGCTTTTAATTCAATGAATTTTTCTATAGCAGTTCGATTATATCCAGCCTGAAGAGCTGTAAAAGCGTATCCGAATAACGTGTTAATCTCTAATTTTACATTAATTGCCTTCTCGTAATAAACCAGGGATTCCTCAAACATTCCAGATGCACTTAAAAGGTCTGCAATTCGTTGGTCAATATTCACTCCAGCTATTTCATTTACTTCTTTTAAAACCTTTTCATACGCATCCATTGCCTTTGATATTTCACCTTGTTCACTGTAAAGTTCACCTAATGCAAAATCTATGATAACTTCATCTGGCAATATCTCCTTTGCTTTTAGAAGCTTTCGTTCACAAACTTCATATAAACCCTGAACTTGATAAAGATCGGCTAACAAGAGTAATGATTGTCCAAAATTTGCATCATGTTCTGATATCTTTTCAAGGACAAGTATCGCTTCTTCATCTTCCCCAGCCTCGACTAATATTTCACCTAGCAGAACAAGGAGCTCACCTTCCTCAGGGAATATCTCTAACAAATTTTCAACTAATGCCTTTGCCTCATCAAGGAAACCATATTGATACATTTCTTCTCCTAGAAGGAATTTCTCATCTGGCATTCCACTTTTTAATACAACATTATATTCATTTAAAGCATCATTATGTTGGCCATTTTCTAACATGTTAATAATTTTATTTACTCTTTCCATTGACACTTACCTCTCGTTCTCCTAGATTGACAGAGAAAAATAAGATGGGGTTTGCACCCTAACATGTTCTCCATTACCAGGTTTAAATATCACGTTATCACCTGCACGTTGAACCGTTCCCTTGTGAACAGTCACTACGAGTCTATCACCATGATAATGAAATAAATTCACTTCATCAATATTCTTGATCTCATTTATTTTTGTGTATAGATTATAACTTACCTCAGTACCACTCATTAAACTAGCTTTTTGAGGGTATAAACCGATTTTATTTAATACAGTAATAGTCAATGGGTAATTTTCTTCTATTTCTTCGTATAGTGCAGGGATATTTTCTCTTTTCATGATACCTTTCCATTTCGACAAAACTGTCTTCACTTCCTTCTTCTGGACGGAAGAAATTATTGGAATTAAAGGACTGTTGAAGGGAAACATGGCTTCTTTAATCCAGCCCCAAGGTATTTTTTCTAATTCATCAAAGTTTTGCAGGTCAACAAAAATAGCTGGTATTTTTTCCTTCTTACATTTCCTAATAAACGATTGTGTTAACAATCGAATCGGTACTCTTACCCCTATTAAATAGTCAATAGGACTACTTAATAGAGCCGTTTTTAGTTCGGTAATTTTAGTGGTTAATTCATTTTCATAGGAAACATTAACATAGGTAAATAAGGTGGTGCATCCTTTCAACATAAATTCCTTAATCAGACACCTTTTTAATTCTTGAAAGGATTTAATTTGTGGGATATTTGAATTAAAAAGGACATATGACGGGGTCATGATAAATGGACCAGCATTCATTTTTATCAGTCTATAATGACTAAAATGCGAATCAATTTTAGCTATACGATTTTTACTAATTAATAGCGAACATGTTTTCAACTGCTTGTCTTTAAGGAGATTGGCATTTTCAATGATATACATCGTCCACCACCTTATTTTTTTCTTTGCAAGCTTTCACTTTATTTCCTTATGACAAGCTATGCGAAAAATCAAAAAACTATGACATTCTAACAAAATCAAATACAATTAAAAATAATGCTGTGTTAAAGGTTACTGTTGATTTTATAGCCAAGTTGATTGGAGCGGAAGGCGCGAAGACTCCTGCGGGAGGACAGGGCAGGGGAGACCCCGCAGGCGCTTAGCGCCGAGGAGGCTCCCCGGACCGCCCGCGAACCGCACGCGCCTGGAGCGGAAATCAACAGCTAAGTTTAACAGAACCAAAAATAAAAAAAAAGCTGCATTAAAACGCAGCTTTACTTAATGAGACTGTTTAAATGAGCAAAGAAGTTAGGATAAGAAACTGAAATTGCTTCGGGATTCACTAGTTCTGCTTCATTTTCACATAGGAGTGCTGCTATTGCCAGCATCATCCCAATCCGATGATCGCCATGACTTGAAACCGTTCCGCCGCTTAATACGGATTTTCCGTATATAATCATTCCATCTTCAGTCGCTTCGATTTTAGCACCTAATTTTTTCAACTCATTAACCACTGTATCTATTCGGTTTGTTTCCTTAACTTTTAATTCCTCAGCATCTTTAATAATGGTCGTCCCTTCAGCTTGTGTTGCTAAAAGGGCAATAATTGGTATTTCATCAATTAATTTTGGAATTAAGTCACCTTCAATGACTGTACCTTTGAGACTGGATGTCTTTATAATGAGGTCACCAAATGGTTCAAAAGGAGTTTCCTCATTTTGAACAATCTCCAAGTCTGCGCCCATCTTTTTCATTACCTCGATAATGCCCGTTCTGGTAGGGTTTAGGCCAACATTTTTCAGAACAATTTCACTGTCAGGAATAACAGCACCAGCCACAAGAAAGAACGCTGCAGACGATATATCCCCAGGTACATGAATCGACGTTGCTGTCAGCTTTTGACCACCCTTAACCATAATCTTTTGGTTATCCTTATGGATTTCTCCACCAAATTTTTTGATCATTCTTTCAGTATGGTCGCGAGTTTCCTCTGGCTCAATAATAATACTTTGTCCTTCTGCTTGCAGTCCCGCAAGAATAAGCGCAGATTTCACCTGTGCACTAGCAACTGGAAGGTGGTAGTTTACAGGTTTTAGCCCACCACCACGGATGGAAATCGGAGTGAAGGAACCATCTTTTCGCCCATCTATTCTTGCACCTATTTCTGATAATGGGTTCGTAACCCTGGTCATTGGCCTTTTTCCAATTGACTCATCGCCCACAAGAGATGAGAAAAATGGTCTTCCTGCCAAAATACCCATTAATAAACGGATCGTTGTTCCTGAATTACCAACATCCAGTACTTCAGTCGGCTCAGTTAATCCCTCAAAACCTTTTCCAATAATGCGAAGTTGATTATCAGATTCCTCAATAGTAACTCCGAGTTTTCGAAAGCATGAAATTGTACTTAAGCAATCTTCTCCAGGCAAGAAATTAGTTACCTTGGTTTCACCATATGCGATCGAACCAAACATAACAGATCTATGCGAAATCGATTTATCCCCTGGAATTGTTATCTTACCATTTAAACCATTTATGTTAGTTTTAAGTTTTAATGACGTCATGAAAAATCACCTTTTATTCATATCATTTTAGGAACCAATAGTTGTTGCATAGTTGGAATAACTGCCAATACAGCGTTCAGCATTTTGCCGATCCTCTTCTGTTTGAAAACTAATCACTAAGACTCCATTAATATCTTCTCGTGTTTCTAGAATCCGAATATTTGTAATGCTAATTTCTTCCTTAGCTAAATAGCCAGTAATTTCCGAAATCACACCCGGGTAATCTGGAACATCGACAAATAAATCATAAAATGCCGGAATCGCACCTTTTTCTTTCAGTGGCAAGCCATCACGAAATTGTTTTGCTTGCTGAAAATAGTCGTAAATTGCAGAACTATTTTCATTTTCAAGTAATGTTTTAACCCCATTCATTTCTTCTTGCCATTGATCGAGTAATTCAATTAAGATTTCACGGTTGTGCAGGAGAATATCCTTCCACATCTTTGGGCTGCTCGAAGCAATCCTAGTTATATCCCTAAATCCGCCAGCTGCTAGTCGTGGAATAAGACTTTCTGCTTCTGCTAGTTTTTCCGTTTGGCGAACAATGGAGGCAGCAATGATATGAGGAAAATGACTGACAATTCCTGTGAGATAATCATGGTTTTCTGGAGTAATAGTTAAAAACTTGGCATTGGTGCCATATAACCATGCTTTTAATAATTCTACCTTTTTATTTTCTACATGTTCTTGCGGTGTTAACAGGTAAAAGGCATTTTCAAATAATATTTCTTTAGCAGCAGATACACCACTTTTATGGGAGCCCGCCATTGGATGCCCGCCAATAAAGGTGATTCCTCGGTCCTTTAGGCTCTTGGCACTTCCGACAATCTTGCTTTTTGTACTACCTGTATCTGTCACGATTACCTCTGGATGGAGAGGTAGGCCCGCAAGGAACTGAATAATTTCCTCTGTTTCATTTACAGGTGCAGAAATAATAATTAAATTAGCGTCAATTGCACCACTGTAAATATCTTCAGCTATTTCATCAATGACCCCAAGCATTTTTGCAAGCCTTGCTTGTTCACTATTAATATCAAATCCTACAATTGTTACATCCTTATGCTCCTTTTTTATACAAAGGGCTAGAGAACCGCCAATTAATCCTAAGCCAATTACAAATACACGGCCTTTCAATGATAACTCCCCCTAAACAACAAAGCACTACTCTGTTTTACTAATAGCTAAGGATTCTCCGAGTGCTTTTAGGACACCGACATTTTGTTCATAGGAGCCTACTGTAATTCTAACACCGGTTGGAAAACCAAGAGCTTTTCCGGAACGGACGATATATCCTCTCTCCAATAAATGTTGGAAAACCTGATCACCATCCATTTTACAATCAATTAAAATAAAGTTAGTTTGTGATGGATAAAAATCAAGTTCATTCTCACCACAGAATTGATAAAACTGTTCAAGCCCCTGCCTATTTTTTTCTTTGCAGACTTTTATAAATTCCTGGTCCTTGATTGCTGCTGATGCTGCTAATTGACCTAAAGAATTAACATTAAACGGCTCCCTCGCAGGTTCAAGCGCTTTTATAATCGAGCGATTGGCAACCCCATATCCAATTCTCAAGGCAGCAAGTCCATATATTTTAGAAAAAGTTCTTAGGACAATTAAATTTTCATACTTACGAGCTAGGTTAACGGAATCATAGTAATCATCAGCAACAACATATTCATAATAGGCTTCATCCAATACAACCAGAATATCTGATGGAACTTTTTCTAGAAAAGCAATTAATTTATTTTCTGGTATATATGTACCGGTAGGGTTATTTGGGCTGCATAGCCAAATAACATTGGTCTGTTCATCAATAGCTGCAAGCATTGCATCTAAATCATGTTCTCCGTTTAGTAGCGGCACTTCCTTACTAACTGCCCCTTCAATAACAGCATTATGCTTATATTGTGAAAAGGTAGGTGTCGCCATAATTGAATTGGCGTTCGGATGTAAAAGTGCCCTAGAAATTATTTGGATAAGATTATCAGAACCATTACCGAATATTAATTCATCCTCGTCAACCTGTAAAAATGAAGCAAGTGTCTCTCTTAAATTTGTAGCGTACCCATCAGGGTAAATCGCTAAACTTGTTTGATTCGATTGAAGTGCGGTTAACACCTGTTCTGAACATCCAAAAGGATTTTCATTTGATGCTAGCTTAACAATTTGGTCGAGTTTATATTGCTTCTTTACTGCCTCTATTGATTTTCCTGGTTGATAGGGAGTCAGTGTTAATAACTGCTCTTTCCATCTCATATTTATACACTCCATTCTTGTAGACTTATTCTATCTTCCAAAAAGAACCTCCCATTACGCTAAACTATTGCTTAGGTCGGGTCTAAGGACTTTAGCCCCTTTTAAGTATACATGGTTAATTTCTTCTTGAGATTGTGTTGTATTTACATGCATCATGATTCTAACACACATTTTCAAGGAATCTGGAACAGGCATTTCTTGCATACACATGACAGGTACGTAAGTCCACCCCTCAAATTTACGCAATGCCTTTGCCGGGAATACTGCATTAATATCCTTTGTTGTTGAAATGAAAACAGATGCAACTAATTCAGGTTGGATATGGTTTTCCTCAATTATCTTCTCCAGCAGTTCTTCTGTCGCAGTAATAATTGCTTCCTCTGTGTTCTGATTAACTGTGATTGCTCCCCTCATCCCTCTTATCAAGACAAGACCCCCTTTAAGAACTTTTTAACTCTTCAAATAAATCTGTTTCTGATATTTCCTTTAGGACTGGCTGACCCAATTGTTCGAGTAATACAAAACGAATCGAATGCCTAACAGATTTTTTATCCTGCTTCATTTTATTAATTAAATTTTCATGAGATAGATTTTCAGGTATTTTCGATGCATACCCAAGTCTCTCAATCCAGTTGGTGAATTCTTCTAAATCGAATGAAAGCCCTAGTAATTTTTTACTTACCTTTAATGCAAAAATCATCCCTACCATTACTGCTTCCCCATGAGTAAAATTCCCATAACCCATTTCTGATTCAATAGCATGACCTAACGTATGACCTAAATTCAAGTAAGCCCGAATTCCAGTTTCTTTTTCATCCTGACTGACGATTTTACCTTTTACCTTTATCCCTTTGATTAGGGATTCCGATAACAACTCCATTGGTAAGGTTTGAAGGTCTTCCACATTTTCTTTCAGCCAATCAAAAAAATCGGAATCATCAATAAGTGCATGTTTAATAACCTCTGCAAATCCCGAACGAATTTCATGAGCAGGAAGTGTTTTTAAAAATTCTAAATCATAAAAGACGGCTTCTGGCTGATGAAAGGCTCCTATCATATTTTTCCCGAGTGGATGATTGATCGCTACCTTTCCGCCAACAGCACTATCATGAGCTAATATGGTAGTTGGGACTTGAATAAAAGGTATACCTCTCATAAAAGAGGCGGCAACAAATCCTGACAAATCTCCTACTGCACCGCCGCCAAATGAAAGAATAACAGATTTGCGGTCAAGTCGGTTTTCAAGAGCAGTTGAAAGCGCAGAATAATAAACTTCAAAGGTTTTTGCCTTTTCGCCACTAGGGGCAGTAAAAATTACGGGATCAAACGTTTTAAGCTCAAACAATAATTTTTCTAGATGCAGCTTAGCAACTGTTTCATCTGTAATAATTAATATTCTGGTTAGACCCTCAAAATGATTCTCCAAAAAAGGGCCAAGCTCCTGACTTACACCTTCCCCCACAAATACATTATAGTTTTTTGACGCTGTTTGAATTTGAATGGTTTCCATTAAAACTCCCTCGCAAATTCTCTCTGCCTTTTTATTTCAGTAGCAAAAGCATCAAAGCGGTCGCTGTAAAATTGTTCAATCAGGGCGTTTGCAAGTTCCCATGCAACAACATTCTCTGCAACCACTGCAGCAGCAGGTACAGCACAACTGTCTGAGCGTTCAACACTCGCAGCAAATGGCTCCTTAGTATCAATATCTACGCTCATCAGTGGTTTATATAATGTGGGGATTGGTTTCATCACACCTCTGACAACAATTGGCATGCCAGTCGTCATTCCACCTTCAAAGCCACCCAGTCTGTTGGTCTTGCGGTAATAACCTTTTTCTTGATCCCAAGCTATCTCATCATGGACTTCGCTTCCCGGTTTGCTAGCGGCCTCAAAACCAATGCCAATTTCTACACCCTTAAACGCATTTATACTCATAATGGCAGCAGCTAATTTTCCATCCAATTTACGATCATAGTGCACGTAACTCCCAACTCCAGCTGGCATACCTTTCGCAATCACTTCCACGACTCCGCCGATCGAATCACCATTTTTCTTCGCTTCATCAATAGCAGCCATCATATCCTTTTCCACATTAGGGTCAGCACATCGTACAGGAGAATTTTCTGTCTTGTCCTTTAATGCCTCAAAAGTAAGTGAATGATCTGCATTAGCTTTTATTCCACCGATTTCAACGACATGTGAAACTAGTTCAACTCCTACCAATGATAAAAGTTTCTTGGCAACAGCACCTGCAGCGACTCTAACAGTTGTCTCACGGGCAGAAGAGCGTTCAAGGACATTTCTCATATCCCTATGTCCATATTTAATCGCACCATTTAAATCCGCATGACCAGGACGGGCACGAGTTACTTTACGTTTAACTTCATCCTCCTGGCCTTCATCTAGGGGCTCCGCTCCCATAATCTTCGTCCAATGCTTCCAGTCATTGTTTTGAACTACTAATGCTATTGGAGAGCCAAGAGTGTAGCCGTGACGGACTCCCGAAACGATTTGGGCTGTATCCTTTTCAATTTGCATTCTTCTTCCACGGCCATATCCTTTTTGGCGTCTGGATAATTCCTCATTTATATCTTCTAATAATAATGGCATTCCAGCAGGGAGGCCTTCTAAAATTGTTGTTAATTGCGGCCCATGGGATTCTCCTGCTGTTAAGTATCTCATCCCCATACTCTTTCCCCCTTCAACTCATTAAAGAATTTTTTTATCAATATACCATATAGCGCCCAATAAACATAGTATAACTATTCAGATAAAAGAGAATAAATATATTCAAAATATATTTTTCTAAACAAAAAAGGCACTTGTAAATTGCTATACAAGTGCCTCTTCTTATTTAATTAATATATCCATTCGTTAACTAGTTTATTGTATTCTACAACACCAGAATCTTTAAAAAATAAACCAATTTCACGCTCTGCACTCGCAAGTGAATCTGAGCCATGAATAACATTTTTACCAACAGTTAAACCAAAATCACCGCGAATAGTACCTGTTGCAGCATCTTTTGGATTGGTAGCACCCATCATTTGACGGGCAGTAGCGATGACATTTTCACCTTGCCAGACCATTGCAAAAACAGGGCCAGAAGTGATGAAATCTACTAATTCACCGAAGAACGGACGCTCCTTGTGCTCACCATAATGTTCTTCAGCTAGTTCATTGGGAATGCTCATTAACTTTGCTCCAACCAATTGAAAGCCCTTTCTTTCAAAACGTGAGACGATTTCTCCAATTAGGTTACGCTGTACACCATCGGGCTTTACCATTAAAAATGTTTTTTCCATGAATTCCACTCCTAAAAATTAATTATTATGTATATTGATTGTATTTAAGATACAATCCATGAAAAATATTATCATTTTTTCGAAAATTTAACAAGGTGTTTAGAATTTTCGTTTCCCAATAACCTTTGCAATATCATTTAGGGTTTTTTTGGCTTTATTCGCAGGTATCCCCTCTAGTTCTGCTAAAGCTTTTTGTAAGTAAAGATCGCTTAGTGCGAATGATTTTTCGATTGCTCCTGATTGCTTAATTAACGAAATAATCTTTGTTATTTCATGAGCATCCATTTCCTCATTGACCTTTTCTATTTCATTACGGATTTCATCATTTTCCATTGCGTAAAGAGCTGGGGCAGTAACATTTCCCTGTACTAGGTCTCCGCCAGCAGGCTTCCCAAGTTCCTTCTCAGTTGAGGTAAAGTCTAAAATATCATCAATTATTTGGTAAGACATTCCGACGTAATACCCGAACCGATAAAGTTTTTTATGGATGGATTCTTCAACCTCTGCAGCTATAGCTCCTAATTGGCAGCTAACTGCAATTAACAGGGCCGTTTTCCTCTTAATTCTGCGGAGATAATCTCGCAGATTTTGATTAAAGCGATATTTATCTTTAATTTGTTGAATTTCACCTACTGACACTTCAACAATCGTATTGGCTAAAATTTTATGGGCTTCGGGATTTTCGATATTAGTCATCAATTCGATCGCAAGAGCAAAAACAAAGTCACCTGTATACATGGCAATTTTGTTATCCCATTTGGATTTCACGGTAGGCTGGCCACGGCGAAGATCAGCATCATCGATCACATCATCATGGACAAGTGATGCCATATGAATTAATTCAAGCGCAACAGCAACATTCTTCATCACATGGATATCATATTTACCAAATTTTCCTGCAAGCAAAACAAAAACAGGACGAATTCTTTTCCCGCCGGCTTGTAATGTATGCATAGAAGCCTGTCTAAGCAGAAGGGAATCTGCCTTTATAGTCTCTTCTAACTTTTTTTCAATCAAGTTAATATCCGAATTTAAAAATGAATACATCATTTTTAATTTCATTTGAATTCACCAGCTTTTCATCCTGTCTTCGAGTTCAATAAATTAATTTTTTTTACCAATATGTACAGCTGCAGCACCGCCGCTATATGGTTTGTATTTCACATCTTTGAAGCCGGCTTGCTCAAACATTTTAGCAAGCTCCCTCATCCCTGGAAAATCACGTGCTGACTCGTGAAGCCATGCATACTCTCGATAGCTTTTTGCAAGCAATTTACCAAACATCGGCATAATAAAGCGAAAATAAAAATAATAGAGCTGTTTATAGCCAATTAGTGTAGGTTGTGATGTCTCTAGACAGACAGCGATTCCACCTGGCTTTACTACTCGGTGCATTTCTTTTAAAACTTGCAGGTAATCAGGGACATTCCTTAAACCAAAGCCAATCGTTACATAATCAAAACTATTATCTGGAAAAGGGAGTTCCATTGCATTCCCATGTACAAACTTGACCTGTTTTAACCCGAGTTCTTTAACCTTATCAATACCCACATTGAGCATGTTTTGGCTAAAATCCAATCCAGTAACTCCACCTGTTGGACCAACCGCTTCTGCTAAGGCTATTGTCCAATCAGCAGTACCACAGCAAACATCGAGAGCTTTTGAACCAGGCTGCACATTCATTTTTTTCATCGTGTCTTTCCGCCACTTGATGTGCTGTTGAAAACTGATAACAGAATTCATTTTATCGTAGTTATCAGATATCTTTTCAAACACATTGTGAACTCGCTGTTCTTTCGATTCCTGCATGTTTTTATTACCCTTCTTCCACAAAAGTTTTTGCATTTGGCTGGTATTGGCTTAAGATTGATAAAATCCTTTTCTCAAGTAATTCATTTAAGTATGGCAACTGTTCTAATCCCTTTTCAATAACTTCTTTTGACCTTTCAAGATGATGGTCGCAACACAGAAATAAGTGATTTTGCTGTTCCCTAGACAACTCTTTCGCCTTATTATTATTGATTGGGAAAACAATTGTTTTTAGGGCTTCGAACAATACGGAACTTCCTGTTTGTAAAAATTGACGTTTTTCATGAAGTAAACGTTTAAATAAAAGCAGTTTTTCTAGAAAATCATTCCATAAATCCACTTTAAAATATTCGGAAAGATGGGCAAGTAAGGAACTTTCAATCATCCCAATACTTGTCATTAGCTCTTCTATGTCTAAAATTTCATTTTGATATACAGAAATTTTATTTTCATTGACTTCTTTAATTCCTCTAGAAAGTGCCTTGATCATCATTATATCTTCCGAATCTGCTAAAAGCTTATAATATAAGCCACTAAAATAATCGCCTGCTAGAACGGTTAATTGACGATTTTTTTCCTCTACAGATGCATCTGTAATATGTTCATGGGTATCAAGGGCAATTTGAATTAACATTGTTGACAAGGCGTAGGTCTGCATATCACTGTATGACAATTCGAGGCGATCCATTATTGAGACTAGAAGAAGCAGTTTATCATCGTCAATAATCGGAATTTCAATATAATTAAGCAAGTATGTGTCACAAACTCTTTTTTCGACCTGCTCTCTAATATTTGTGAATTTTTGTCGAATGTCCAGCAATTTAATCACCCTTGCTTCCCCGAAGTAATGTCTTTATGTATTCTTATTTCCTATTTGCATAGTAAAATTCATGCCGATTAATAAAGAAAAGCCTAACCATTCTCTAAAAACAAGGCAGACACCATTATATCATAAAAGGTTTTCTTTAGGCAGAAAATCACAAAATAATCATTTACGCTCATATGAAATAAGATGAAAACAATGTGATTCGAACTGATTATCTTATTTTTTCAATTCACTTTCTACTTCACCCAGATGAGTAAGAATTTTCGCATTTCCCCTGATTTTAATAGCAGAAGTATGCTCAGTAAATTGAGCGATAAGCACTTCTCCTTTATCCAGCTTCTCAGAATGATGAAATTTTGTATCTGTGCCCCTTGTTAAGCCGATTACACTGACACCATCATCAATCGCTTTAATAACTACATACTCACTATTTTGTGGATAGCGTTTTTCCATTTGATCACCTCAAATACTTTAGGAAAATTAGCCTAATATTTTATTAAAGATAGCACTTCAGCCCGAGCAATCGCATCGTCAGCTAGAACACCGCGGACTGCAGTGGTTACTGTTTTAGACCCTGGCTTTTTTACACCGCGCATGGTCATACACATATGCTCTGCTTCGACAACCACCATCACTCCGTGCGGTTCTAATTTTTCCATCATGCTTTCAGCAATCGTGGAAGTAATCCGTTCTTGGAGTTGAGGTCTTTTTGCTACGGCTTCTACAGCTCTTGCCAATTTACTCAATCCAGTAACACGACCATTTTTCGGGATGTAGGCTACATGTGCTTTACCAAAGAAAGGAACGAGATGGTGTTCACACATAGAATAAAAAGGGATATCTTTAACCAATACCAATTCTTCGTGATCTTCACTAAAGATGGTTTCAAAATGCTTCTTCGGGTCCTCATTTAATCCACTAAAAACTTCTTCATACATTTTTGCTACCCGTTTAGGTGTATCAAGCAGTCCTTCACGGTTTGGGTCTTCACCGATTGCTTCTAATATTAAACGTACCGCTTCTTCAATTTGGGCACGATTCACTTGTGACATATTAAAATTCCCCCTATTGTTCAGTCAAGTATATATGACAAATACATATTAGCACAATCTTTTTAGTTCAAGCAAAAAAGTAGAAAAAAGGCCATGGACTTTACCATGACCTTTTTACTTAAGCATTCGCCTCTAGCAATAAATTTATGTAATTATTTTACTGCGTCTTTAAGCGCTTTACCTGGTTTAAAAGCTGGAACTTTGCTAGCAGCGATTTCGATTTCCTCACCTGTTTGAGGGTTACGACCTTTACGAGCTGCACGCTCACGTACTTCAAAGTTTCCAAAACCGATTAATTGTACTTTATCACCATTTTTTAAAGCATCTAATATCGCATCAAAAACAGCATCAACTGCTTTAGTAGCGTCCTTTTTTGAAAGCTCGCTTGCTTCAGCAACTGCATTAATAAGTTCTGTCTTGTTCATGCCATTCACCTCCTCCCAAAGAAATTATCAAGATTCGTAAATAAGATTACTTATCTACATTTCTAAACAATTTTTCTGATTTCTATACGTCATAGCTCGGTTTTATTACCAAAGTAACCATAAATAACTAAATTGGTAACTCAAATCTATTTTTTAAAGGAAAACCCTTATGAAATAAGGGTTCAAACACTATAACGTAATTCAGTTTAAAGATTATCATAATCAATTCAGCATATCAAGAAGATTTCATTAAATAATGGTAATCTTTTCTTTTGTTCAACAAATTTCTACTTATTTTGCCCATTTTGGTAGATTTTTCTCACTAATGACCGTGAAACTAAAAATACTTCACCCTCATTTCCACAAAAAAAAGACCCCGATTAGGAGTCAGAGTCTATAGAATAATGGCAATTAAGCCGCCTGAGCCTTCGTTGATAATTCTCTCTAACGTTTCTTTAAGTTTATATCTTGCATTTTCTGGCATTAAACTCAGCTTTGCTTGGATCCCCTCTCGAACAATGGAGCTTAAGCTGCGGCCAAAGATGTCTGAATTCCAAATGGATAACGGGTCATCTTCGAAATCCTGCATTAAGTATCTTACAAGCTCCTCACTTTGTTTTTCCGTACCAATAATTGGGGCGAATTCAGATTCTACATCCACTTTGATCATATGAATCGATGGTGCTACAGCACGAAGCCTTACGCCAAACCGGGCACCTTGACGAATGATTTCCGGCTCTTCAAGACTCATATCAGAAAGTGTTGGTGAGGCAATTCCGTAACCCGTTTGTTTCACCATTTTTAAGGCATCAGCAATGTGATCATACTCTGCTTTGGCATGGGCAAAATCCTGCATTAATTCGAGCAAATGATCTTTCCCGCGGATTTCTACCCCAACGATTTCTTTTAATATATCATCATACAATTCATCTGGGGCAATTAAATCAATTTCAGCAACCCCTGAGCCCATTTCAATTCCTGCTAATCCAGCTCTTTCAATAAATTCAAACTCACTAAAATGTTGGACAACTCGATCAACATCTCTTAATCTCTTGATATCTTTTACAGTTTCCTTGACAGCATCTTGATAGCTTTCACGAAGCCAATGGTTTTCTCTTAGAACCATAACCCAGCTTGGCAAATTCACATTGACTTCAAGTACAGGGAACTCGTAAAGTGCTTCACGTAGGACATTCATAACATCACTGTCGCGCATACTTTCAACACTCATGGCAATTACCGGGATATCATATTTTTCTGCTAAACTCGATCTTAGCGTTTCAGTGCTTGGATGGTAGGGCTGCGCACTGTTAACAACCATGATGAACGGTTTGCCAACTTCCTTCAGTTCGTTGATAACTCTTTCTTCTGCCTCAATATAGTTACTTCTTGGAATCTCACCTATTGTCCCATCCGTTGTAACAACCACACCAATAGTGGAATGCTCCTGAATGACTTTCCTAGTGCCAATTTCAGCAGCTTCATGGAAAGGAATTGGTTCCTCATACCATGGGGTAGTAATCATTCTTGGTCCATTTTCATCCTCATAACCTTTAGCACCTGGCACTGTATAACCAACACAATCAACTAGCCTAATATTGACATTTAATCCATCATCAACATGAACAGTTGCTGCTTGATTAGGCACGAATTTCGGTTCAGTTGTCATAATTGTTTTTCCTGCAGCGCTTTGAGGCAGTTCATCCAGTGCCCGTGACCTCTCTGCTTCACTGTTTATATTCGGTAACACGACCAGCTCCATAAATTTTTTAATAAATGTAGATTTTCCAGTCCGTACTGCTCCTACTACCCCTAAATAAATATCACCGCCTGTTCTTTCGGCAATATCTTTAAAAATATCAACCTTTTCCAAGTGATCCCCTCCCGATCATAGAGTAAAGTGGGATTAAACATCCATTTTAGGTATTTTTGGACAGTATATGTTTATGACGTTGTCCTATAATGTTATGACACTTTTCGAAAACTTTTTTACCCCCTTATTAAAAATTCACTAGGTTCTCTTGTATCTGTAGTGTCTGAACATTTGATATAATGGAGGGTTTCAATATATGTTTTTCTTTGGCATTAGCAAAAAAAACCCTTCTCCTACAATATATTTCATAGGAAAAGGGTTATGACTAAATATAAGAATAAGCACATTATTCTTCTAAAAATACTGGTTCTTTCGTCTTAGAATCCCATGTATACGGCAAGGAATAGGCAGGCACAAACATTGAATCATTCACTAAAATTGAGCGAATATCCTCCCCTGGTTTTACCTTCTCGTCCGTTTTTTTCATTGCTTGGTATAAATCCGGGCGATAATCTACATATACTTCTGCACTCCCAGTTATGACAAAAGATAAATTTTGATTAGAAAACGGACTGACAATGAAAGGATCTTTTTTATATCCTAGCTGTTTAAAATCAAGGGAAAAAACATTTTTAGCAATTTGCTTTTTATATGGTGGATACCCTTTTGTTTTAATTCGTAATTTAATATCTCGTATCACATCTGTTATTCTTAAATCAAATAATTTTACAGTCGGCTTGGTCTCCACATCTACAAGTACATATTGGAAGACCCCCCCATTTTCATAAGCATTTCCTGGTGGCTCCGCGATATATTTTGGAGTGATTTTTTTAAATTCAATTGGATACTTCTGATAAATCGGCGTTTCTGCTTCTTTTGTTTTTATTGGAAGGATTCCGCTATTTTCCTCTCTAAAGGCATCCACAGCGGTTTGAACAGCTTGGATTTGATCTTGATAAGGGATTTGATTCTTCGCTAATTCCTCTTGAGGATACATGCATCCTGCCAGTAAAAAAGCGGTTAAAGCTAGAAAACAACCGAGCACATTCCATTTCATTTGATCACCACTTTATTTATGTATTTAACCCCGATTATGTTAAGAAAACAATAAGAAGCGTTAGTCCAGAAACAATCATTAATAAGTAAGCGATAATTGCTGTAATAATTCGAAATACTCCTTTTAACTTATATCTGCTGAAATAAATTGTCATAATCGCAAGGAACATAAACCCCATTCCAGCAATCGACACCCACATTTTAAACATTGCTGGTGACACACTAAACTCCCCCTTTTTCGAAAATTAATTATATCACAAGCTATAACTTTTCTAGAAAAATTTTAAACTAAAAACTTTCATGTTCTCTTCCTCTCCAAAAAAAAACTGAAGTAAAGAGGGGCGAATTCTTTACTTCAGCTTTAAAGACTAAATAACCCATACTCCAGCGTCAAACTACCAGGTTGCTTCGTTGCATTGTATGCAATCTAGACACAAAGCGCCTCTTTAGAACGCCTATTTATTAATAAAAATATTCATGAGCAGTAACACTGCCCGCCCCTATTTAATTCCATTTGGGACATTTTTTAGTATTCAATATTCCTTTCATCTAAAACATTAACCAAATCTTCCATTTCGTGGGTCTTTCCACGTGCCATTAATACATCTACAGCGTCTATTGCGTTCTTCCCGTTAAATAAGACATCATATAGCGCAAAGGTAATTGGCATGTTTACATCATACTTTTTCGCTAACTGATAAGCCGCTTTGGTGGTTCTCACACCCTCTACAACCATCCCCATGTTATCCAAAACCTCATTAAGGGTTTTCCCTTTACCTAATAGGTTTCCCGCTCTCCAGTTCCTTGAATGGACGCTTGTACATGTAACAATTAAATCACCTATTCCAGCTAGGCCTGAAAAAGTTAATGGATTGGCTCCCATTTTGGTACCTAGACGAGCAATTTCAGCTAATCCTCGTGTCATTAAGGCTGCTTTTGCATTATCACCATAGCCAAGCCCATCTGTAATACCCGCTGCAAGTGCAATAATATTTTTTAATGCACCACCTATTTCAACACCGATGATATCTGAATTCGTGTACACTCGAAAATTGTTGTTGATGAATAAATCCTGTACTTTTTCTGCAGCAGCCATATTTTCTGAAGTAACGGTTACCGTTGTTGGGTGACGAAGGCTTACTTCTTCAGCATGACTAGGACCAGACAGAACAACGACATCTTTTAGCAATTCTTTGGGCATTTCTTCTCTTATTATTTCTGATATACGCATTAATGAATCAGGTTCGATTCCTTTACTTACGTGTGCGATCAAAATCGGACCAGCTTGGACGGCACGAATTTTTCCAATTACCTCACGTATTGCTTTCGTGGGAACAGCTAATATAATTGTATCCACTCCCGCTAATGTATCACTTAATGAAGCATACCCCACAATTAATTCTGAAAGAACGATCTCAGGCAAATATTTCTTATTTGTGTGCTCTTCATTAATTTCTTTCACCTGAACCTCGTTATGGCTCCAAAGACGGACTTCATGTCCATTGTCTGCAAGAACCATTGCCAATGCGGTTCCCCAGCTTCCTGCTCCGATAACAGCTATTGCAGTTTTAGTAGCATTCAATTTAAATCACACCCACCTTATCTTTTATTTTCTTTCTCTTGCAAAAATTTTGATAGGAGTTCCTTCAAATCCAAAAGCATCTCTAATTCTGTTCTCTAGGAAGCGTTCATAGGAAAAGTGCAATAATTCAGGTTCGTTTACAAACACAACAAAGGTCGGCGGTTTAACAGCCACTTGGGTTGTATAATATAATTTTAAGCGTCTGCCATTGTCTGTTGGGGTCGGATTCATTGCTACTGCGTCCATGATGACATCATTAAGCACACTTGTTTCAACCCTCATCGAGTGGTTTTCACTAGCAGTGTTGATCATTGGTAGAAGTGTATGAATTCGTTTTTTTGTTTTTGCGGATAAAAACACAATTGGAGCATAACTAAGAAATAAGAAATGTTCCCTGATCTTGTGCTCAAGTTCCTTCATGGTCTTCTCATCTTTTTCAATAGCGTCCCACTTATTTACAACAATAACGATAGCCCTGCCGGCTTCATGTGCATACCCAGCTATCTTTTTGTCCTGTTCAATGATTCCTTCTTCGGCGTTAATGACAACAAGAACAACGTCAGAACGTTCAATTGCCCTTAGTGCACGGAGGACACTATATTTCTCTGTACTCTCATATACCTTCCCTTTTTTCCTAATTCCTGCTGTATCAATTATGACATATTTTCCCCCATTAAATGTATATGGAGAATCGACTGCATCACGAGTTGTACCGGCAATATCACTTACGATTACACGTTCTTCGCCTAATATAGCATTTACTAATGAGGATTTCCCTACATTTGGCCGCCCAATTAAGGAAAATTTGACTACATCTTCACCATATTCAATAGGCTTGTTTTTTGGAAAATGTCTTGCTGCCTCATCCAATAGGTCACCTAACCCTAGTCCATGTGCCCCTGAAATTGGAATCGGCTCACCAAACCCTAATGAATAAAAATCATAGATATCTTCACGCATTTCAGGATTATCTATTTTATTTACAGCTAATACAACCGGTTTTTTAGACTTATATAATATTTTTGCCACTTCTTCATCAGCTGCTGTTACCCCTTCTCGTCCATTTGTTAAGAAGATAATAACATCAGCCTCATCAATCGCCACTTCCGCTTGCTGGCGGATTTGCTCTAAAAAAGGTTCGTCACCAATATCTATACCTCCAGTATCAATAACGTTAAAGTCATGTGTTAACCACTCACCTGAACTATAAATACGATCTCTTGTAACTCCTGGAATGTCCTCAACAATGGAAATACGTTCACCGACAATTCGATTAAAAATAGTTGATTTTCCTACGTTGGGCCGTCCTACTATGGCAATAACAGGTTTAACCAATTACAATCGCCATCCTTTCTTTTCTATAATCAAATACAATTTAGTATGTTAGCATAGAGTGAAACTTCCTTCAGTGGGGGTCTTACTTCCCGATAAGGCGGGATAATTCCCTATAGTTCTTATTAAGTAAAGAAACCCTTCTGTCATCTAGAAGGGCCTAACTATATTATATTATCAATGATACTCCTTTCCCGCAATGGGGAAGCTTGACAAGATTCTAAATTACGAGGATTTTTGCTTTCCTTTTTCAAAGAAATGAAAATGATTTTGCAATATTGTTCCTGCGTTTTCCAATGTACTCCATCCTGCAAGCAAAAGTGCCGTTAACGAACAAACATCTAAATAGGCAAATTCCCCAATCAAATAGGGAAATTGGAATTTATTTAATATATAGGCATATAAAATCTCTCCCTGCATACCACCTGCAAAAATTATGATCAATCTCCCTTTTAAAGTTTTTTGCAATAGTATGGCTAAATACCACAATGCTATACCCATCATCCATTCCTTCTTAAAAACGATCCAAATTGGATCAAATATCTCAAATAAATGGAAGGTTACATATGCGATTGTTATTATGAATGAACAAATAAAAAAGTAAATTATTCCTCCTCGTTTTTCCTGGCTTATGAATAAATAACAGATACCTAAAATAAATAATCCACTTGCTTGTATTTCAAATTCACCTACCATAAATTGAATATTAGATAATATTAGTGCAATTAAAACGATAGCAGCAAGTTTAACTCGAAATGGGTTTTGTTTTTCTAAAATAAATGTTAAGTAAATCCAAAAGGCCCAACAGCTCCAATAAAAGATTAACCCTTCCAACTCATACACCTCCTATTATTTTCATTATTGGTAATCTTTATGTAGTTTCATACTTCCTTGAATAATATTTCCTGTGTGAATCATCTTATTAAGAGGAGGTGTGTAGGAATGGGAAAAGACCGACAAGAAAAAAAGTTACGCGAAAGCAGTAGAGTGGAGTCAGATCGTGATCAGGCTTTGCACTACCCAAGTGCTACTAAGCTATCAAGCCCGGAAGAGGCACGGGGATTAAACGACGGAAAAAAATAACTGTAGAAAATAACTACAAAAAGCTCCCGCGGTTGCGGGAGCTTTTAATTAATGGAACGCTTTGCATATTGTTTTGTATCTATGCCTCTTTGATTTAACCAATGATAGGTTTCGCCAGATATTATTAGTGGTGCATTTTTTAAATCTGAAACAGTCTTTGTACCTAAAGCAGTCATAATCATTTTTAATTCCTCATGAAGGGTTTCGATTTCTTTCTGTAAAGATTCTATCCCATCTTTAACAAGAATTTTCAAGAAATAACCTGCCATGCCAACTGCATCTGCTCCTATCGCTATTCCTTTTGCAATATCATGCGCTGACATAAATCCCCCCGAGCCAATGATGGATAGATGATTAGAAACTGACGTTGCTTCAAGAATAGATACACCCGTCGGGATTCCCCATTGATTAAAAAAAGACAGAGATTTTTCCCTGCGCTTATTTTCAATTTCAGCAAAATTTGTTCCCCCAGAGCCGCCCACATCAACCACTTTAACGCCAATTGACGAAAGTGAATGAACAGTTTCCTTTGCCATTCCGAAACCAACTTCTTTCACAATAACAGGGACTGTTAGCTCTTTAACAATGGATTCAATTCTTTTAAGTGCACCAGAAAAATCCCGATCTCCCTCTGGCATAGTTAATTCTTGAATTACATTTAAGTGTATTTGCAGGGCATTTGCTTCAACCATCTCGATAGCAGCTTTCGCGTCGTCTGGTGAGGCTTCACTTCCTAAATTTGCAATAATAACACCTTTGGGATTCTCTTTACGGACAATTTCATAGGTGTATTTTTGAGTTTTATCTTTTAATGCAGCCATTTGTGACCCAACGGCCATTGTTAAACCGGTATTTTTAGCTACTATTGCCAGCTCTTTATTGATACGATAAGTTTTTTCACCACCACCACCGGTCATGGCATTGATAAAAATTGGCGAACTTAAATAAAGTCCGCCAAATTCATGGTCTAATCCAACATCGAACACACCGATATTCGGTAATCCCTGGTGAATAAATTTTATATCATTGAAAGCTGAAGCATGATGTTTCCTATTATCAAGGGCATAACGAATGTGGTCCCATTTTCGTTCAGATCTAGACACTTAAATCACCATTATTTTCCTAGATTCTTTAATTTATCTCCAATAACTTCTCCAAGCTGAAAGCCTTTTGACTCTTCAGGAAGTTCATAGTCATGGTTTTCCTCATACTCTTTTTCAAGAAGTTCTTTAATGCTTAAGGATAAACGTTGATCTGACTCATTTGCTTCAAGAACTTTGACGTCTACTTCCTGTCCCTCTTTCAATACTTCATGTGGTGTACCGATGTGTTTATGGGCAATTTGAGAGATATGAACCAGCCCTTCAACACCTGGAAATACTTCGACAAATGCTCCATAAGAAACCAATCTTTTCACTTTTCCTTTTAAGACGGTTCCTTTTGGTGCTTTCTCGGAAATATTTGACCAAGGTCCAGGAAGTGTTTCTTTAATCGATAAAGAAATCCTTTCATTATCACGATCAACACTCAATACCTTAACCTGTACTTGTTGCCCTTCATGAACCACATCAGAAGGCTTATCGATGTGCTCATAAGATAATTGGGAAATATGAACAAGACCGTCAATGCCGCCAATATCTACGAATGCCCCAAAATCAGTGATTCTTTGGACTGTACCATCAATAATTTGGCCAACTTGAACTGCAGTTAGGCGATTTTGTTTTTGTTTACCTTTTTCTTGTTCTACAACAGCTCGATGAGAAAGAATTAAGCGATTCTTTTCCTTATCAAGTTCTACAATTTTAAAGGTTAGGATACGGCCTTTATAATCGCTGAAATCTTCTACAAAATGAGCTTCGACGAGGGATGCTGGTACAAAACCACGAACTCCGAGATCAACAACAAGGCCGCCTTTTACGACGTCTTTAACCTCAGCTTCAAAAACTTCTCCACTTTGGAATTGTTTTTCTAAACTCTCCCATGCTTTTTCTGCATCTACTTTCCTTTTGGAAAGGATGATCGCTTCTTCCTCTACTTTTAAAACTTCTAATTCTAATTCATCACCATCTACGACTGCATCTGATGCTTTTTCAATATGCAGGCTTGAAAGTTCACTGATTGGGATGATTCCATCAATTTTGCTGCCTTGGATATTCACGAGCACCTGCTTTTCTTCTACTTTAGTAACTTGTCCTGTCACTTTATCCCCGATTTCAAAGTTTCTCACTTCTACTTGATTTAATTCTTCCGACATATGTATTCCTCCTTAATCCATTTACTCCTAAAAATTCTATATATGAACTGGTGGATGCCACGCAGCATTCAACATATATAAAACAAACCTAAAAGCAGTGAATTTTCAAAAAAAAACTCTTTCCATTAACTTCTTACAAATAGTCTTTTTTGTCAAGCAGAACCTATTGATGTTCTTTTTTAAGTTTTTCAATCTTTGACATAATTAATTCAGTAACTTGTTCTGCTGAAGCTTTCTCTTTTCTCATTTCTTCCAGGTCAATGGGTTGTCCATAGACGACCTTTAATTTTCGGAAACTTCTATACGGTCCAATAATAGCACAAGGTACAACCGCTGCTGTTGATCTTAGAGCAAAAAATCCTGCTCCGGAAAGTCCTTTTCCTAATTCCCCAGTCTTACTCCTTGTTCCCTCTGGAAAAAGACCGAAAACATGACCATCCTTTAAAAGCTTTAAACCTGTTCTAAGTGCTTCACGATCGTTAAATCCTCTTTTAACCGGAAATGCATTGCATTTCCTAACAATATTACCTAATACAGGAACGGAAAAAATCTCTTCTTTTGCCATATAGTGAATGGGTCGTGGTGCCATGATTCCTACAACCATAGGATCGAAATTATGGATATGATTAGAACAAAGAAGAACCCCGCCCTCTTTCGGGAAATGTTCACGTCCGATGGCTTCAATCCTGTACCATGGCTTAAAAACTCCATATACAACTGACCTTGCAAACGCATAAAACGTCACACTTATCCAATCCTTTCGTGCACCAACGTCATTATTTTTTCAACAACATCAGGAATTGTCAAAGAGGTTGTATCAATTTCAATTGCATCATCAGCTTTTTTCAGTGGTGCTATTTCTCTCTCTGAGTCGATTTTATCTCTACGAGCAATTTCTTCTTTCAACTTTTCTAAGTCGGATGGAAATCCTTTTTGGACATTTTCAATATGACGCCTCTCAGCTCTTTCCTCGACACTAGCAAGTAAGAATACTTTTACCTCTGCACCTGGCAGTACATGTGTCCCGATGTCCCTACCATCCATTACAACTCCGCCTTTAGAGGCAAAAGCTTGTTGTCTTCTGACCATTTCTTCACGGACCTTCTGATGTTTAGCAACATATGAAGTCGAATTAGTTACTTCAGCAAAACGAATTTCATCTGTCACATCTCGATCGTCTAGATATACTAATTGCCCACTCTCAGAAGGCAGCAATTTAATATCCGTAGATAATAATGTCTCTAATAATGAATCTTCATTTTCTAAATTTAGCTGATTAACTATTGCCTTATATGTTAATGCCCGGTACATAGCACCAGTATCGATATAAATATAAGAAAGTTTTTCTGCTACAATTTTTGCAACTGTACTCTTACCGGCTGCAGCAGGGCCGTCTATTGCGATTGATATTTTTTTTTCCATAAATCCTCCTATTTGCCATCATGATTATCTCAGATGTTGTCTACTATTTATTTTACCACAAGATATATCAATGCCTCTTTTTTTACGACTATAAAAATGAAATTTAATGACAATTATAATTATGTTCAATCAAAAGAAAGCAGGCAGGCCTGCTTTCTCATTTTCCCTGGAAGGTTTCAAGAATATCAGTATATGTATTTTCATTTACCCCTTCGTATTTTGTTAATTGTTTTACTTGAGGAAAGACATCCAACTGGTGGAAAAATAACTGTGCAAAAAATAGAAAAATAAACTGTATGATGACAACTTTAATTAAAACTCTTTCTACCTTTTTCATAACATCCACTCCACAAATCAATATATATTTATTATTGGAGTTATTTGAAAAAAATATAAGGAAAAGCAATTGCTTTTCCTTATATCACGTCTTCATATACCGCCTCAGCATTCTTCAATTTTTCAACATCTTCTTCTACACCACTTTTTGCATTAATAAAAATACGATAGGTGTCATCATCGATTGTCCCAAGGAATTCATAACAAAGCACTTCTTCGTTAAGGTCATTTATAATAATGGCCTGCCGGTCTTCCATTACTTTAAAGTTAGGATTCACCTTTGCACGAGCTTGTTCTAAAGAAATAGCAGGTTTTTCTATTTTCCTTGTCTGAAAAGATTTTAAATACTCCTCAGCGGATACACCAATAATATCGCCATTGTCCAAAGCAACTTTAACTTTAATCGATTCAGGGTAAATTCTAATACCATTTATTTTTGAAACAAAATTGAAAACACCGATATTGTCATATTGTGTGCTTTCAAATATCTCTAAATCTTTAAAACCTGTTTCTTTTAGAAAAGTTGCCGCCTTATTATCAGCATCATTTAAACTGAGAACTTGTTTTTTTACATCTCGATGGTTAATAAACCAAATGGGATGTCCCGCTTTTTTGGTAATGTCCATACTGCCTTCATCACCGGTTTTCTTATTTTTTATGGAAACACTATAAAAACCATAATTGGAACCTTTTCCATTTTCAGTAACTTTCACTTCGGAATTCCCATCAATTTTCATGTACTTTTTGGCGATCTTAATTGCTTCTTGCTTGGAAATCGTTTTTCCTTTGATTTTTTGAAAATTTTCATCCTTTTTTTGCATATTTACAAAAGTTGGGCCCAAGTCCGATTCTTCATAGCCTGTCACTGTCTTTTCTACCGATTTAAAGCCGTCAATTATCGTATTATCCGTAGATTCCTTGCCAGAAGCCAGGGCAAGTTCAACATCCATCCAGCGAAGGTTATTTTTTAGTACCATATGCTGTACATTTCGAAGGTCATCCTGAATATCACCAGATTGCTTATAAAGTACCTTTAAAGTGTTGTATTCATCCTTTGACAATGGTTCCTTGTCTAAATCTCTAACAGCGGTTCGATAGCTGAAGTTTCCAATTTTGGCCAAGAATTCCTCCGTCTTGTTAAAAGGTAGTAATGTTAACGGCAGTTGCCCTACATCACTATGTGCTTCTGAAGTAATCCTCCATACCTCAATTAACGATGGAGACAAGGATTGCCTTGAATTCATTGCAAGGGTTGTTCCAATCTTATCGTGTAATAAATCCACTTGATAGGAAAGATCATGGAATGCTCGTTGATAAGTATTTTCTGCATTTAATAATATTGCATTTTTTTCCTGATGTTCTTGGTAGCCCCAATAGGCTGTTCCCGCGACACCTACAGCGAGAACACCTATTAATATTCCTCTAATCAATTCTATTCACCTCTCTACTTGCAAAAAATATGTTTCCCGATTCGTTTTATTTGAGGTCGTCCCCATATCCAGCCGCTAGTAGCAGTATCTGGGTTAAAATAGTATAATGCCTCTCCAGTTGGATCCCAACCATTGATTGCATCTACTACGGCCTTCTTAGCATTTTCATTTGGTGTTAGCCAAATTTGCCCATCAGCAACGGCCGTGAAAGCACCAGGCTCAAAAATTACTCCTGAAACTGTATTAGGAAATGTTGAACTATTTACCCTATTGAGAATAACAGCTGCAACAGCAACTTGACCTGTATAAGGTTCGCCCCTTGATTCTCCATAAACGGCATTAGCCATCAATTGGATATCATTTTGTGAATAACCATTTGGTATGTTAGCAGCTGTTGGCTTTTTGGGTGTCCCTTTTTTTGGTAAAGTGTTTTTTTGAGCTGTATTTTTTGGTGGAGCTGTATTTTTGGGTGTTTGTTTTGCTGGTGCTTTGTTTGCTGGATTAGGGACACTTTGTTTACTTTCATCTACCCCACCGTAATGTGTAAATTTGTTACCTGAGTTTATTTGCTTTTTTACAAACTGTTCATTGTATTTGCTTGCTTTGGCTAGTTTTAATTTTGTTGGCCACCCCGCCAATCCATCAATTGGCAGCCCAAATTCATATTGAAAATTTCTTAACGCCCAATACGTACTCCATCCGAACACCCCATCAATCTTCCCATTGTAAAATCCAAGATACTGGAGCCTGGATTGCAGTTCAATGACATCTTCACCGACCGCACCTTTTTGGATAATCTGATTAGAGAAAGCTCTGACCTCCTTGCTTTCAATAAATGAAGATGTCCCAAACATAAGAAAAATTAATACGGAAAATTTTAGCAGGATTTTTTTCTTTATCATGGAATATTAACCCCCATTGTAAATCTTTTATCAGTAAACCTATTTTTTGTTTAAATGGTGTTTTTATTCCATCTTAATGAGAATAAAAAAAAACCCTTTACAAGTGAAGGGTTTTTTGGACAGCATATTGTTTTTTCATATGATTGGCACTTAATATTTTAGCTTTTTTCACTTTCCTTAGTCCAAACCACCAAAGAAAAATCATAAAAGGAAAAATAATAAAGAGCCAATTTTCTTGGGAAATTAAGATAAAATCGTATGCACCGTGGAGAAGAAATGGTAAAAGAAGGGAAAATACAACCCATTTAGCTTTATTCCCTTCTGTAAACTTTGCTTTCCCAATATAAAAGCCCATAATTACACCAAATAGAGCGTGACTTGAAACTGGTAATAATGCACGTGTTACCGCATGTTCGATTCCATTAGCTATTAAATAGAAGACATTTTCTATTGTAGCAAAACCAAGTGAAACAGCTACTCCATAGACAATTCCATCAAAGGGTTCATCAAACTCTACATGCTGATAGACAACATAAAAGAGGATAAACCATTTGAAAAACTCTTCAAATAGACCTGAGCTAAGAAATGCATTGAAAAGATCAGATTTAATTATATGTTCTGTTTCAAGTACATGCTGGATAAACATGATTGGAAACACAAGAAGGGCTCCGTACATAAATGTCCTTAGAACGAAGGATATTGGCTCTGAGTCATATTCATCTTTTAAATAAAAATAACTAAGTAAGGCCAGTCCGGGGGCAATTCCGGCGGATAATATTCCCAGCATGATGAACCTCTTTTCCAATCCATTTTCTTAATCGTATCATGTATTCTCTATAAAGAAAATGAAAGATTCATTCCATTTATTAAGCCGACTTCAACCGTTTGACATTTGGTTAGCTTAAAATTTAATTTCCTTCAAATTGCTAGCAAGGGCTACAGCCAATTTAATTCTTGCTTTTTTGGAGTCGTTGTCACTCCCTAGAATAACTCCCTTATTAAAAAGATCAAAGGCACTTCCTTCATAATCATAGGTTGTGTATACTGAACCCTCTTCTGCGCTAGTAGTGACAACCAGTTTAATTCCCGCTGCAATAGCTTTTTCAATTTCTGCCATCATTTTAGGGGCAACCTGACCACGTCCCACTCCTTCTAGGACAATCCCAGCAATCCCCGCCTCACGAGCTGCCTTAATAAATTTCCCATCAGCTCCAATATAGCATTTAATGATTTCGACTTGAGGAATAGATGATTCTATTTCAAAATACTCTCTTTTGATTGGTTTTTGAAAAACATGAACTTGATCGTTATCAATAATGCCAAGATAGCCAAATCCAAATGCATTGAAACCCTGGATATTGGATGCATGTTCTTTTTTTACATATCTTGCAGCAAATATTCGTTCATTAAAAACGACAACGGTGCCAGCATCCCTTAAATCATGAGAACAAGCACAATAAATGGCATGACGCAAATTAATATATACATCGCTGCCTAAATCCTCTGGCGAGCGCTGGGAACCTGTAACAACAACAGTTCTTGGGTCTTTAATTGTTAAATCAAGAAAATAGGATGTTTCTTCCATTGTATCCGTTCCATGTGTGACAACCACGCCTGAAACATCTTCATCCTTAAAATAGTCCTCAATTTTGTTTTTTAATAAAATTAAATCATCAAATGTGATATGAATACTAGCTTTTTGAAAAACAGATTCAATAACGACTTCAATGTCCTTTGGCAAATTACACATACTAGCGAGCTCTTCACCAGTTAACGCACCTGAGGCTAATTTTCCTGAATCTTTATTTGGCTTGCTTGCTATTGTTCCACCTGTTGTTAATAAGACAACTTTTTTCATCATTTTGTCACCCTTTTTGCATCTTTTTCTAGGATTGAGCAAGCAATTTCCCCACCGTGGAACCTGCCATTTTCAATGAATATTTCATTTGCGTTATTTCCTGCCGCAATTACACCTGCTATATATATTCCCTCAATATTTGTCTCCATTGTATCTGCATTAAAGAAGGGTCGCCCTGATTCCCCATCTATTTTAACACCCATGTTCCGTAAAAATTGATGATCTGGATGGTAGCCTGTCATTGCAAATACAAAATCATTGCTTATCACATTTTCGTTATGGTCTTTTATATATACAACTTGATTTTCCGTTATTTCTTTTAGGGTAGCGTTAAATTCCATCAAAATGGTTCCCGCCCGGACCAACGCTTCAAATTCAGGAAGAATCCATGGCTTTATACTTGGAGAGTATTTTTCACCACGATATAAAACTGTCACTCTTGCTCCAGCCTTCACAAGTTCTATTGCAGCGTCAACACTAGAATTTTTCCCACCAATCACACAAACATCTTTATCATAAAATGGATGGGCTTCTTTAAAATAGTGAAATACCTTGGATAAATTTTCACCAGGTACCTCCATATAATTGGGATGATCATAATAACCGGTTGCGATGATTACATAGCGGGCACAATAAGTATTTTTATTGGTATAAACATGAAATAGCTCACCTTGTTTTGATACACTGGTTACTTTTTCAAACGCATTTATTCGTAACTGTTTCCGTTTGGCAACTTCTCGATAATAAACAAGCGCCTGATTTCTTTTAGGCTTATAATGTTCTGTAATAAAGGGTACTTCGCCAATTTCTAATTTTTCTGCTGTACTAAAAAATGTTTGATGTGTAGGGTAGTGATAAATTGAATTCACCACATTTCCTTTTTCAATAATAAGTGGTTTTTTCCCTATATCCTGAACTGCGATCGCCGCTGCTAAACCACATGGGCCACCGCCAACAATAATGATATCTTCTATTTGCATAATTAGTACACCCCTTAAAACAATCATTCAGGATAACAAAAAAACTCCTATCGTCTATGATAGGAGTTTTTTCACTATGTTTCAATGGTTAAGTTTTAAATCCAGCCTCTAAAACGGCTTGCCTCTGCCATTTTTCTAACTCCAACCATATATGCAGCAAGTCGCATATCGACACGGCGTGTTTGGGCAGTGTCATAAATATTGTTAAAGGATTTTATCATTACCTTTTCCAGTTTTTCTTCTACTTCTTCCTCAGACCAATAGTAACCTTGGTTATTTTGAACCCATTCGAAATAAGAAACGGTTACACCACCGGCAGATGCTAATACATCCGGGACAAGGAGAACTCCTCGTTCTGTTAAAATCTCTGTCGCCTCTAGTGTAGTTGGACCATTTGCCGCCTCTACCACGATGCTTGCACGAATATTATGAGCGTTTTCTTCAGTAATTTGATTTTCTATTGCAGCAGGAACAAGAATATCGCATTCAAGTTCTAGCAATTCCTTATTTGTAATCGTGTTATTAAATAATTTTGTAACCGTTCCAAAGCTATCTCGTCTATCTAATAGATAATCAATATCCAAACCATTTGGATCATGCAAAGCTCCGTATGCATCAGAAATTCCAATTACTTTTGCACCTGCATCGTGCATGAATTTAGATAAAAAGCTTCCAGCATTACCAAAACCTTGAATAACAACCCTTGCACCCTCAATTTGAATACCCTTCTTTTTAGCAGCCTCTTGGATACAGATTGTTACTCCTTTTGCCGTTGCAGACTCACGTCCATGTGACCCACCAAGAACAAGCGGTTTACCCGTAATAAAACCTGGTGAATTAAATTCATCAATTCGGCTATATTCATCCATCATCCAAGCCATGATTTGCGAATTGGTAAACACATCAGGAGCTGGAATGTCTTTAGTTGGTCCAACAATTTGACTGATTGCTCTTACGTATCCCCGGCTTAATCTTTCAAGCTCTCTAAAGGACATATCACGAGGGTCGCAGACAATACCGCCTTTACCACCGCCATACGGAAGATCGACAATGCCACATTTTAAGCTCATCCAAATTGAAAGTGCTTTCACTTCCGTTTCTGTCACACCTGGATGGAAACGAATCCCACCCTTTGTTGGCCCCACAGCATCATTATGCTGGGCACGGTAACCAGTAAATATTTTTATGGAACCGTCATCCATTCTAATTGGAATTTTAACTGTCATTAAACGTAATGGCTCTTTTAAGAGCTCGTATACCTCTTCAGGATAACCTAACTTTTCAAGGGCTTTATGTATAACGGTTTGTGTCGATTTCAACACATCATGCTTTTCCTCTTGATTAGTCTTTTCATTATCTTTATCGGCTACCATTTGTAATCCTCCCTAAAAAAATGCTACGAATGTTGTCAGCTTTCAGACACAAGTATACACCTTTAATTGATTTATGCAAGTGAAAAAAACAACTACCTGAACCATTATGTAAACGTTGCCAACTGCATTTTTAAAGGATTTCTAAAATTGCAATGGCTACAAATTATATCTTAATAACTTTTAATGATTGGAAGGGCGGTGGTTGCCCTTCTCTAACTTACTTTCTTAAAAAGTAGCTAAATTACTTGAAATATTGAAGAATAGTTTCCACCGCATTATTTTCGATTATTCGTTTCCCATACTCAGCTAAAACGTACGGACTTAGAATAGAAGCATTACCAAATTCAGATAAAACACAAGCAGCCTTAATATTTTTTTCAGTTTCTAAATTATTCATTAATAAATAATAGCGGTTATGCATTGCATATAGGCTTCCACCAAAAATATTGACAGTGGACAGTCTTTTTGAAAGACCAATTATATCCTCAAAATCATCAAACTCATACAATAGGTCCTCAAAACCTTCCATCCTTACTTGCATTTCAATAAATCCATCGTATAGAATTTCCTCATCTTCAATTGCTTCATCAACGGTAATGATCAATATCATCCCTTGAGCCTGGAGGGAGAACACCTCTACCGCCACAGAACCTTGAATATCAACGTCAAATTCCTCACTTGCCTCTTCCACCATATCATGAAAAAGCTGATTCCATTTTATTGAGTCTTTCCAAATATCTTCTTTGGAGAGTCCCCTGTCAAATAAATCATCAGAGGTTAGAAAAATTTTTATTTTATTGGCCGTTAAGCGTTCTAAGCGCATGATTTTGCCCCCTGCCGTGACATAACTCTTGTTTTCAGTGTATGCCCTGGGGTCCTGTTGGTGAATTGTCTATATTTTTCCTTCCAAATCAGAATTCCACTTTAGTGTAATCAAGTGACATTCAGCAGGTGCCCCCAACCTTAAAGGGATGGTAGTGGTACCATAACCATTACTAATAAGAAGAATGGTATTATCTAATCTTTTTATTTTCCCTCTTTCATGTGGACTATATCCTAAAATATGAATTTGCCCCCCGTGTGTATGACCACATAACACTAAGCGAATTTCATGTTCAGAAAGAATTTTATTTGTAATATCAGGATAATGGCTTGCTAGAATTTTAAAACTTTTCTCCTCTGCATCTAGTAAGGCTAAATCCAGACGATCTCGGTCTTGCTTTAAATCATCTACACCAAGTAAACAAAATTTTTCACCTTGGGCTGATTCAAAAGTCACCGCGGTGTTATCTAATACTTTAATACCTAACTCCAGGAGGATGGCATCTAATTTATGATAATCTACTTCATAATCATTGTTTCCCCATACAAAGTAGACAGGACCAATTTGCTTTAGTTTCAACAAGTTTGCTTTAACTTTCTCAAAAGGAACCCCTTTTTCTGTTAAATCTCCGCCGATTACAACTATATCTGCCTTCCCCTTAACAGGGTTAATAATTTTATCAGATATCTTTCTCCTATGAATATCCGATATAAAAAAGATCGAAACACTGCCTAGAGATTTAGGAAAGTCTGAAAAAGATAATTCATGCTCTATTACTTTATTTAAAAATGCTTCACGTAACATATATATAAGAAGACATCCACCACCGATGAACAGGACAACTAAACTAATAACCATATTTCTTTTTCCCCATTTCTTAACTTAAAGTTCAATGGAAATCATACCATAAAAAAGACTTAAACTAAAAAAGACAAGGGTTTGCTCCCATCCCATATTAAAAAGAAGGAAAAAAATAATAAAAAGGAAGAGATATTCCAAGAAAAGATTCATACCTAATTTTTCTCGTTTCTTCCCTATTTTTCTTGTCCTATGTAACAGCTCACGAATAACTTTTCCGGTAACGAGAAAGCCAATAAAAAAAACCACTGAAGCTACAAAAAATTTTAATGGATTTATTACAAGCCCTATAAAGAACTCAGAAAGGACAAATGGATGAGGAATCGTAATCCATTTAATGAGCAGATATCCACTTAGAAAAATAACCAAATCCGTCAATACTTTTTTATACATAAAAATCCCTCCCATACAATGTATGAGAAGGATTGAAAATATTACCTAATTCAGTTATTGGTCCTCTTCGATACTTAAAATTCTGAACCCATGTTCTTCCAGCCTCTTTGTAAATTTGTCAATATTGTTCTTCTTTTCAATCTTCATTACAATTCTTCGGACAAGTTTATCAGTTTCATCAAAAGTAACAAGAGAAATAATATGTTCATGGAATTGATGGGCAATTTCAGACAGACGAGCAATCCGACCTTCAGTTTCAACTGATGTAAAGGCAATCCTTACACCTGGGCGATTTACTCCAAATGCACTCTCAAATGAACTGATTACATCCGAACGAGTAACCACTCCAAGGAAATTTTTGTTTTCATCAACAACAGACAATAAAGGAAAATCCTTTAAATCAAGAAGAGTTTTCTCGAATAGTTCTCTACCCTCTAAAAACTTATCTTGATGTGTAGCAATATCTTTTACAAAAGTTGAGGTTAAGTACTCATCCTTTTGTTTATCAGAATGAAAGAAACTTTCATAAATACAATATCTCGTCGCAACCCCTACATACTTATCTCCATTTAAAACCGGTAGTCCATCAATTTGATATTTTTCTAATCTTTCCAAGGCCTCTGTCAGTGTCGTATTTTCCTGTGCAGTAAAACATTCATGCTTTGGAATCATAATATTTTTAACAAACAATTCCCATCACCTCAAAATTGATTATCTGTATTATCTATTATACTTCGACAATCCTTAGATAAACCCCTTTATATTTTAATAAGATAAATGTCATAGAAAAACGAAAAATTCATATTATTAAATGATGTTGAATAAAGGGAGGGCTAAAATGAATACACACTTTAAATCCTATCATCCTTATGCGAGTCCGTTTGACCCTTGCAAGCCAATTCTTGAAAAAACTTACTCAACCCCACCACATTTATATATGGGCTTTCAACCACCTAATCTTCCACAATTTTCACCTCAAGAAGCACTGAGAGCTGGCACGCTCTGGAAGGACTTCTATGATCCTTGGTACAATTCGTTCGAGAAAGCAAAAGGGGGCCTGCCAACATGACACAGGTCCCTGCCGAATATTATCAAATAATGGAGCAGCTTCAAACGGTTGACTTTGTTTTAGTAGAACTCACATTATATTTAGATACCCATCCTGATGACCTAGAGGCAATCAATCAATTCAATCATTACGCAAAAGAACGTAAACGTATCAAAAAGGCATTTGAAAGCCAATTTGGTCCATTGCTTCAATTTGGAAATAGCTACTCCGGATATCCATGGAACTGGAAAGATACCCCATGGCCGTGGCAAGTTTAATTAAAGGGAGGGAAGAGCTCAATGTGGGTTTATGAGAAAAAATTACAGTACCCAGTTCGAGTCAGTACTTGTAATCCAACATTAGCAAAATATTTAATTGAGCAATATGGGGGTGCCGACGGCGAACTTGCTGCTGCACTCCGATACTTAAACCAACGATACACAATTCCAGATAAGGTAATTGGTCTTCTAACAGATATCGGTACAGAAGAGTTCGCCCACCTCGAAATGATTGCTACAATGGTCTACAAATTAACGAAAGACGCCACGCCTGAGCAAATGAAAACAGCAGGATTGGGAGCACATTATGCTGACCATGATAGTGCATTATACTACCATAATGCCGCAGGAGCCCCATTTACAGCTACTTATATAACCGCTAAGGGTGATCCAATTGCAGATTTATATGAAGATATTGCAGCAGAAGAAAAGGCAAGGGCTACCTACCAATGGTTGATTAACATAAGTGATGATCCTGATATCAATGATAGTCTGCGCTTCTTACGTGAACGGGAAATCATCCATTCGCAACGCTTCCGGGAAGCTGTGGAAATATTAAAAGACGAACGTGGTAAAAAGACTATATTCTAATAAGAAAAGCGGAAGCGCCCGTTTAGCGGCGTATGGACTGGAGCGCTTCGACTGAGATAAAGGAAACACGGAGAGCGCTAGCGATCCGATGTTGACTTATCGTAGGGAGAAGAGTGAAGTCCACTAGACGCTGGGCGCTGGAGCTAGACAGTAATCTAAGTTCAAAATCTTATACTTAGTTTCTCTCGATAACAATAAGAAGCAGTTTAGTTCTGCTTCTTATTTTTTTTCATGATATAGGTTTATGTCATATTTAGTTTTCATCATTTCAAAAACAATGTGACGTGATTTCCATTCTTCTTCTTTTTTCCAATAATCCTTACTGCGATCGACAATTTCACATCTTAATTCATGATATTCCTTTTCTGCTTTGTCTTTTTTTGCTTTAAGTAAATTCATTGTACCGTACATTCCGACACAAAAAACCAACAATGTTAAATTATTGGAGTCATTTACAAACGCCGAAAACATTGCAGCAAAGGAATAGGAATAAATACTGGCAACTGTGATATACAAATAGGTTAAGAAACTAGCTGCTAAAATAATTGTTGCCCAAATTGAAAGAATATGCCGCTTTTTAAAACGGTCAAATTTTTCTTTTCGTTTTCTTACATTTTCAAGAGCCTGCTTGGTTGCCTGATCAGTATTTTCAAGTAATTGGATTGGAGAATCCATTTTTATCACGCTCCATTTCTCTGTATATACATATGAACTTGTCCCTTCTATTATGTTTTTCTATTAAAAAAAACCGATCATTTTGGATCGGTTAATTGTTTATTGGTATTTTCAAAACCTGCCCTGCATTTAGTTGGTTACTCGTTAGATGGTTTGCCTCCATAATAATATCCATTCCCTTTGGGGATTGATAATACGTCATTGCTATCCTATAAAGGTTTTCATTTGGTTTAACCGTATGAGAAATGATTTTACTATCTTCTGGTTCTGTCGATACTAAGCTAGTTTCTGACTCTTTTTCTTTTTCACCATTAATATCTGATACCTGAGAATCCGTTTTGTTTTTATTTGTACTCTCGGGTTGAACAGATGTATCCACAGCCGTTTCAGTCTGTTCTACTCCGGCGTTAGATTCTACGCTAGGTTCTTCAGAATCGTTAGCTTCAGAAATTGCTTCCTTCGTTTCATCAGGAGTTTCTAGGGTTTCCTCGTCATCTTTAGAATTTTCCAAATTAATCGTTTCATACCCTACTGTTTCTCCTGATGATTTTTCAACCCCATTTATTTTTTTAGCACCGTCACGGTAAGAGATTACACTAAATATGATTATAGGCAGGAGGATAAAGAACAAAACTAATAGACGAATAAGTGGATATTTTAGCTTCCATTTTGTTTTTTTCTTCTTTGGACGATGTATCTGCTCCCGTGGAGGCAAAACTTCCATGTCTTCGACTTTTTCATTAATTTTTTCTATTCGCTGTTTTAATCTTTCCGCTTGGTCCCTGAATGGTTTTTCATTATTCATGGAGCCACTCCTCCCTATTCATCTTCTCTGATTGGTTGTTTAATTTTTATATAGACTCCTAATAAAAAATCAATGACAAAATGCATAACAATTGTGACTGCTAAATTGTCTGTCCACTGAAATATTAAACCAATAAAAAAGCTTAATACAACAATATTTACAAACAAAAACCAATTAAAAAGGTATCGATAGTGGATGATTGCAAAAATAATACTTGCTAAAATGAGGCCTACTTTTGTTTGAATGATCCCTCTAAACAATAATTCTTCACTAAAAGCTACTAAAAGGGCAATGATAAAGATGTGAAACAAATTTCTATTTTTAAATATTCTTTCATTCAAACCGCCATCATCATAAAAGGACGAAGGCAGCGATTTCATTAAAAGAATATCGGCCATTACCACTGTAATACCGGCAGGGAGACCGATTGATATAATATGAAAGTCATTCAAAGAAATATTATCCAAATAGGAGAAATGGTCAAAAAATATAAATCCTAATATCAATGAGATCCCACAGAGAATTCCCTGTGTCATGTACAAGTGAAAAAGCAAATCTTTATCCGTTAATCCATTAATTAATTCAAAATACTTTTTTTTCATTCCCTCAACTCACAATTGATTAGAATTTTAGCAAGATAGTCGTTCCAGTTTTTTTCATTTGTTTTTACTGAAGGAAAATGATTAGAATTATTAGTTTGATAATCATTTATTTGAAGCCCGCAAATGTCGCAGCATGGATTTAGCTTGTTAGACAATATTTCATCAAAATAATGTAAAATATATTCACGTCTGCAAAAATTGGTTTCAATCCATTTTTTCATGCAATAAATATTATTTTTCTTAATGGATAATCTTTCCTCAACAAAATCATTAATAGTGCATTGTAATTTTTCAAGGCTAGTCATTTCTAGAAATGACTTATTTACAAAGTCCTCAACAATCCTCCATTGAATATCGGTAAAACCGCCAAGCTCCATTAGTTTCGTATTTAGATTGATCTTTCCATCCTTCAGAAGATGGTCATGTTCTACCTTTTTAAACAACCAGTCTATTTGCTGTTCAGATGGCAATTCATTCTCTGCAAGCTGGATTGGAAGCTGTTCATCCCCTGGCGAATATAAAAGGATGGCAATACTCGGTTCGCCATCACGACCTGCCCTTCCGATTTCCTGTAGAAAAGATTCTATTTGCATTGGCATGTGATAGTGAATAATAAAACGGATATTTTCTTTATTAATACCCATGCCAAAAGCACTCGTAGCACATATTACATCTAATTGCCCATAGATAAACTGTTGTTGAATCAGTATTCTTGTATTTTGATCCAATCCGCCATGATAGGCCATAGACTGACAGATTCCTTTTTCTGTTAGTAAGGTCGCCATCTGTTCGGCAGCTTTTTTACTTGAAAAATAAATAATTCCCGGTTTTTTCAATTTGGCAACAAACTCGAGGACACTGGCTTGTTTATCGCGGTAATCAAATAGTTCTTTTACATAAAAGCCGATATTTGGTCGGTCTATGGTCGATTCTATTTTTACTATTTCCTCTAAATCAAGTGAAGCAACAATGTCCTGTCGTACCTTTATTGTAGCTGTCGCTGTCAGTGCAAGCGTTAGTGGATTACCGAATTTCTTTCGAATCTCACCTAGTTTTGAATAATCCGGGCGAAAATCAAAGCCCCATTGGGAAATACAATGGGCTTCATCTACAACAAACAATGCAATCGTAAGCTCTTGAAGTTTACGAAGGATATAGGGAACTCTCAACATTTCAGGTGATATGAAGATAAATTTATATTGACTTAAATGATGTAGGGCCCTATTTCTTTCCTCTCCCGAAAGAAAAGAGTTTAAAGCAATGACTCTTTTTTCACCAAATCTTTTAAATTGTTCCACTTGATCCTGCATTAATGATAGAAGAGGAGAAATAATTAAAATTTGCCCCTCTAAAATAATCCCAGGAAGTTGGTAACACAGGGATTTTCCAGTTCCAGTTGGGAGCATGGCCAGTGTATGCTGCCCAGCAAGAATCGAGGTGATTACCTCTTTTTGTCCAGTCTTAAACGTTTGATAACCAAAATGTTTTTTTAAAACCTTTTCTAATTCCATTATCTATCACCATATTTCGCTAAAACTAACCTAATTTGAAAATAAGTAGCAGTATCTACTTCTTCTCTTATCACTTTTAGCTGTTTGGTTACTTTTTGCCGCGAAACTTCCAAAATCTTATTTTGTAACTCACTATTGACGTAGGTATCAATGGAAAAATCCTTTACATTTAAGGCTAATTCAACAAGATGATCTTCTATTGTACTTATTTTTAAGTGTCTGAGATTTGCAATCATATCAAGGCTATATCCTTGTAATAATAATGACTGTGTTTTCCTTGAGGAAAGGGTTAATTCATCATCTTGCATTAGATCATGGATAAGATAAGGTAAGATTTTAAACTGATTACCGTCTTCCATTATTTTTTGAATCAAGTAATGAAGGGCATTAGTAAACCCAATCTGATAATCGTGAAAATCCAAATTCAGCTTTTTTGCTACTTGTAGAGGGGTTAATCCAATCTGCTGAAAACCAGTTAACCGAAACACTAAAAGTGATGGGTCCATGTCTTTCACTGTATTAAAACATTCATTTAACTCTGAATAGACAGTAGTCCCTATCTCCATCCTAGGTACGGTGATAACCTTTAGAGTAGATTTTAACCAGATATGGACGTCTTTGTTTTTTTGAATGGGTATATATCTTGATTCCCCAAAAGCAAGATTGGATACTACCTGAATTAGTAGGGACAATCTTTCCCAAAATAGAGAGGTTATTTGATGAAAGGTCCAGCCATTTATATATTTGGGCAAGAGTTTGTTTTCTAGAAGTGTCATTCCAGAGGTCGTTACATCGAATCGTTGTTCCCCTTTATTTAATAACCAATTTTTTTCTACCATTGATTGATATATTTCATCAAAGGAGTCCCTTGTTAATTGCTCATAAATCCCAAAAAATTTTTTTAATGAAAATAGGTGGGCGTCTTGGATAGTTTGTGATGATTTTTTTCCATTCAACAGGTGATAGACGGAGTAAATCGTCCGTTCCCTGTTTAATTGTTTGACACTATATAGAATAATGGATTCAATTTGCATTATATGAGTCCCCCACCATCTTTCGTACATTATCGACAAAATATCCATTTTTCTTCTTTATTCTACCATGAAATTAAGTAGATTGTTGTCCAAAAATGTGTAAGAATTAGAAATTCAACCATATAAACTACAGTAATATGGGTATTTTTCTATTGAAAAGTTATCGATACAGTTTTACAATAGATATGAGTTATCCGTTTTCAATTTGATAATGGAAAATGTGTAAGAATAATTTTGTTTATATTACTGGGAGGTTTTTTTCATGGCAAAGTACACAATTGTGGATAAGGAAACTTGCATTGCATGTGGGGCTTGCGGCGCAGCAGCACCAGATATTTATGATTATGATGATGAAGGCATTGCATTTGTAACTCTTGATGATAATGAAGGAATTGTTGAAATTCCAGATGTATTAATCGATGATATGATGGATGCTTTTGAAGGCTGTCCTACTGATTCCATTAAGGTAGCTGACGAAGCTTTTGATGGCAATCCAACTAAATTTGAATAATATTTAGGTAAAACAATTGTTAAGCTACTGCCTCTCTCCTTTTTAAGGTGAGAGGTTTTAATTTTTTACAAAAAAACAACAGGAGGAATGAGTCCATCCTGTTGTTTTTATTTATTAGACGCTTTTAATTGTTGTGTTCTTATTAATCCATGCCTGCATCCGAATAAACAGAAGCATAAAGATGGATGACATCATAACACCTTTTATTAAGTTAAAAGGCAAGATAGCAGGGACTACCAAATTACGCATATCAGGGAATCCCATAAGAGCAGTATAAGCCGGTAAAATGAAGAAGTAATTTAATATACTCATCATTACCGCCATTATAGCTGTCCCGGCGATTAACGCTAATGTCATACCTTTTCTAGTTTTGAGTCTATTATATACGAAATATGTTGGCAGGATAAACACAATGCCAGCAGCAAAATTGGCTATATGGCCAACAGGAATTCCTGTAAAACTTCCTGTCTGAATATAATTAAGGACATTTTTAAAAAACTCAACTAATATTCCTGCAATTGGTCCAAAAATCAATGTGGCAATTAATGCTGGGATATCGCTGAAATCGACAAACAAGAAATTTGGGAATAAAGGCAATGGAAATTGTATTAGCATTAACAGAAATGCAATACTGCTCAACATTCCAATTGACACATATGCCCTTACGTTCATTTTCCTCTGTTTCTTCATCTTCTTCATCTTCCTCTCTCCTTTTTTGATCCATCGCGTTTAGGAAGAGAGGTTCAGCAAACAGTCGAGTCCTAAGTAAATAAAAACTCCCTCAAGAAAATATACTTGAGGGAGTTTACAAAGGCACGCTTAATAAACGTTCATTAAACATTAATTTTTTGAACGTCTGCAGAACCTCCATCTTCTCCCATCCAGACTATACTGTCGGCTTTGGAATCACACCAAATCCTGCCAAAACGGCTCGCGGGCTTATGAGTTTCACTCAAATACCGCCGATCGGGAATTTCACCCTGCCCCGAAGATAGATCGATATTTAATTACAAATATAATTATACTGCTTCCTGCATTTTTTGTTAAGTAAAAGGTTTACGTTTTAACTCATTTGTAAATTTTTTATACAGTATCCACAAGAAAAGCGAAAGCGCCCGTTTAGCGGCGTATGTACTGGAGCACTTTGACTGAGATAAAGGAAACACGGAAAGCACTAGCGCATTCGTGCTTGACTTATCGTAGGGAAAAGGGCGAAGTACACTAGCCGTTGGGCCGCTTGTGCTAGACAGTTGTCTAGGTTCAAAACTTATACTTATCTTAAAAAAAAACCGCAGACACTTGAGTCCACGGGTTGTTTATTATCTCAATTTATATTTAATACTTGCTTAGGTTTAATAAGATCCGAGGACAGATGGTTAAGTTGTTTAATACGTGTTACCGTCATATTTCTTTTCCTCGAAATGGAGTACAATGTGTCGCCTTGTTTGACGATATATTGCTTTTTTCCTTTCTCTGTTTTGTCTTCCTTTTGAAGTTTTACATGGGAGCTTGCTTCTAATACATCATCATTGATTCCAGCTATTCCACCCTGTACATTCTCGCCTGTGTCCGCTTTTCCTAAGAACTTTTCTGGATCCAATGCATATTTCTTATCATATCTCCACTCATACTGGTGGGTTTCAAAATGAAGATGGGTCCCAGTAGCTTGTCCTGTTCTCCCCATTTTCCCTATTACGGTTCCCTGCTTAATACTTTGACCTTCTAATACAGTTCGCTTGTTTAAATGGGCATAGACAGTAACAAAATGACTTGGATGTTTTATAAATACTACATTTCCATATGTATTCGAATAATAGGATTTAACTACTTGACCATCATCGACGGCAAGAACAGGGGTGTTCAATTTTCCAGCAATATCAATTCCCTTATGTTTACCCATTCTCGTTCCATATGTATCAGAAATAATACCGTCTGCAGGCCATATCCACCCATCCTTTATCTCTTTCTCATCCTTCATACTTGCTTCGGAATGTATTCCACCAAAAAATAACAAACTGACACATAGCGCCATAATTAGGGCAATAAGAACCCTTTTTATGTAGTCTCGCATTTTCTTCATTCAACCTCCTTAGTTCTTTTCCTCCTCCACACAATATGTTAGTTGTTTCACTTTTAGAACATGGACCTTGGTGAAGGAGCGATTAGACATACTTGTTATAATTTGGAGATTATAGTTATTTTATTCATGATAAAAAAAATCAACCACTTGGGGTTGATTGAGAATAATTATTGAAGCGTCCGTAGGTTTGGAGCACGCGGGACCTTGTTTTCCTTTGATAGGTTAAATGTTCCGATTTTTTTTATAGGCGAATTTTTTATAATGACTTTTTCTAAACCAAATTCTTTAGCTGTTAATAACAAGGACTCATAAGCGTTAATCGTAACTTGGTCTTCTCGTAGACTCGAATTTTCATCTATTGTAACAAATAAAGTTTTTTCTTTAATGGATACATCCTTAATCGGCAGAGCTGGAAAAAGTGAACTTTTTAACCCTAATAAGGGCTGATCATTCTTCATTGCCTCCAAAGCCCTATTAATATCAGTATACGTCTTTACTGATGGAACTAAGTAGGGGATTTCACTATCTTTGGAAAAATAAAAGAAGAAGGCATGATTCTTCTTTTGGACGACTTCAATTTGCTCTTTCCTGCCAAGATTCCCTAGTTCAATTCCAGGCTCACCATTTGTTGAAAATTGGATTTTTTTAATATGACTGTTAGAAGAAATATCTTTTTGTAATACATTCATAAAATTTGTTTCTGTTGTTGATCCTTGGCCGTACTGATGGGTTGACGGCACATCAACCAAAACAGCTTTATTTTTATTATCAAGCCTCAGCGTAGCATTAAGTGGATAAAATTCGCTTAAACCCCATTCTTCTTCCTTTAAACTCACCATGTTTTCATTAAATATAGTTAGCCATGATTTATCATTTGAATCATTTACTATAGTGGAAACTGGAACAAGTATTTGCGCTTGTGGATCTGGAATCCAATAAGTTAAGACCCTTCCATTGTCTACATCATCATCATAAACTGCAGTTTTCAAAAGTTCATTATTCTCAGCTGCAGAAAAGGTCTTTGCTTTTAAATTGTCATCTTCTTTTTTCAAAGCAATGGAGGAATCTTCATCCGCTGTTTGCATTTCCTGCCCAGATGAAGCATTTTTTTGACTTGCTTTATCCTCTGAGTATTGGGTTCCGACCATTAATTTAGGAACTAAGATGAAGAAAATGAGCAATGCACATGCGGTAGCGAGGCCAGGCAGGAGCCATTGTTTTATTTTTGTCTTTTTTATAGAAAGATTCTGATAAATGTCACGAGGATTGCGATCATCTTGTATTTTGGGCATTTGCCTTAATAGTTCTTCGAGCTGCTTATCGCTCCACTCTGACTTTTTCACTAACCGCTCCCTCCTTCTGATAAGACATTTCCATATGTTTCTTCAATACCTTTAACGAACGGTGCTGTGTCGTTTTCACCTTGCTTTCTGTCCATCCTAATGCCTGGGCTGTTTCAGCAATCGATAAATCTTGAATATATCGCAGAATAATAACAGCTCTTTGATCCATTGTGCAATAGTCTAGACAGTTGTAAACCCACCTAATTTCTTCCTTTTGTACCGTGATTTCTTCTGGTATAGGATATCCATCTTTCAGCTGATCGGTGGACCAATCAAATTTTTCGAGTAAACGTTCTTTCCATCCCTTTTGTTTTCGGAAGAAGTCAATGGCTACATTTCTTGCAATCGAAAACAACCAGGTTTTCTCACTGCTTTTCCCTTCAAAACGGCGATAAGATTTAAAGACTCTTATATAGACTTCTTGGACAAGATCCTCGGCATGTTCTTTGTTCCTGACCATATAAAATAGAAATTGAAAAACGTCATGATGATATTTTTGGTAAAGTTCATCGAAAACGGAGTCCATCAATTCCCCTCCCCGTTCATAATATTAGTCGATTTATATGTATAAAAAGTTTCACCTTATAAATATAGGCTTTTTTGTGACAAAAAGGAAGGTATAAATTGGAATTCATTTCCTAAAAATTTGATACAAAAAACTCATCCCGTTAATGGATGAGCTCTTAGCTTTCTATTTTTATTGTTCCTCGTGAATCAAGAACAATCGGCAAAATAATTGTTGATTTTACTATTTTCGAGGCAATAAAAAGGAAAATGTCGTTCCTTGACCGAGTTTACTCTGAACAGAAATATGACCACGATGTGCATCCATAATATTTTTAGCTATGGCTAGTCCAAGTCCTGTTCCTGCTCTTCCTCTCGTTCGAGCTTTATCCGCCTTATAAAACCGTTCAAACACAAAAGGTAAATCTTCGTCAGGAATACCCGCCCCAGAATCTTTCACTCTAATCATTACGCCCTTATCTTCTGAAGTCACACTTAATTTAACAGAACCGCCTTTAGGTGTATGTCTTATCGCATTATCAATTAAATTTGTGAGAACCTGTTCGATTCGATCAGGATCAAAGGAAATGGAGGTGATTTCATTATCTATCTCTGCAAATAATTGAATTTCATTTTCTTTAGCTAATCCCTGGAACTTGTGGATAATTCGATTGATAAAAGAAGAGATATTAGTTTCCTCCATTGTTAATTGAAGATGTCCTGCTTCCATTCGGGCTAAATCTAGCAATTCATTGACAAGCCGGCCCATACGCAAGGATTCATCATAAATGACCTTTGCCATTTCCTTTTTCTCTTCTTGGGATTCAGCAATATCATCAACGATTGCCTCACTATAGCCCTGCAACATCGATATTGGCGTTCTAAGCTCATGAGAAACGTTTGCAATAAAGTCTTGTCTCATTTTATCTAACTGTCTTTCCTCGGTCATATCCCGCAGAACGGCTACTGCACCGCGAATAAAACGGTTACTATATAATGGACTAACTAGGATGACCCAATGTCTGCCTTGGAATGAAATTTCACCCATTTGTTCTGCTTCAGTATCGACTGCTTGCTGAAATAGATCCATTACCTCTGGTGGTATGGCCTCGGAATCCGTACTAATTCCACCCATTTCATAATACCAATATTGAAGAAAGCGGTCTGCTGGAGGATTGGTGATTAGAATCGCCCCATCCCGATTAAAGGTAATAACACCATCTGCCATACTGCTTAGGATACTCGATAATTGCTCTTTTTCTTGGCTAAGTGCACTCATATTGAATTTTAATTGTCTTCCCATTTGATTAAATGCAGTTGCTAGTTCCCCAATTTCATCATGTGTAAGGATGGGTACTTTTGTATCGAATTTCCCTCTGGCCACTTCAAAGGCTGCTTCTCTCATCTTTCTTAACGGAGCTGCAATTCTTGTGGACAAAAAGAAGGCAAAAATAGTTGTAAGGATAATAGCTACACCCGCAACAAGTAAAATAAATTTAGTTGTTTCATGGGTTGTTTCTTGCATTACTTCTAATGATTGATAAATAAAAACGGCACTTTTTTCTTCCCCGGGCAAATGCAAAGGTACACCAATAATTGAATACTTTGCTTCCTTTTTATCTTCATTAAAGGAAAGGGTGGAAATTTTTTCAACAGTCCTATCTTTTTTTAATACTTGTGATAATTTCGGGTCATTTTTAATATCAGTAAAGGATAATCTATTTGAAAGATTCGTGTTTGGAGAGTAATAGATTTCACTCTCATTTTTAACAATTACTACATTGTTGACATTATCAATAATTTCCCAGGATATCTCTAATCCAAGTGGTAATTTTTCATTAGGATGTTTTTCTAAAACATTTGCAATTTTCTCAGCTGTATTAGTCAAATCCTTTTTCATCTCAAGAGCATTGTAGTTTTGGAAAAATTCAAGAAGCATTATTGTTAAGATGAATAGCACAAAAGATACTAATAAAAGGATCGTTAACCATAGCTTTCCTACAACACTTCTTAATAATGTCATTCATTAATAACCTCAAATTTATAGCCTACGCCCCAAACTGTAACAATCATTCTTGCAGCTTGTTCAGATACCTTGTTTAATTTTTCACGAAGACGCTTTACGTGCGTATCAACTGTACGTAGATCCCCGAAAAATTCATAATGCCAAACTTCTTTTAGTAACTGTTCACGGTCAAAAACCTTATCTGGTGCCTTCGCTAAGAAATAGAGCAATTCATATTCTTTTGGCGTTAAACTTACTTCTTTACCATCTGCTGATACTCTATGTGCATCATTATCAATGGTTAAGTGTGGAAATACAATGACGTCTTTCGTTGTCGTTTCCGTTTGCAGGTAACTTGTTTGTGAAGACCTTCTTAACAAGGCTTTGACACGCAAAACAACTTCTCTCGGACTAAATGGTTTGACTATATAGTCATCAGTGCCCACTTCAAAGCCTTGGACTCGATTAATTTCTTCCCCTTTAGCAGTAAGCATGATTACCGGTGTTGCCTTCTTTTCTCTTAATTCACGACAAACTTCAATTCCGTCTTTCCCTGGCATCATTAGGTCAAGAAGAACGACATCATAGTCATTAGCAAACGCTTTTGCTAATGCCTCGGTTCCATCTTCTGCTTCATCAATTGTATAGTCTTCACGCTCTAAATACATTTTTAATAAACGGCGAATCCTTTCCTCATCATCTACAACTAAAATTTTCACGTCTTTTTCCATTATAAATCCCCCCATGGAGTTTATTTTACAAAACGCTATTGTTTTATGCCATATTTTCGTGCTAATTACTCCTATAAAAAGTGTCAATAATTTGACAACGCTAACTACACTAAAAAATTTTATAAAAAGCCTTCACTTTTAATAAGTGAAGGCTATAATATTTTACCCAAGTCCTAATTGTGAATGCTCAACCCGCATAGGAATGTAAGCCAGCAATAACGAGATTGACTGCAACAAGGTTAAACATAATTATTACAAAGCCGATGACTGCTAACCATGCAGATTTTTCGCCATGCCACCCTTTGGAGAGGCGAAGATGTAAAAATGCTGCATAGAATAGAAATGTTATTAAAGCCCAAACTTCTTTTGGGTCCCATCCCCAAAATCGTGACCAAGCCATTTGTGCCCATATCATTGCAAAAATGAGTGCGCCCAGAGTAAATACTGGGAAACCGATTAATACAGAGCGATAGCTAATTTCGTCAACAAAGTCTAGTTTAATGTTTTTAACTAGCGGTTTTAGTGCTGCAGCAATTCGTTTTCGTAATATTAATCTAATTAAGCCATAAATAACGAGTCCCGCCATTAATGACCATATTACTGTATTTAATTTTTTGGCATTAATAAAAGCTGGTACCTCGAACAAAGGCTTAAATCCATCTTTTGTTAGTAAGTCTCCTTCATGCGGACCGGAAATGGCAGGCATCGTATATTCAACAACTGCCTCGTTATCGTGTTTATCAACCCAATTAAATTTCTCATGGTAACCCAACCCTGAAAATATCGAAGATACGGCAACAAAACCAAGTACGGCGACTAATGAAAACATGACCATTTCAAGCCAAAAGGTTTGTTTGTTGGATTTTGTTTGATCAATTGCCTTTATGAGATAAATAAGCCCTGCCGCAAAGCTAATCGATAGAATAGCTTCCCCAATAGCCGCAGTAGTTACGTGAATATGTAGCCAATAACTTTGTAATGCGGGTATTAATGGCGTAATATCCTTTGGAAACATACTTGCATAAGCGATAACCAATAGGGCGACAGGCATTGTAAATAATCCTAGTAAGGTTGTTCGATAAATAAAATAAATGACAATAAATGCACCTACAAGCGCCATTCCGAAGAATGTCGTGAACTCAAACATGTTACTAACTGGAGCGTGACCCGCAGCAATCCATCTAGTGATAAAGTAACCCAGTTGCGAAACAAAACCAACAATTGTTAACAGTACAGCAATCTTTCCCCATCTGTTGGTTCCTTCCTTTTCATTCGCTTGCTTCTTTGATTTAATAGACCCTCCGAAAAACAGGGTTGCAACTAAATATAGTATAAAAGAAATAAATAATAAATTACTACTAATCGTTGCCAACTAGACACTCTCCTTATCCTTAGGTTTATCAGTATCTTCCCTTTGAACTTGATCGTCTGGCATTTCAAGTTTCGTATCTGTCAAAACTGTTTCCATTTCTTTTTTTAGTCCATACCAATTTTTGTTTGTATGAGCTGCAATCCAAATTTGTCCATTTTTGTTTTGAATCCAAATTCGACGGTGATTCCAATAGGCTCCTTGCATGACGCCAATCATAAATATGATTCCACCTAATATAATTGCCCATAATGTTGAATCCTTCCGAACAATAAATCCTGAAACATTCTTTGTTTCGATTCCTTTGAATGCCATTTTATATTGATTAGCCCCAAATGGCTCGATGGTTTGCTTGATGGCAACGAAACTTGTTTCCCCTTTTGGCTTTTCAGGGGATACCATCCGGAAGACAAAGGCAGGGTTGTTTGGAACTCGTGATTTTGTTGTTGGCTCCCCATTTTCCGCAAATTCGAAATCTGGAAAGTAGTTTAGAATTTCAACAGAATAGCCATTACCAAGATCATACTTCATCTTCGGATCTGTAAGATCAATTTTAAGATCGTTAATGGCTTTTTTCGTATTTTTATTTGTTAATGAAAATGACATCGTATTGAGTTCATTTCGGAATGAAGCTTGGAAGACAGAATAACCTTCAAATGTGAGAGGGAGATTTACTCTTACCTTATATTCGGTTACTTTCTTGAGCTTTGGTTTCTCGCCAGGTAGATTATTTCCAACACGCTTATAAAGAACAACATTCGATTGATAATTTTTCACAACATCTCCAGCCATATTAATAGCCTTTTCAAATGTTTTGTCTTTATTTTTATCATAGTGTTCTAAAATGAATTTGTTATTTTGGAGATAGAACTGTCCTTCTGTCTCAGGAACAAGAGCTGTTTCTCCCTCCCTGACCCAAAGGTTCTCATTAACATACATTCCAGGAATAAAGCGCAGCATCCCGCCGAGTAAGAAAATAATTAATCCAACATGGTTTACATACGGACCCCAGCGAGAAAAACGCCCTTTTTCAGCTAAGATATCTCCATTTTCTTCGCGGACATGGTAACGTCTTGCCATTAAATGCTTCTTAATTATCGTAAGATCATTTTCATCTGCACTTTCGTTCACACCAAAAATGCGCTGACGTTTTAAAAAACCTTCGTGTCTTGTAACCCTTTGGGCCTTAAGGGCCTTATATAATGGCACTACCCGATCGAGACTACAAATGACCAAGGATATACCGATCATCGCAATTAATAATAAATACCACCAGGAACCATATAAATTATTAAAACCTAATTGGTAATATAATTTACCAACCCAACCATATTCCTGCTCGTAATAAACATCTGCAGGCAAGTCTATATACATTTCCTGCGGCAAAATCGTACCAAGTGATGAAGCAATTAAGGTAATAATAATCAGCCAAACGCCAACTTTTACTGATGAAAAAAAGTTCCATATTTTATCAATAAATGTTTTATTATATGTTTGTGAACGTCTTGCACTTCCTTCATAGCGCATATCGAGAAGTTCTGCTGGGCTAATTTTCTCATCCAGCACTTTTCCGCATGCCTCACATAAAACAGTTCCATGTGGATTTACATGCCCGCATTCACATTTAACATCTTTCATTGAAAAAACTCCCAACAACCTAAGGTTTTATTTTCTCCATAAATTCCCTAATTTTCTCTTCTGTTAACTCACCCGTATAATATTTAACGACCTTGCCATTCTTATCAATCAAAAATGTAGCTGGCAGCGGATCAATACCATAAGTATTCATTACATCCTTATCTGTATCAATCATAATCGGAAAATCCAGCTTAAGTCGGTCAGCAAATTGATTAACTGCAAGTTTAGATTCTTGAATATCTACTGTTAAAACTTGTACCCCTTTGTCCTTATACTGATGATACTGATTATTAATATACGGCATTTCCTTTTTACAAGGCGGGCACCATGTTCCCCAGAAATTTAAGAAAACCCCTTGGCCGCGATAATCGGAAAGCTGATGTTTATTTCCTTGCATATCAACTAATGCAAAATCAGGAGCTAAGCTATCAACCGCCACTTTTTGTTTATTATCTTTTGTAAAATTAGCATATAGCGTATAAACAACGGCAGCCCCTAGTAAAAGTAGTATGATAGTTCTTACAACTAATCGCCGCTTTTTCAATTAATTCCCCTCCAGTAAATCACATGACACAGTTTGTCTAATTATAGCATTTTACAACACAAATACAGTGTAAATGAAGAATAGCATTTGTGACGGTTTTATGAATTTTTTTTGGTTGAGCCTAACCCCAGTGCCCTTAGCTGCTTTACTTCATGTGGGGTTAGCTCTCTTGCATCGCCCGTTTTTAAACCATTTAGTGTTAAGAAGGCATATCGTTCACGCTTTAATTTCAATACATCATGACCAATTGCTTCAAACATCCTTCTAACTTGACGATTTCTACCTTCATGGATGGTTATTTCAACAATGGCCGATTGTTTTTTATTATCTGCTGAGAGCAATTTCACTCTAGCTGGAGCTGTTTTACCATCTTCTAGACGGATTCCTTTTTCAAGCTTCCTTAGATTTTCCTTTGAGGGAGTGCCTTTTATTTTTGCAACATAAACTTTGTCTATTTCACTTTTCGGATGCATGAGTAAATTAGCAAATTCTCCATCATTCGTTAACACTAATAATCCTGATGTATCATAATCAAGGCGTCCAACGGGATAAATCCTTTCTTTTAAATGCGGAAAGAAATCCGTCACTACCTTTCTGCCCTTCTCGTCGTTCACACTTGAAATAACTCCTCTTGGTTTATATAAAAGGAAATAAACAGGTTCTTCTTTCTCAATCTGTATTTCATTTACCTCTACCTTATCAGATGAAGATACCTTCAGACCAAGCTCTGTAACAACCTTTCCGTTAACCTTTACACGCCCTTCTTTAATTAAGTCCTCAGATTTCCTTCTTGAAGCAATGCCCGCTCGAGCAATTACTTTTTGCAATCTTTCCATTCATTCCACCTCGAATTTATCTGTATAAAAAATAAGATGGCTCCATAGAGCCATTGGTTTCCTTTTCAGAAATAGTAATTTCCTTATTACTAGGGTAACGAACACAGAAACCTATCCTAATGAATTATGACATAATTTCTTCACTTTTCAAAGTCACGGGTATTATTACAGAAAAATATTAAAATAGCATGTTCAAATTGAACATGCTCATTCATTTTATATTATTTTGTTCCAAAAAACATCGAAATTACTACAATTGCAGCGATAATTCCGACTACGTCGGCAAGTAGACCTACTTTTAGGGCATCCCCCATTTTTTTTATTCCAACTGCTCCGAAATAGACGGTTAAAACATAAAAGGTTGTGTCTGTACTCCCTTGCAAAACAGAAGCCAGGCGGCCAATAAATGAGTCTGGCCCATAAACGCCAATTAAATCACTTGTCATTCCCAGTGCAGCATTTCCAGAAATAGGCCTGATAATCAATAAAGGCACTATTTCCGCGGGTACTCCAATTGATTTCATCATCGGTCGAATCCAATTCATTAAAGCGTCTAATGCACCGGACGCGCGAAAAATTGAAATGGCCACAAGCATACCAACAAGGAAGGGAATAATTGAAAAGGCAATCTTAATGCCTTCTTTTCCACCTTCAACAAAACTTTCATAGGTTGGGACGCGTTTGAAGGTACCATATAATAGAATAAACCCAATTAGTAAGGGGATAAATGTTAACGAAATAACCGATATCATCTCCATGTTTTTTCATCCTTTTCTGCTTCTGCGATAATAGAAATAACGGTCAATTAAGATTGCACCTAGCGCAGAGATAATGGTTGCTATAATCGTTGGAACGACTATCTCAGTAGGAGATGCAGAATGATAATTCATTCTAATCGCAATGACAGTTGTTGGAATAATGGTAATACTTGCAGTATTAATTGCTAAAAAGGTAACCATGGATCTGCTCGCTGAATCCTTTCCCCCATTTAACTTTTTTAGTTCTTCCATCGCTTTAATACCAAGAGGAGTGGCTGCATTTCCCAAACCGAACATATTAGAAATCATATTTGATAAAATATAGCCCATTGCTGGATGGCTTACAGGTACTTCAGGAAATAATCGTTTGACAAGCGGTCGAAACAGTTTAGATAGACGTTCTAAAAGGCCGGACTCCTCCGCAATCCGCATCATTCCAAGCCAAAAGACGAGAACGCTGATAAGTCCAATACAAAGGGTCACCGCTTCTTTCGCACCATCAAATATTGCTTTATTCACTTCAGCCATTGTCCCATTGAATAGCGCGAAAATAAACCCAACAACAGTCATAAACACCCAGATATAATTAACCATTGGACTTTACACCAATAAAGATAAGAAAAATTTCCTTTACAAAATCCAACAATCCTTTTTTCTGCTCGGGCACATTCTGATAGTAAATCGGAGTTTCTTGAACAACTCTTCCATCTAAGTAAACTGCTGCCTTTCCAACAATTTCTTCATTCTTCTTGTCATTATCAAATTTTTTGACAGGCTTATTCAACTTATATTTAATAGAAAATAAGTCCATTTCCTCGCTCGTTACAGGATAAACAATTGATTTCTTTACGTATAAATGATTCTTATAATACTTATTTTTTACATCCTCAATTTTACCCTCAGGTAATACTTCAGCCATATCAAACCCTTTAAATCCACTCTCATACATGGAAATATGATCATTCCAATCGTCTGGTCCGTTCAAGGTTACTGCAATTAGGCTCATATCTCCTTTTGTTGCAGTTGTTACCAATGTCCTTTTGGCTCGTTTGGTATAACCTGTTTTCCCACCGGTTGTATATTTATACTTTGTTAGCAAGCGGTTTTTATTTTTCCAGACACGGTCCCAATCTTCTGTGGGGTTTGGTGCTCTATATACCTTTGTACCAGAGATTTTCTTAAAGGTTTTATCCTGCATGGCATAGCGCATTAACACGGCCATGTCATAGGCTGTTGAGTAATGGTCTTCACGGTCATCAAGTCCATGTGGATTGGCAAAATGGGTATTTAACATCCCGATTTCCTTTGCTTTTTGATTCATTAAATAGGAAAATCCCTCTACACTTCCCCCAACATACTCGGCGATTGCTACAGCCGTGTCATTTCCGGACCTTAGCATCAACCCATATACTAGGTCCTTAAGCTTAATTTTTTCGCCTGGCTTTAAATAGACTGACGATCCTTCTGCACGAGTCGCTTGTTCGCTAACTCTTACATATTGATTCATTTTCCCCGATTCGATTGCTAGTTTCGCAGTCATTATCTTCGTTATACTTGCGATTCTTCTTTTTGTGTAGGCATCTTTCTCATAAAGGATACGACCTGATTTCTGCTCTATCAAAACCGCACTTGCTGCACTTACGGAAACTGAAGCATCCACCTTTTGAGGAATGTTAGCAATGAATATTGAGACTATGAGGGAAAACATAACTAGCTTCCAAATCATTCTCATTAGATTAACCTCGTCCCCTTGTAAAGTTATCTCGCTTCAGTGCCAAAGAAGGCACTTCTGCATTTCATTTTTCTTGTACAAGTTTATGCAGGACGAGGCTTGTTATGACAATTTGCTGAAGAAAAAGAAAAGCAGACGACAATTTGCCATCTGCTTAATGTTTTTTTGATACCCTAAAATGCTGTCCATTTGATGTCCGCTGCTTTTTCAAACCGCATTTCTACATCATGCCAATTGACTAAGTTCCACCAATTGTCGACATAATCCGGCCTTTTGTTTTTATATTGAAGATAATAAGCATGCTCCCAAACATCTAATACTAAGAGTGGAATGGTATCCCACTGGGTCAATAGCATATGTCGTTCAGATTGCAGTATCTCTAAATGCCTTGCTCGTGGAGACCAAACTAATATGGCCCAGCCTACTCCTTCTACTTGCTTAGCCGCTTCAGAAAATTGCTTTTTAAACGCCGCAAAACTTCCAAAGTATTTCTCAATTTCACCTTTTAACAGTCCTTTTGGATGATCCCCGCCATTGGGGCTCATGTTTTTCCAAAAAATTGTATGAAGATAATGTCCAGACCCATGAAAGGCAAGCTCTCGTGACCAATGTTTAATTAATGAAAAATCGTTAGTTTCCCTTGCTTTTTTAAGATTAATTTCTGCTTTATTTAATCCATCAACATATGCTCTGTGATGCTTATCGTGATGAAGCTTCATGATTTCCTCTGAAATATATGGTTCTAGTGCATTATAGGGGTAGGGAAGGTCAGGGAGTGTATGGCCCCCAGCGGGTACAACTTTTTCTGCCACCCAAATGACTCCGCCTTCTTGTTTTCTTTTAAAATAATCTTCCATTTGCTCATGGATATGCTCAGCCTTCGCTTGAAGGCTTAGTAGCTCTTCATTTGATAATTGTCTGCCTGTGTTTTCGATTAATTCAGTGAAATTATCAAGATGTTCCCATAAATCAGAATTTCCTCCCTCCTTTTCTGATTGAAGAAACTGTTTCATTTGCTCATTCCACTCAAACAGTTCGTTTACATAACGACTAAAACGATCCATTCTATCCCTTCTTCCTGACAATAGGATGCTTTATAAGTAGCCTACCTAGATGGTATGAGGGTGAGAGCAAAAAAAGAACATGATAAAAGGCCGCCCTAATAATAGGACCGCCCTTTCAATGATAATCTTATTTTGATTGGATCATTTTTGTTCGATAATCTGTTTCATAATACTCAAGTTCTTCCCTAATCCTTTGAAACTCACCTTCTAAACTTTTGACCAACTGTACAATACTGTCAGAAATGTTTCGATAAAACTTGATAGAGTTTCTTCCCGTGTAAGCTGACCTGCTGTCTTCGAACCAGGCATCATTCTTCGGTGAGAAAAACTCTTCAATACACTGATGATAAATTTTATAAAGAGTTTTTTCTGCTGCTGCTTTTTGAAAAGGACTGCCTTGCAAAATTACGGAGCACGCATCTAAACCTTCTTCACTATAAACAATTAATTTCCGTAAATTTGCAAAGATTAATTTATTATAATTACGATCTTCTTCATTTTCCAAGTCTAATTGCGAAAGCGTTGCTTCATTTAAAAAATCCTCTAATGTTAAAATTGACTTCCCTAAAAAATTCTTTACCTCATTTAATTGTGTTTTTACCAATGTATTGCCCATTGTTAACCCCCTAAATTTTTACTTCGTAAACATTGCTTATTTTGGCTGCATAATGAACTCTAGCGGAGAACGAAGCTCATATTCTTTCTTTTGGTTAAGAGAAAGAAAAATTTCAGGTAATTTATTATAATTGATATCTTGAAAATAAGAAGCAAATTCCTGCTTTGAATTAATATAAAGTCGTTTTCGGCTGCGCAGGCCTGGATTTTTCAAGAGACATACAAGCGCTACGATGTCTTTAAACGAAACCTCATTGTTATCCTGAACCATAATCGGGTCTTGCTTGTACGGAGTGAATTCATGTAAGAATTCATCGAAATACCTAACATATAAAACGTGCAGCGTTTTTTCCTCACCATCTTCAGAAAAAGTAACGATGCTTCTGTTAAAAAAGTCCTCAGAAGTATTTGATTGTTCCTTTTCTAATTCAAAGCCTTTACACTCTTTAATTAACAAATTAATCCCACTCCTTGGCCAATGACAATATCACATGTAAATATCTTTTTAACATGTCGTGAAAGAATTGAATAATTAACCTACATTTATTTTATCATAAAATTAAGTAAGTATTGGAAAATTAAGAATTAATCGTCTCCTGAAATTTTTCAAAAAATAGATCTGCCTCTTCCTGAATAAATTCATCTTCTGCCTTTTCGGGAAGCTGGGGTAGTTCTTCAATACTTTTCAGACCAAAGTAGTCCAGAAACTCTTTCGTTGTTCCATATAAGTAGGCTCTTCCAGTACCTTCTGCACGGCCAACTTCTTTTATTAACGCTTTTGCCATTAGTGTATGCAAAGGTCTTTCTGTTTTCACACCGCGAATTTCCTCAATTTCAGCTCGAGTGATTGGCTGTTTATAGGCAATGATGGCCAATGTTTCTAGCGCTGCCTGTGACAATGTGGAAGTATGGGGGGAATCAACAAGTTTCTTTAGATAAGTTGCATTTTCTTTCTTTGTTGCAAGTTGATAGGTACCAGCAAGCTGGACCATCATAATTCCCCTTTTGTTGTCCCGCTCATATTCTTTTTTCAGATCCTCAATGATTTCACTTGCCTTAAGTTCATTCACTTCTAGAACCTCTGCTAGCTGTTTCAGTGAAAGCCCTTCATCCCCTGCAGCAAACAACAGGCTTTCTAGGATACTGTTCCAGTTAATGATTTCCAATCATTTCTGCCCCTTCCTTTACGGCTTTAACATAAATATCTCCAAAGTTCTCTTGTTGCTGGGCGTCAATCTCTTTTCTTTTAATAAGTTCCAAGACGGCCAAAAAGGTTACGACGATATGGTCCTTAGCCGGATAGGGAAATAATTCATTAAAGTTTTTTTGTCCTTTAAGCTGCTTAAGTTCCACCATAATTTCTGTCATTCTGGTTTCTATAGATATTTCCTGACGAGTAATCTTCGTTGCCATTGGACGCTGAAGTTTCTTTCGTCGCATTAATTTTTGAAGTGCAGCCAGCATATCATACAGAGAAACATTTAACTCCTCTTTTTCCGGCTGTTTCTCTTTCGCAAACTCAGAAAGATCACTTGGCGGCTTTGTATACATTAGCCCTCGTTCCACTTCCATGGATTTTAAGTCATGGGCTGCTTCTTTATATTTTCGATACTCTATTAAACGCTCAACAAGTTCGTCTCTTGGATCTTCTTCGAATAACAAGTCAGGATCCTCTACATCGAGAACTTCCTCATGCTTTGGTAAAAGCATTTTACTCTTAATTACCAGCAACGTCGCAGCCATAACTAAAAACTCGCTTGCAACATCGAGCTTGAGCTCATTCATTGTCTTTATATACATTAAGTATTGCTCGGTTATTTCGGCAACCGGAATATCATATATATCAATTTCTAAACCATTAATTAAATGGAGCAGCAAATCTAATGGTCCTTCAAATGCATCAATTTTCACCTGGTATGGCATTATAACTCACCAAAATTCTTTAAAATAAGTTCGTTGATCATTCACTTCGACTATTAATAGTATAGAGGATTAAATAAGGTTATCCAATAGAAAAATCAACTTGGCGAGGGAATATTATCAAAACATGATGATTGCCCATAACAATGGACAAATATCCTACATATGATGACAAGGAAAAGAACAAAACATTTTTTAGGAGGTAATGAATATGTCAGAACACGGATTCGGATCCGGATTTGCGTTAATTGTAGTTCTATTTATCTTGTTAATTATCGTTGGTGCTTCCTGGGTCTATTAATTAAACATTAGGAATTGTTCAGGATTACACATATTACTGTTCACTAAGGCTACCAATATTAATTAGAACTACTTGCCCGTCAATATTGACGGGCTTTTTTTTTGAAAAGTAAAATTCTAATATTATAAAGGAACCATTTAACTGTGATAAACTATACTAAACATTTTGTAAGGGGGAGAATTGCTTGTACCCGAGCGAGTATATACATTTTTTAGCTCATTTTCATGGCGATCGTGATTATTTCGAGTGCCATGAACTACTTGAAGATTACTGGAAAAAGACCGATCCGAGAAACAAGGATTCCGTCTGGGTCGGTTTTATTTTATTGTCAGTATCTGCTTATCATCATCGTCGAAGTAATTTTAGCGGTGCTGAACGAACATTAAGAAAAGCAATAATGATACTTAAATTACAATCGGATTCATTGACAAAACTCGGATTAAATAAAGTGGATTTTTACCACTTGTTAAATAGACAGATTTCTGCATTACAAAAAGGAGAATCATATAGAAGCATTTCCTTACCCATTTGTGACCCCGCCTTATTAGAATTTGCGAAAAAGACATGTGAACAAAAGGGGTTTATTTGGGGAAATGAAAGTGATCTTACAAATAACTCCCTTGTCCACCGTCATAAATTACGTGACAGATCCAGTATAATAGAAGAAAGAACTCGGTCATTAAAGACGCGGAAAAGCAGCGAATAAATTTATTATTCGCTGCTTTTTTGAATGTAATCTAGCAAAAATCACATTTTTCGATAAAAGCTGCTGTATTTTCATTTGCAGTAATTTCTTTTTCTGCATACATTTCATTCAGTGCTTTAACCATTTTTTTACCGATTCCCTGAAAACGATGCGAAGGATTCACGGAAATATGAAGGATTTCTATAGAATTGGTATCATCGTGATTCAAGACACCCAAAAGCCCTATTATATCTTCTTCTTTCCAAAGAAAAAGCTGCAAATGCTCTTCTGTTTCATATTCCTTCATGGTTTGTTGGAGCTTTTTTAAGTCTTTTTCGCTGGGCATAAAGGATAATAAACCCATTGCAATTTTTTCGAATGTTCTTTTATAACGAATTAACATTTAGATCCCTCATTATATTAAATAAACCGATAAAATATTTGGTTTAACAATAGTATATTTTTACCAAGAAAATCAATATTAAACATTATTCATTATATGTAGTCGCAGATATTATGTTTCATTAATCACCATGATACATAATAAATGGTCAATCATCAATAAAATTATTCTTAGTGTCTGGGTCCAATAAAAATCCAATAAATAATTCCCCATAGAACGGACAAGCCAATAAGAATACTAAATAACACCCAGTTAGTTCTCTTCATGAAAAGCTTCCTCCAAAATAAGTTTTGAAGATGTTGTACATGACTTCCATTCTACACTAAATTACAAAAATAATCTATTCTGCTTATATCTACTTACAAATTTTGTATTTTTTTTGTTAAGATTAACTATCTATGAAACTTCCGTGTGGATATTTACGTTATTATTATTGGATTCGGTTATATTAATTAATAAAAGAGTCTCAACAATTCTTTACTACCTTTTAGAATTACGAGGAGGAAACTATGAAGAAAATTCTTATTTACTTATTGTTAAGTTTGCTACTTATCAATCCAGTCCGCACTTTTGCTGATATAGCTGAAGGTGACATGATTGTTACATTAGGTGAAAATTTAACAAATGAGCAAAAGAATAAACTATTAACGGAAATGGGTGCTCCAAATGATGTACAAATAGTAACTGTATCGAATCAGGAGGAACATCAATATTTAGGGAAATACGTATCAAAATCATTCATCGGCACAAAGGCCATATCATCATCTGCTATAACCATTCAAGCTAAGGGGTCTGGGATTACCGTTGAAACTAAAAATATTAACTGGGTTACGGACGAGATGTATGTCAATGCCCTTATCACTGCGGGTGTTAAGGATGCAAAAATTTATATAACATCCCCGATTACGGTTTCTGGAACGGCTGCGCTTACAGGTATCATAAAAGCCTATGAAATATCAGCTGATAAAACGATTCCTGAAGAAGTAAAACAAGCGGCAAACCAGGAAATGGTCGAAACCGCTAAATTAGGAGAATCCATTGGTGACAAGAACGCTGCTGCATTAATTGCGAAAGTGAAAGAAGAAATTGCTAAGAATAAACCAAAAAATGATGAAGAATTACAAAATATCATTGAACAAGCTGCAAATGAATTAAATGTTAAACTTACCGATGAAGAAATGAAACGATTAATGGACTTTTTTAATAAGCTCAAAGATTTAAACATTGATTGGAACCAAGTTAGCGACCAACTTAATAAAGCTAAAGATCGTATTTCTAAATTTCTTCAATCAGAAGAAGGACAAGGTTTCTTAGAAAAAATTAAACAATTTTTCATTTGGCTCATTGATGCCATTAAATCCATATTCTCCTAATTAAACCAGAAAAAGCTGCCACTTCAAACGAAGTGACAGCTTTCTTTATTTCAACGGCAAATCATGGCGTAGTAAGTCTTCGTAGGTCTCTCTTTTTACTACCAGTGTTGCTGTTCCATTCTCTACAAAAACGACAGCCGGACGCGGAATTCGATTATAGTTATTTGACATTGAATAGCCGTAGGCACCTGTGCAAAAAACTGCGAGTATATCCTCTTCTCCAGTTTCTGGAAGCGGCAAATCCCAAATCAACATATCTCCAGATTCACAGCATTTCCCAGCGATTGAAACAGTTTTATTCGCTTTCGTTAATGGCTTATTTGCAAGAACAGCTTCATATTTCGCCTGATAGAGTGCAGGTCGAATATTGTCACTCATTCCGCCATCAACCGCTAAATACTTTCTAACACCAGGTACTTCTTTGGACGAACCCACTTTATAAAGAGTAATTCCTGCATCGCCAACAAGTGAACGACCTGGCTCTATCCAAATTTCCGGCATTTTTAAAGAGTAGCTCTCCGTTAACTTTTTTACTTCCCGAATAATTTCACTCACATATTGGAATGGTTGTAATGGTTCATCTTCTTTTGTATAGCGGATCCCGAAGCCTCCGCCCAAATTTAAAACCTTTGCTTCAAAGGAAAGTTCCTTTTTCCATGCTTCCATTTTTTCGACAATCTTTTTTGCAGCTAATAAAAAGCCAGTTGTTTCAAAAATTTGTGATCCAATATGGCAATGGAGTCCAAGTACATCAAAGTTTTCAATTTCAAGCGCCATTTTTAATGCGTCTTCCGCTTGTCCATTTTGAAGATCGAACCCAAACTTCGAATCTTCCTGCCCAGTTAAAATGTAATCATGCGTATGGGCTTCGATTCCCGGAGTTACCCTTAGCAGGATATTTACATGGGCATTTTTTTCGATCGAAATTGCTTTCAATAGCGCAAGTTCCGAAAAATTATCCACAACAATACAGCCGATTTCCTGATCCAGTGCCATTTCTAACTCTTCTCTGCTTTTATTATTTCCATGAAAATGAATTCTCTCGACTGGGAATCCTGCAACCAAAGCAGTATACAATTCACCACCAGACACTACATCAAGTGATAAACCTTCTTCCTCGGCGAGCTGAATCATGGCAATGGTTGAAAAAGCTTTACTGGCATAGGCCACTTGTGCCTTAATATTTTGTTCTTCAAATGCCTGTTTAAAGGACCGTGCCCTCTCGCGCATTAATGCGACGTCATATACATAAAGGGGAGTTCCAAATTCTTTAGTCAACTCAACAGAATCAACTCCGCCAATTTCTAAATTTCCATTTTTATTTACCCCTGTTGTCCCGTAAAAATACATTCCCTTCCCTCTCTCTCAATCACTCACTATAGTTTATGCGGACAATCATAAAAGATAATAATAAATAGACAGAATCTGCAAAAGATACTGCCTATTTTCACACTTTATCCCTTTATTTAATTAAAAATACTTTAGCATAACTGCTAGAAAAGTGCAATTATTTCTCGTTCGCTTTAGGCGGCTGCCTGTATCGGTTTCTAGGATGTACAATACTAGGTCTGAGAAAGGAGCCTGGTATTGCTCTACGGACAATTATCTGCAAAAATCCTTTCGGCTCAAAAGGTAGGAATGGCCATAAATAAGGTGTATTAAGGGCACGTATTTTAACAAGGAAGAGAAAGAATACCGTAGCCCCAATGATAAATCCAGGCAAATGGAAGAATGACACAAGAATCAACAGTGTTAATCGACCGATTTTGTTTGCTACGCTTAACTCATAACTAGGTGTTGTAAAAGAGCCAATCCCCGAAACGGCGACGTACAAGATTACCTCTGGAACAAATAGACCTACACTAATAGCAATTTGCCCAATCAATATTGATGCGATTAAGCCCATTGCTGTAGAAAGCGGTGTTGGTGTATGAATTGCCGCTAATCGTAAAAATTCAATCCCAAAATCCGCCAAAAATATTTGAACGATAATGGGAATATTGGTCTGTTCATTCGGTCCTATAAACGAGAGTTTTTCAGGTAATAATGAAGGTTCTAATACGAATAACAACCAAAACGGGAGTAGAAAAATAGACGTCCAAACACCTAAAAAACGCATCCAGCGCATAAAGGTTCCCATTGCCGGTGATTCCCGGAACTCCTCAGCATGCTGTAAATGATGAAAAAATGTAGTCGGGGCGATAATAACACTTGGGGAGGTGTCGACATAAATAACAACATGCCCTTCAAGAATATGAGTGGCAGCAATATCAGCACGCTCCGTATATCTTACCAGTGGAAATGGATTCCATCCCTGTTTCAGGATGAACTCTTCTATTGTTTTATCAGCCATTGGAATTCCATCTGTTTCAATTGCTTTTATTTCTTTACGAATAATATTTATCATATCTGGATCTGCAACATCTTCTAAGTAACCTAAAGCCACATCTGCCTTTGACCGTTCGCCTACCTTTAGCATTTCGAAGCGCAGTCGTTCATCTCGAATTCTTCGTCTTGTTAAAGCTGTATTCAAAATAATGTTTTCAACAAATCCATCACGTGATCCTCTAACTACCTTTTCTGTATCGGGCTCTTGAGGCTGCCTGCCTGGGTAGCTTCTAACATCAATGGCAAAAGCAGTATTTTCCCCTTCCATTACAACAACAATCAATCCAGATAAAACCTTGTCGACAATGATATCCAGCTGGTTAATCTGTTCAACAGATTGATTAACTAGTCTATTTTCAACAATCTTAAAGAGGTCTGTCGATAATTTTTCATGATAATTGATTTCTACTAATTCTTTAATCAATTGAATAATGTAACTGGTATCACATAACCCATTAACATAGTAAATATGGACGTCTTTTTTGAGGACTTTTAATTTCCTTACTCCAAAATCAAAGCTTACCCCAAGGCCCACCCGTTGTTTCATATAATTTTCTATTTCATTTACCGATTCCGGGATTGGCCATTTTTGTTCGTTACTTCTTGACATGAAAGCCACTCCTTTCAAGTATAAGCTCCACTGCTTTTTTCGTTATCGGGGAACCCTGCTTGTAGGAGTCACGTCTTGCCATTTTTCCAATATCCCCAACGCCTACGATGATAGGTACCTTCAATTCATCGAGGCAGTAAACAGTGTCACCATTTATTCTCCCGATTTCAAGCTCTGGTATACCAAATTTATCTACCCCATATGGTGTTAAATTCCCATCACGATCGATGCTTACGTCCACCCTAGCCCATTCTTCATGTCTTGATTTTGCTGCGACAGCAATGATGCCCAGAACTTCAATTTCTTTATGTTGAGCAACAAATTTCAATGCATTTTCACCTGCGCCTTCTCCAACTATACCACTATCATCAAACATCACTAATACAGGATCGTGAGGAGTCTTTTTTATTAACTTGACTATTTCAAGTCCAGTTAATGTTGACGGATTTCCTTGGGAACTGGATATACACCTGCCGCCAATTTCTCTAGCAACATGCTCTACAGCCCTCTTAGCATATTCGTCACCATCAGTTATTAAAATAACACGCCTCCGAATGCTCATTCTGTGATGTCCTTTCATCAGAAAAGCGTAAGCGCCTGCTAAGCACTAGTGCTAGACTGTTTTCAAAAGTTTTAATGATGAACAAAATAAACCCATTGGAAGATAGATCCAAAAATCTTCCCTAATACGATGGCCATAATTAATATGGTAATTTCTCCATCTAATCGGATTCTTTTGGCGAGAATGGGGAAGACATTTAATACCTCTGTAAGAGCGGCAGCCAACATTCCATAAAAAGTCCCACCGGTCATTCCTAGAAAAATTAATGGGAAGGAAGGGATGTTTAAAACAGGGTCCCTTAGGCTCGCTCCTACCCCCGTGAGCGCTCCTAAGAATACTGCCCATTCATAGTGATGAATCATTTTCATTGTTTTACTAAGTTGTGTTAGTCTCGGGATAACTCCGAGCACCGTAAGAAAAGCTACAAAACCAGAACCCACCGCCAGTCCGCTTGCTACACCTAAAAAGATAATCGCTAAAATACTAATCATCATTGATTTTTTTTATACTTTCTTTATTTTCATGGATAATTACGTAATTATCTAAATCCATTTGGTAATTAAACATTTCTACTTCTAGAGGACTGGGTTCTTCATTAATACGTTTCTTAAAAACATGGTTAAAAAATAGTATCATTCCTAAGCCTAAACCAATAGAATAGGGGATTTGAAACAGTAATGGTTTTGTTTCTTTTTTTCCAGTAATGATGGTATATAATTTTTCTTGGACACTCTTCATACTTACATCATCATGAAAATTCATGATCGCCATGGCAGAACCAAAAAATAAGAGAAACCATATTAAAAGAAAATAGGGAATGAAAACTCTCTTTTTCTTATACGTGACTTCAATGATGGTTTGCGCAGGACCAATGGTTTGAACTTCCATTTCTCCAAATTCTCTTTTTAATATGTGGATTACTTTCATGACATCTATGATGACTATATTCTGGTCCGCATCTGTTAATTGATGGATCATCATAGTTTGTAAATGTGAAAGAACTTCATCAGGGGCAATGACTTGGGCAATATCCTTTAACAATACTTTTTCTTCAGGCGGTGTTTGGACACGATTCCGCATGCGGATGTATATTGTTTCTTCCAAAACATTCACTTCCCACACAATGATTTCCTCGTATAAATAGTATGAGTAATAAGCATTTTTTTCATGAAATCCAAAAATTTCCAAAGTTATTCAACAAATGAAAAACCGTATGAATCAGAGATCCATACGGCCTTTCATTTGCTGCAATATTTTTTTTTCAAGTCGCGATACTTGTACCTGAGAAATCCCGAGCCTAAGGGCGACTTCAGATTGTGTTTGGTCCTTATAATATCTTAAATAGACAATAAGTCTTTCACGTTCATCCAATTCACGGATAGCTTCCTTTAAGGCAATTTTATCAAACCATTTTCCATCATTACCGTCATCAATTTGGTCAAGTAATGTAATCGGGTCCCCGTCATTTTCATAAACGGTTTCATGAATGGAAGAAGGTGTCCTGCTTGCTTCTTGAGCAAGGATTACATCCTCCGGTGTCAGCTCAAGATGGGCTGATATCTCGTTAACGGTCGGAATTCTTCCAAGCGTTTTCGATAAATCATCCTTCGCTTTTCTGATTTTGTTTCCCATTTCTTTCAGTGAGCGGCTAACCTTAACGGTTCCATCGTCACGGATAAATCGCTGGATTTCACCAATAATCATTGGAACTGCATATGTCGAAAACTTTACATCATATGAAAGGTCAAATTTATCAACTGATTTTAATAATCCGATACAACCAATCTGGAATAGGTCATCAGGGTCATAGCCCCGATTAAGAAACCGTTGGACAACAGACCAGACCAGACGCATATTCTTTTCAACGATTAAATCCCTTGATACTTGGTCTCCGTCTTGGCTCTTTTTGATGAGCTCTTTTACTTCATGGTCCTTTAAATATGTTTGACCTTTATTGTTCTTAACCTCCACATCCATTGGCAAGTCTCCTTAATTGCAAAGCATTTTGCGGTTTTGTAAATGCTTTCGTAATCTAACTTCGGTTCCTCGACCTGGCTGTGAATGAACCTCTACCTCATCCATGAAATTCTCCATGATAGTAAAACCCATACCGGAACGTTCTAAGTCCGGCTTTGTTGTAAATAATGGCTGACGAGCTTCTTCCACATCTACAATTCCCATTCCAACATCTTTTATTGTCAGATCAATTAAACTATCTTCAATGATTACTTGAATATAAACAATTCCATTTGGGTCATTTTCATAACCATGTATAATTGCATTGGTCACGGCTTCTGACACGACTGTTTTGATTTCTGTCAACTCATCCATATTAGGATCTAGTTGTGCTATAAAAGCTGCAACAGTTACACGGGCAAAGGACTCATTTTGACTTAATGCACTGAATTGAAGATTCATTTCATTCTTCACTCAGGCCACCCCCAATCTTTGCAATGCAAATTCTTCTGTCGGTTCCATTTTTATGATTTTGAATAAACCAGACATATCGAATAATCTTTGTATTGCAGGGGAAATTGCACAAACCACCATTTCACCGTGCACCTGTTTAATTTGTTTGTATCTGCCTAATATAACTCCTAAGCCTGAACTGTCCATAAATGCAAGATGTTCCAGATTTAAGACAATATGACGAATATCATTTTTTTCAATAACTGCTATCGCTTTTTCGCGAAGTTCATCCGCGGTGTGGTGATCTAATTCACCGCTTAAACGAATACATAGAACGTCATGTTTTGTTTCCATATTAATATTAAGACTCACTATCCACGTCCTCCTTAATCTGGTATAGTGAGTCAATTCTCTTTACGGGTGTAAATATCCTTCTCCAAATACAAAACTAGTCGTTTTTCGCTAAAAGAAGTGACATATCTAGTTATTTCGACACCGAAAACCGGAAGTGTCTTTATTTACCCGCCTTTGTAAACATACCGAAGGAACGTTTATATAGGGTCCACCATCCAGCTTCTTTTACATTTTTATTTGCTAATAAAGGACTTTCAAGAAACACTTCTCCGTCCTTAATCAACTTTATGGTCCCTACCTTATCACCTTTATGAATTGGGGCATTAAGATTTTTAGTGATAATCACCTTACGTTTTACATCCGCTGTTTTTTCGCCCTTTTTAGTCAGCAAGGAAATTGGCTCACTTGTTACAGCCTCCACAGACTTTTCCTGCCCTTTGCTTATTCTCACTTGGGCAATTGTCTGGTTTCGTTTATACATAGGACGTGTTTGATATTGGTTGAAGGCATAATTAAGCATTTTTGTTACTTGGGCATTTCTTTCCTTTGATGTAGGCGCACCAAACACAACTGCAATTACACGCATGCCGTTCTTTTGTGCTGTTGCTGTTAAGCAGTACTTCGCTTCTGCAGTAAAGCCGGTTTTGAGTCCGTCCACACCAGGATAAAAGCGCACCAATTTATTGGTATTAACAAGCCAGAATTTTTTGTCTGTATTTTCACGAAGATATGCTTCATACATCCCGGTGAATTTCGTAATGTCTTCATATTTTAATAGTTCCTTCGCCATAATAGCCATATCACTTGCAGTGCTGAAATGACCACTGACCGGGAGTCCCGTCGTATTTTTAAAGAAAGTATGTTTTAAGCCAAGTTTTTTGGCCTTATCATTCATCATGTCAACAAATGCTTCTTCTGACCCTGCAATTCTCTCAGCCATAGCAACAGAAGCATCATTTCCAGAACCAATTGCAATTCCTCTTAACATTTCCTTGGTGGTCATTTCTTCGCCAGCTTCAAGAAAAATTTGCGAACCGCCCATCGAGGCAGCATACTCACTTGCTCTGACTTTTTCATTCCAAGTAAGTTTTCCTTGATCAATTGACTCCATAATTAAAAGCATCGTCATAATTTTGGTCATACTTGCAGGTGGAAGCTCTTCATTACTGTTTTTCTCATAAAGCACTTTACCGGTATCACGTTCAATTAAAATAGCGGATTTTACATTGTTGACGATATCAGCATTCTTCTTTTCTTCAGCATTCTTTTTTTCTTCAGCTGCAAAAGCAGATGTACTCATTAAACTTGTAAGTAAAAAAAATGTCACTATCGCAGAGACAAATCGTTTCATTCGCATAACCCTCCATTCTTTATAGCATCCATTTTTTCCAAAATTAATAACTTTATACAATTATTTCCTCTTAGAGAAAATAAAAATAGGGTGTCAGGCACCATGTGAATTTTTCACATGGTGCCTGACACCCTTTAACCTGTTTTATTCTGTTATTTCTTCATGGACAAGGATTGGTGCGTTTATTTTTGTTGCTGAAATTTTAATATTATGATAAAGCTTTGTTTTTACTTCTTCTACATTTTCGAAGTTGCTGTAAATCGTTACTAATGATTCGCCTTTTTTGACTTGGTCACCGATTTTCTTTCTTAAGACAAGGCCCACTGCTAAATCAATAACAGATTCCTTCGTTGCTCGTCCAGCTCCAAGGATCATCGCCGCTGTACCAACTTCATCTGCAACAATTTCGGATACATAGCCATCTTCTTTGGCTTCAAGTTCAAAGGTATACTTTGCTTGAGGCATTTTTGAAGGGTCATCAACAATTGATGCATCCCCACCTTGTGAGCTTAAAAATACTTTTAATTTTTCAAGTGCTGATCCGTCCTTTATGACACCTTCAAGCAGGGTGCGTGCTTCTGCTAATGAGCCAGCCTTTTCTGCTAAGTAAACCATGTGGCTGCCTAAGGTTAAACAAAGCTCTGTTAAGTCTTCAGGACCTTCACCCTTTAAAGTATCAATCGCTTCTTTGACTTCAAGCGCGTTACCAATCGCAAAACCAAGTGGTTGACTCATGTCAGAAATAACAGCCATTGTTCTTCTGCCAACATTGTTCCCAATTCGTACCATTGCTCTTGCCAATTCCCGAGAATCATCAAGTGTCTTCATAAATGCACCCGCGCCGGTTTTGACATCAAGAACTATAGCATCTGCACCCGCTGCTATCTTTTTACTCATGATAGAACTTGCGATTAGTGGAATGCTATCAACAGTTGCTGTCACATCCCGTAAAGCATAAAGTTTTTTATCCGCAGGAGTTAAATTTCCACTTTGACCAATGACAGCAATCTTATTTTTATTAACAAGGTCGATAAATTCTTCATTTTCAATTTCAACATGGAAGCCTTTTACTGCTTCTAATTTATCAATTGTTCCTCCGGTATGGCCTAAGCCGCGTCCCGACATTTTTGCCACAGGTACACCAAGTGCAGCAACCAGAGGTCCAAGAACTAGGGTGGTTGTGTCGCCTACACCGCCAGTAGAATGTTTATCAACTTTAATTCCCTTAATTTGTGATAAATCAATTTGATCGCCTGATTCAACCATGGCCATGGTCAAATCGGCTCTTTCCTGTTCCGTCATCCCTTTGAAAAAGATAGCCATCGTTAAGGCGCTAACTTGGTAATCTGGAATCGACCCATCGGTATATCCTTTAATAATAAAATTTATTTCTTCTGTTGATAGTTCCTGACCATCTCTTTTCTTCTCTATTAAGTCAACCATTCTCATTATAATCACCACTTTACGAAATTTTCTTATAACAGAATTTTTATCACGCCGCTAACCGGCCGCTTTCGCTTTCTTATTAAGCGATCGTTTTTACAATTTCTTTTATATATTGAAGAAAATCAGCTTTCACTCTTTCCGTTGTTTCAATAACTTCATCATGGGTAAGTGGTTGATCAAGAATTCCTGCCGCCATATTCGAAATACAAGAAATCCCAAGAACCTTCATACCACTGTGACGGGCAACGATTACTTCTGGTACAGTCGACATTCCGACTGCATCTCCGCCCAAAGTGCGCACCATTCGAATTTCAGCAGGCGTTTCATAAACAGGCCCAGGATTTCCGAAATAGACGCCCTCTTTCACCTTGATATTTAAGCGGTCGGCAATTTCCCTTGCCACAGCACGTAATTCTTTCGTATATGCCTCTGACATATCAGGGAAACGGACACCAAACTTGGCATCATTCGGTCCGATTAATGGATTTGTGCCCATATTATTAATGTGATCGGATATAATCATTAAATCACCTGCAGAGAAGGTTTCATTTACTCCGCCCGCTGCATTGGTTACTATTAACATTTCAACCCCGAGTTCCTTCATGACGCGAACGGGAAAAGTTACTTTTTCCATACTATATCCTTCATAGAAATGGAACCTTCCTTGCATGGCAACAACCTCTACTCCACTTAATAAACCAAACACTAATTGTCCAGCGTGACCTTCAACTGTAGAAATTGGGAAGTCAGGTATCTGATTATATGGAATTTTTACAGGGTTCTCAATTTCATCCGCTAGGACACCAAGGCCAGATCCTAAAATAAGACCAATTCTCGGCGTACTCTCATATTTTTGTTTTAAAAATCCTGCAGCATTTTGAATTTTTTCAGCATTCATTTTTATACCCCTTTTGAATTTAATTCATTTAAAAAACTTTTTCCGAAGTTAGGTAGTTTCACATTGAAGTTTTCAGCAACAGTTGCCCCAAGGTCCGCAAAGGTCTCTCTGATCGGGAGTTCCTTCCCTCCGTTCATGCCTTTTGAATAAACAAGTAAAGGTACGTATTCACGTGTATGGTCCGTACCTGGTGCAACTGGGTCATTTCCATGGTCTGCAGTAATCATTAATAGGTCGTCGTCTTTCATTTTTGCAAACACTTCTGGCAGGCGTGCATCATATTCTTCCAGTGCTTTACCATAGCCTTCTGGGTCACGGCGGTGGCCGTATAAAGCATCAAAGTCAACTAGATTTATAAAACTAATACCTGTAAAATCCATATCCAATGTTTCCACTAACTTATCCATTCCATCCATATTAGAAACTGTTCTAAGTGATTGAGTTACACCTTCTCCATCATAAATATCGGAAATTTTTCCGATCGCAATGACATCGACGCCAGCATCTTTTAATTCACTCATAACTGTACGATCAAATGGTTTTAATGCATAGTCGTGACGGTTAGAAGTACGTTTAAAATTGCCTGGTTCTCCCAAGAAAGGTCTAGCAATGACACGGCCAACCATGTACTTCTCGTCAAGAGTCAATTCACGAGCGATTTTGCAGATTTTATATTGCTCTTCAAGGGGAATGATTTCTTCATGGGCAGCTATCTGAAGGACAGAATCTGCAGAAGTATAGACAATCAATGCACCGGTCTTCATATGCTCTTCGCCCAACTCCACGAGGATCTCAGTGCCGCTTGCAGGCTTATTGCCGATAATTTTTCTGCCTGTTCGTTTTTCTAATTCAGAGAGGAGCTCATCTGGAAAACCCTCTGGGAATACACGGAAGGGGGTTTGAATATTTAAACCCATTATTTCCCAGTGACCTGTCATGGTATCCTTTCCGTTAGAGGCCTCCATCATTTTTGTATAATACGCTAACGGTTTTTCTGCTTTTTCAATTCCTTTAACTTCACGGATATTACTTAAGCCTAACTTGCCCATATTTGGCATGTTCAGACCATTCATTCTTTCCGCAATATGACCAAAAGTATCTGCGCCCTTGTCACCAAATTTTTCAGCATCTGGTGCTTCACCGATACCTACCGAATCCATTACGATAATAAAAATACGTTTATATGTATTTGCAGCCATTCAATTCTTCCTCCTTTTTCCGTAGAAAACGTTTGCAAATATTAACATTACACCACAATAGGTTACCCTCATTTGTTTAGTATTATAAATCTAATCTAAATCTACTCGTCAGAAGTCTGACATCTCTATTGTACTAAATGTTTTAGAAATTACAAGGAAAAAGCCACCGAATTTCAGGCAGCTTTTTGACAATTATATGATTTTTATAGAACTCTCATTCTATTAAGCTCGAGGATGAAATTTACTATATACGTCTTTTAACTTTGTTTTTGAAACATGTGTATATATTTGTGTGGTAGAGATATCTGCATGACCTAACATTTCTTGGACTGCTCGTAAATCAGCACCATTTTCTAACAAATGCGTTGCAAAAGAATGGCGAAGGGTATGTGGTGTTAGTTCTTTATCTATTCCGGCTTCTCTAGCAAGCTTTTTCAATATTTTCCAAAACCCTTGGCGTGTTAGCTGCTTTCCTTGATGGTTTAAAAACAAAGCATGATCTTGTTGCTTTGCGGATGTAAACCGAGGTCTCCCATCTTCCAGGTAATGTTTTATGGCATCAGCTGCAGCACGTCCAATGGGAATAATTCGTTCTTTATTCCCGTTACAACGAACAAACCCCATCGTTAACTGAATATTATCAATCTCAAGACCTATTAGTTCACTAACACGGATACCTGTAGCATATAGCAGTTCAAGCATAGCCTTGTCCCTTATTCCAAAATGATCTTGTGTATTAGGTGCGTCCAGCAGGATTTCTACTTCTTGTAAACTCAATACATTGGGCAGTGATCTTTCAAGTCTGGGTGTTTCTATTTGAACAGATGGGTCTTGATCTGTTGCCTTGGCCCTTAATAAAAATTGATGAAATGCACGGACAGAGGCGATGTGCCGTGCCAATGTTTTCGAGGATTTCCCCTGTTCTTTTAGAAATCTTAAAAAGTGGACAATATGTACACGTTGTACATCAATTAAAGAATGGACGGATTCGACATTTATCAAATAATGAAGATAGTTTTTTAAATCTCTCTCATACGCCATAATTGTGTTTTTGGCTGAACCTTTTTCAACGGTTAAATAATCCATAAAATCCTTTATTTGCTCGTCCATCGCATTTACTCCCCATTTAAATAAAACAACATCAGCCGATCTAACAAGGAAGAATCCTCCTCATACACTGCGTTCGAAACTTTTAGCGCAGCTCCTTCCGGTTCATCATAGCGATGATAATTTTGATATTCTTCATTTACCAACATAATACCATAATAGAAAAGAATCGTGCACCCTGTGAATATGATAAAGACCTTTAAGGTTTTTAATGCTGCTTTTAAAAATAAGATCATCCCGCTTCCCCCAATTTCCAATCATCTAGTAAAATGTATGCCAAAATAGATAAATTTTATACCTAGTCATTGGTAATATAGGGGAAGTTCTTTTTTAATCTGTTAAACTTGTCTGTTGATTTCCGCTCCATGCACTTCGCTTTCCGCGGGCGTTCCGGGGAGCCTCCTCGGCGCTAAGCGCCTGTGGGGTCTCCCCTGCCCCGTACTCCCGCAGGAGTCTCGCGCATTCCGCTACAATCAACAGAGTGTGTAAAATCTTTAACACAGCCAAAAAGAAAAAAGCCCTTTTTTCAAGGAGCTTTCATTGGTTAATCCGCTTTTTCTTCCTCTTTATCTTTATCCTGGCATCGGTAACAGATCCCATGAAAAGTGAGGCGATGATCTTTTATTTTAAAATTCCATTTGCGTTCCACAACTGCTTCTACATCTTCAAGTAAATCCTCTTGAATTTCATCAACGGCACCACATTCAATACAAACAAGATGATGATGAAAATGGGCTGCACCCTCCTGGCGAAGGTCATAGCGAGAAACCCCATCCCCAAAATTTATTTTATCAACAATTTTTAATTCCGTTAATAATTCCAACGTCCGATAAACAGTTGCTAAACCAATTTCAGGCGATTTTTCTTTCACGAGGAGGTATACATCTTCCGCACTTAAATGATCCTCTTCATTTTCCAATAAAACTCGAACGGTTGCCTCACGCTGAGGTGTTAGTTTATAGCTTGCTGAATGCAACTGTTTCTTAATTCTTTCAATTCTAGTTTCCATCCTGAAGTCCCTCCCTCGCCACTGTTAATTCTCATTATAACAGATGACAATTGAGAATCAAAATAAAATTATTATAAACTACAATAAACAATATTCTATATTAAGTATTATATAATAATTACTTTAAAACGGTTGAACTAATGATGGTTTTCATTAACCAAGGCGAAAGATAGGCCTCTATCCCAGATGCTGCAGTTATAAATATTACCGCTACAATCAAGGTTAAAATATAACTTTTAAAAAAAGGAAGGATTGGCTGGGCATATTTTTTCATAAACTGCTTTTTGATCATTCGAAGTGAGAAAATCACTGATAATGCTGCCATCATTATGAATACGGGAATAATAATCAGATTCTGAGGCAAAATCGAAACAAAGGCGAGCATAAAGCCCTGCCAGCCCATTTGACTGACAAGAAAACCCACGGTAAACCCAACTACCATTCCTTTAATAAATAACAGAATAAGAATCACTGGAAGACCGATGATTGAAATTCCTAGTATCCACATAAGCCCAATAAACTTACTATTATGGAAAAGGCTTTGCAGGAATAAATCATTGTCTTCTGCTTCTTTTCCGCTCGAGACTTGGCCAAAAAATTGTGATAAATAGTAGAATAAATCTTCCTTCTGAGTAATGCTCATACTGTTTACAACAATTGCCCCAAAGATTACTCCCATTAAAAATAAGACAACAATAAACAAAAAAATTGAGGAATGCTCACGGAAATAACTAGCGGCATCGGACTGGTACAATCGTTTTTTCATTTGCGTATCCTCCTACTATTCTCAGTTCAGTTAATACATTGTATGCCAGTCTAGTATATCTATTCCCACATTTTAATAGATTACATAATAAAACCCGATAGCTTTATGCTACCGGGGTTCATCTTTTTTTAGTCTGAAATTTTTCCGTATTTCCCACCGCCGCCGGCTGCTAGATTTACTTTACCCGCTCTTGCTTTTAGGATAAGGTCGGCGATTCTTTCCGGGACAACCTCTTTCAATCCTTCATAGGGTACATCATGCAAAATCGCCATTTCACTCCCAAAATGATCAACCAGCTTCTCAAGTAAGCGAGGTCCTAAGCCGGGGATAAACTCCAGCGGGACTTGATGGATATAGGGCGGACGGTCTTCTGGACCTTGTTCAGCCGTTTTCAGTTCAAGTATTCTGTCAGCTACACCTTTAATAATTTTCTTATTTCCACATTGCGTACATATTTGATCCTCATCAGCAGCAGGATGATGGCATTCTGCACAAACTGTTTTATGGTATTTACCGAGCAATGGATCAAGACCATAATTTGCGATAATTTTACGTCCATCTTCCTTCTTTAATGCTTTCTGCAACTCTAAAAATGTTGGTTCCTTCATCGCAATAACTTGGTATTCACGGGCTATTTTTGCAAGCGAATGGGCATCAGAATTCGTAACAAATGTATAGTCATGTAATTCCTTTATTTGATCCGCCATAGTCGTATCAGAACTTAATCCAAGCTCAATTGCGTCAATCAATTCCGGGTCCAATACCTCAGTAAGTGAATGACTCACACCTTTCCCGTATAAACTTTTAAAAGGCGTGAAAACATGAGCAGGAATGAAGATTCCACCTAATTCTTTTACCTTTTTTTGCAAAACAAGACCCGTTGCATAGATCCGTTGTGAGCTCAGTTGAATATTTTTTAAGTGACCTGACAGCCAGGATGAGAACTCCCTCATCACGGAAAGATTCGGAAAAAACATAAGCAAGTGGATTGGACCGTTAGATTGTTCGTCATAAATCTCCAATTCAGAACCGGGAATAACCGTTAAATCACCAAACACTAACCCACCGTCCGGATGTTCCACTACATCTCCACTTTGGATAAGACTTTCCATTTCAAGGATGACTTCAGGCGAATGGCTATCGATGATCCCAACCATATTAAGTCCCTTTTCGTGCCGTGCATGCTCAATGATATTCGTAAACGTTAGAGACTTGGCACCGGTGATTTTTACCGGCTTCCCTGTCCAGGTACGTCCAATGTGTATATGTAAATCTACATAGTAGCGATTCATTTATTTTTCAACGCCTCTTGCAATTGTAAGTATTGAACAGCAAAAATCGTTTTAGCATCATATATTTTTTGTTCTTTTACATATTGAACTGCTTCTTCCAGAGTTAATTCCTCTAGATTAACAAACTCGTCCTCATCAAGTGCTGCTGCATTTTCTTTTTTGCTTAGTCCTGTCGCAACATAGACATGAACGATTTCATCGGCAAATCCCGGCGAGGTGTAAAAAGAAGTAAGCCATTCAAGGCTCTCGCACTCATAGCCTGTCTCTTCCTCCAGTTCACGGCGAGCACAAAGCTCAGGCTCTTCCCCTTTTTCCAGCTTTCCGGCGGGAATTTCAACAATGGTTCGTTCCAGTGCTTTCCGGTATTGTTCAACCATTACTACTTTCTTGTTGTCGGTAATGGCTAAAATAGCGACAGCCCCGGGATGTTTAATGATCTCCCGTTTCGATTGTTTCCCGTTCGGAAGCTGTACATCCTGTAAATGAAGACTGATTACTTTTCCTGAGAAAATTTCTTCACTATGAAGTGTTTTTTCTTCGAGATTGCTCATATGGGTCACTCCTGTTCTATTCCTTTAATCTGCTCATACATTTTACCATACTTTATTTGGAGGGGGATGGAATGAAGGTGTACGTTCATGATAAAGGAATCATTCTTGTTGGAAAAGGATGGGAAATACTTCAGAAACTAAAAGAATACAACAAAGATTATTTCACCTTTTCCGAATGGATTGAAAAGGTGAATCAAAAATAAAGTCTTTTGATTGTAGTCTGTCCTTTTCTTTAATAAAATTGTAGGAAAGGACGGGGTGAGTTTTTGAAAAAGAGAAGACTAGGAAATTCAGATTTATATGTGTCAGAACTGGGGCTTGGTTGTATGTCGATTGGAACCGAGGAGAAAACCGCAAGGAGAATTATTGAGGCCTCACTTGAGGAGGGGATTAATTATTTCGATACGGCCGATTTATATGATTTTGGTGAAAATGAAAAAATAGTTGGGGCAGCATTGAAGGAAGTCCGTGAAAAAGTCATTATTGCAACAAAGGTTGGGAATCGCTGGAGTCAAGATCAGAAGGGATGGTCATGGGACCCTTCGAAGTCCTATATAAAGGAAGAAGTCAAACAAAGTCTTAACCGACTGGGTACCGACTATATCGATCTTTATCAGCTACACGGCGGGACAATCAATGATCCAATTGATGAAACCATTGAAGCGTTTGAAGAATTAAAAGCTGAAGGTTATATTCGCTACTATGGCATTTCATCAATTCGACCAAATGTTATAAGGGAATATGTTAAAAAGGCCAGTATCGTATCAGTAATGATGCAATACAGTATTTTAGACCGCCGCCCTGAGGAAGAAGCCTTGCCACTGCTAGAGGAACATGGGCTTAGCGTTGTGACCCGCGGACCGCTCGCAAAAGGTCTTTTAAGTGATAAAATGCTTGAGAAGGTAACTGAGAAGGGGTATCAAGACTACAGCTTAACCGAGTTGAATGACGTCTTGCCGTTGTTAAAGGAAAAGGTAGCAGCCACACGCTCTTTTACAGAGATAGCCCTACAGTATAATCTGGCCCATCCTGTTGTAGCCTCTGTTGTTGCCGGGGCCAGTAGTCCTGAACAAATTAGGAGTAATGCGAAAGCAGTCAGAAGTCAGCCGCTTTCTGAGGAAGAAGTTTCAGTAATTAGAGAGTTAACGAAGGCTGGCATTTATAAAGAACATCGTTAAAAGGAGAGCGTTCGTACGCCCTCCTTTTTATATTGTTTTTATTTAAACTCCTTCCAGTTCATGCCGCTCTCATTTAATAGTTCTGCAAATGATTTGTTTTTTTCTTTTAATCGTCTTTCTTCTCTCTTTCTTACCTCTTCATCCTCTTTTCTTTTTTCTTCTGCTGCTTTAAGCTGTTCTTGTTGCTCTTTTAGTTGCTTGAATAAATTTGGGTTGATCATATCGCCAAGCGTTACCGCTGAATCATCTTTTTTGGGTTTCGATTGATTTTTTTGTTTAGATTGTTTTTTCATTCAAAACGCCTCCATCATCAAAATTTCATTTATATTATACCATGTCACCAAGCATCGCCCATATAAAAAAGCAGGCTATGCTTAATCATAGTCAGCCTGCTCTTACTTGTTATTTTTAATAAGCTTCAAGTACCACGTTTTCGTCCACATACAATGTGGCTTCAGTAGAATTGACAACATCCTCAATCGTATACCCGTTAGCAACTTCCACGAGCCTTAGCCCAGAATCCGTTACATCCATGACCGCACGCTCGGTAATAATTCGATTAACTACCCCTTTACCTGTTAAGGGAAGCGTACATTGTTTCAATATTTTTGATTCACCCTTTTTATTTACATGCTCCATGATAACAATTATTTTTTGTGCCCCGTGGACAAGGTCCATCGCACCACCCATTCCTTTTATCATCTTTCCAGGGATCATCCAGTTAGCTAAGTCACCTGTTTCAGATACTTCCATTCCACCGAGTATCGCTAAGTTGACATGCCCGCCGCGAATCATCGCAAACGATTCGGCGCTATCGAAATAGGCTGCACCACTAATTGCCGTAACGGTCTCTTTACCAGCATTGATTAAATCGGGGTCCACATCATCCTCACCTGGATAGGGTCCGATGCCAAGAAGACCATTTTCAGACTGCAAGACAACCTGTTTATTTGCTGACATAAAATTAGCAACAAGGGTTGGCATACCTATGCCTAGATTTACATAAAATCCGTTTTCTATTTCCTTCTCAGCCCTTATCGCAATTCTCTCTCTAACGGAGACAATTTCATTCACCATTCCGCTCTCTCCCTTCTCCCAACACTATTTTCTCACTGTCAATCTCTCAATTCGTTTTTCCTGTGTTCCTTCGATAATTGTTTGTACATAGATACTAGGGGTATGAATAAAATTAGCATCTAATTCACCAATCTCACAAAGTGTTTCCACTTCAGCAATCGTTACTTTTCCAGCAGCTGCAATCATCGGATTGAAGTTTCTCGCTGTTTTGTGGTAAACGAGATTTCCCATTTTGTCGCCCTTCCATGCCCTAACAAGACTAAAGTCGGCAGTTAGCGCCTCTTCCAAAAGGTATTCTCTCCCGTTAAAAACCTTCGTTTCTTTCCCTTCAGCAATCGGTGTTCCAACTCCGGCTGGTGTATAAAATGCTGGGATTCCGGCCCCGCCTGCCCTGATTTTTTCAGCCAATGTACCTTGTGGCGTTAATTCTACTTCGAGTTCTCCAGTTAAAACCTGTCTCTCAAACTCTTTATTTTCACCAACATATGATCCAATCATTTTTTTGATTTGTTTATTATTTAATAGAAGTCCTAAACCCCACTCATCAATCCCGCAGTTATTTGAAATAACCGTTAAATCCTTTACGCCTTTTTCTGCCAATGCAAGTATCAGGTTTTCCGGTATGCCGCACAAACCAAACCCACCAACCATTAATGTAGCCCCATCATGAATTCCGGTAACTGCATCCTGAAAGGATGTACATATTTTTTTCATTCTGGTTTCTCCCCCTAATCCCATTTTCCCTTTACTATTTCTAGTAAAATCACAGTAATCCTCTTATTTTTTTTCAAATTTTCTATTATTCTCGCTTTTTTGAAATTAACATCACTACAATGAAAGTATGATTATCAGAAGGGGAAAATGAATGCCCAAACTGTCTAATTTAAATTTTTCATGAATAATCAATCTTCCATTAATGCATCTTATTAATTGAGACTAGCTTGAAGGGAGGCTGATTATTTTGAGCCAAAAACGTGATAAAGGGTCCAGCCAAAAGGGAAAAAACTATGCAGACACAGCAGGTGGAGGCAAGCGGGTGATTGCCGCTGAAGAAATCGAAAAAGCCATTCATCCTACCAAAAGACAAAACGCAGAGCAGTAAATCATTCTGTAAACTCGGAAACCGCTCATTGGTGTCAGCGGTTTTCTTTGTGTTAAAATTAAAATGGTTAATTTATGGGCGCTTGGTACTTATTTTACATATGTTATATTAATTCCTACAGGAGGTGCCAATGGTGAGGAAGGCATTTCGAACTTTGTTTGTTTTGTTGTTTTTCTGGTTATCTCTTGGTTTGTATTTTACAAACCGCCTTATGTATATGAAAAAGAAGGATGAGGAATTAATTTTAAGGCGTGAAAAAGAAGCTGGCCGGTATAATCCCGATGAATTTGATTCTCTCCCAAAACGGGAAGTTGATATTTCTTCGCCTTTTGGATACACGATTAAAGCACAGCTCGTAGAACCGCACCAGACCAACCGCTATATCATTATTTCTCATGGTGTGACCGAAACGAAAATTAATTCCATTAAATATGCAAATATGTTCTTAGAGCGAGGGTTTAATACGTTAATTTATGACCATCGTCGTCACGGGGAATCTGGCGGCAAAACAACTAGTTTTGGTCATTATGAAAAATTTGATTTGAAGACAGTCGTCGATTGGCTCAAAAAAGAAAAAGGACCTCAACTTGAACTGGGAATTCACGGCGAATCGATGGGCGCAGCTACCATGCTGTTATATGCTGGACTCCTTGAGGATGGAGCAGATTTTTATATTGCCGATTGCCCATTTTCTGATTTTAAGGAGCAGTTGGCTTATTTGATTAAAAAAGACTTCAAGCTCATCCCTGGTCTTTTACTACCGCTTGGGGATGCCCTTTTACGCCTTCGGGACAAATATTCGATTCGAAATGTTTCACCAATTTCAGTCATTGAAAATATCAAACATCCGATTTTGTTCATTCACAGCCAAAAGGATGATTTTATCCTTCCTACCATGACAAAGGATTTATTTGAGCATAAAAAGGGTCCTAAAATGCTTTTTTTAGCGGCTAACGGCCGCCATGCCCAGTCCTTTAATGAAAACCGGGCTGATTACGAACGGGTGATTGATGAATTTTTACAAAAATATGTAGATCATCCATTGCCAAGCTAAAAACAGACTATCCATCATGGATCAGTCTGTTTTTTCTTTAATTATAAGGCTCATACGGCCATTTAGGATTTGCTGCGGACTCTTTAGTTGAAAGCAATTGCACGCTTTAGAAAAGTCAATTTTCATTTGCTCATCGAAAAAGACCATTTTTGATTTTTCTGCATAAACCGTCCGGTCATTTGTTTCAATAGCAATATCATCTGAATCTAATTCTGTGATAAACCACAAAGCTACTACCCCATTTACGGCGCATCCACAGCCGTCTGTATCGTATTTTAGCTTTAAGTAGCCTTCTCGACTTTTAATTCGCTCATTTATTTTGTTAGCTGCCTCTGCAGTAATAGTTATCTCCAAGTTTATTGCCCCTCTCATTTAGCATATGGTGATTGTACCACATGTTACGTGAGGTTGATTCATCTTTGCTCATAGATTTAGATCTCCGTCATCCGAATGTCAGCAATAGCATTCATCGGAATCCGGTGCACCTCATCAAAGCGATCTATCACATGAAGCCTTTGCGTCAGTTCATCCCAGTAATGGATTTTGCCAATCACGATTTCATAGTTCCGATTCCGGTAATGGGTAATCGTTACATACTGATCATACTCAATCGCTTCGGACAAGATCCCGTTCATGAGCTCCAGATGCTGTTCATCCATTTCTCGTTTCTGTTCGTACCGATCTTCTTTCACCCAATCCCTGAGCAATTTCACATGCTCAGGAAGCATCATCGACGTCCATTTGATTCTTCCACGGTCGCGAATCATCCGCCTCTCCTTCTTTCTCAGTATTCAGTCTTAATTATTTGACTACTGTCTAGCTTTAACGCCGCTAAACGGCCGCTTCCGCATTTATCTTTTATGTCCACCAACAAGTGTAGCCCGATGCTTAGCCGTTCCAGCAGCCGTATATGAAACCGCGCGCAATAAGGAACCTGAACCAAAGCGTCTGCGAACCGTATCCACCACATAGCCGAGCTCTCGCCTCTTATAGGCACCCATGTCGAAAAGATCAAGCTGCAGCTCACGGTCATCAACAATATTACTGATCGCAATCGAAATCTGCCGTACCGTCTTCCCGGTGTAATGCTCATGAAATAATTCCAGACACACACGGTAAAGTTCCATCGTCACATTCGTTGGCTGGCCGATGCTTCTAGAGCGATGAAAACCGCCGCCAAATTCATCCTGACTGTAGCCGACTCCGAGACTTATCGTTCTCCCTGCTTTTCGATGCGTCCTTGCCCGCCTTGCTACTTCCTCACACATTTCTAAAATGACCGTCTTAATTTCCGCTTCCTCTTTATAGTCCCTTAACAGAATTTGACTTTTTCCGAAGCTAATCTGCCCTTGGATTAGCGGTGCACCCAAATCAGACAAATCAACCCCCCAAGCATGGTGATAAAGCTGGTTCCCCATGATGCCGAATTTCTTTTCCAGCTTTTCTAAATCATAACGAGCCAGCTGGCCGACAGTGAAAATCCCCATCCCATTTAATGTTTTTTCGACGCGCCTGCCAATCCCCCACATTTCCCTGAGCGGTGACACATTCCAAAGCTTTGTCTGAACATCTTCATACGTCCACTCGGCCACCCCTCTTTTCTTGGCATCAAGATCAAGACATAGCTTTGCCAGTAACATGTTAGGGCCAATTCCAACAGCACATGGCAGTTGAAACTCCCGCTCAATATCATCCCTTATTTTTTTTGCAATCGTGTCGGCATCGCCCCACAAATGAATGGCACCATCCACTTTAATAAAGCTTTCATCGACGCTATAGACATGAATCGCTTCTTTTGGAACATAGCGGTTAAAGACACGAGAAATTTCCGTGGCAATGCGCAAATACGTTGCCATTTTTGGCTCAACGATTTGAATCCTGGGATCTTGTGGAATCTCAAACATCCGGGAACCCGTTTTGATGCCAAATTCTTTTTTCATACGCGGCGAAGCAGCAAGGACAATACTTCCCTGCCGTTCTTTTTGACCAACTACCGCTAAATAACACTCCATAGGGTCAAGGCCCCGCATGACAGCCGAACAACTGGCATAAAAGCTCTTCATGTCCACACATAAAATTTTATTTTGCGGCAGTGCGCTGTAATCCACCATGGCTTTCCCTCACAATCAGAATATCGAACATTTGTTCCTTTTTATTATATTCATTATCATAAGCGAATATGTGTTCGTATTCAATGGAAATTTTTTGACACCGTTCTTTTATGGAAGTTGAGGAAAACATAGTATAATGGATAGTGAGGTGCATGTTTATGGATAAAAAATTGGTGGCTAAGATGATTAAAAATTGTTTTAAACAGTATTATGAGACGGGGACAATGCCTATTGGAGACAACGATTTGGAGAAGCTAAGCAAACAGATCCTTCAAACGAAAGCAGAGGAACCAGCTGCAGATTTATACGAAATTGTGAATGATACGGTATATGAGTATTTAGCAGATTGATACAAAAAACCGCACTAGTGAAAAATTCACAGTGCGGTCGTGATGGACCAAACTTTCTTGATTAATTGTTGGAGAAAACGATATGTTCAATACTATTCTGGAAAAATAATATCCACAATCGATCCGAATCCTTCTTTACTTCTAATAAGGATATCGCCATGATTTTCTCTGATAATTTTTGAGCAAACAGTGTGGCCTAAACCTGTCCCGCGCTCTTTTGTCGTATAAAAGGGTTCTCCTAATTAAAAGAGGGAGCCATCTGCCTAACGTAGTTCTTCTTCAATAAACTTAAATATGAGGTTGTAAATGATACAGTTTATGAGTTTTTAACAGGATGACAGCAAAAAACAAAAAGCCTCTAAAAAAGAGGCCTAATTAACTTATAAACTATTTCTGATTAAATGCACGCTTGCCAAGGCGCTCAAACAGCCGCGGGAAGAGGACGTACACAACGCTTCCCATATTCATCCAGCGCGGCAAATTAATCTCCCTTGTTTTCGTCAGCATGCTGTCAACGATCTTCTGAGCGACGTACTCGGGCTTGAGCATAAATCTCTGCACATTTTTAACATACGTGCCTTGTTCATCGGCTATATTAAAAAAATCAGTGGCAATTGGCCCAGGGTTCACCGAAGTCACTTGTACATTATAATCGGAAAGCTCCATTCGCAGTGAGTTTGTGTATCCAAGCACGGCATGCTTAGAGGCTGAATAGACACTCGATTTGGGCGTGGCAATCTTACCAGCCTGTGAAGCAATATTGATAATATGACCAAAACGCCGTTCCCGCATTTTCGGCAACACCATGCTTGTACAGGCCATAAGCCCGACGACATTGACATCAAACATTCCCTTGATTTCATCTATTGTTGCCAAATGGGCTTCCCGGAAAATTCCAAAGCCGGCATTATTGACAAGGATATCAATCTCTCCGATTCTATCGAAAATCCGTTGAAAAACCTCCTGCACCTGAGCTGTATCCGAGACATCCAGCTTGAAAACATCCACTTTTACTTGATACTTTTGCTGTAGTACCGTTTGCAGCTGCTCGAGCTTGCCAATGCTTCGTGCAAGCAGAACAAGATTGGCACCGCTTGCCGCACAAAGCTTGGCGATTTCCGCTCCGATTCCTCCGGAGGCACCCGTAATCACGATATTTTTACCTTTTAAATGTTCCCTAACCATTTCTACACCTCATCTGAGTTGACCCAATGCTTATTGCTTAGCTTGATAAAACACGGGCTTAGTATTCATACTAATAATCTCCCCGATAGATGATAAATAGTCAAGTTGTGCGACGGTTTCCGAAATTGTCAGCATCAGTTCGCGCTGATAAACAGAAGGAAACAGGCGTTTACAGATTTCAAAAACGGTGAGCTGCTCTTCTTTTAACCAGCTATGAACCGTCATTGCCCGCTCGTGTTGGCGTATCAAACGTTTTTCAATCAACTCTGCTAACTGGTAGACTTCCTCGCCGTGACCAGTGTAGACACATTGAACCGGATACAATAGCAGCTTCTTCATGGAGTCATTATGTTGCAACTGCGGTTTCGGTCTTTCTGTTTCACCAGGGGCTGGCGGCTCGAGCAATGGATTTGGTGAAATGTGCGCTAAGATTAAATCTCCGCCAATCAAAATTCCATCCTTTTCCCGGAAAAGCGCAATTTGACTTTGAGCATGACCCGGTGTTTCAATGACCTGCCACTCACTTAGCCCAAGAGGTCTCATTCCCTCAACAAGATGTCCAGTTAGTGACCGGTTACATGAATATTTCAATGTTTTTCTTAACTTAGAAAGTAACGAAAAATATTCCTCGGGCAACCCGAATTCTAGAAAATGCACACGGAAGAATTCCTCTTGTTCTTGAAAAAAAGCTTCTGTTTGGTGAATCCATCGTTCATTCAAATAATGACCATATACTTCTAACGAATCCGGAAAAAAATCAAGCATCCCAACATGATCGGGGTGATGATGTGTTAGAATCACCTGCTCAATATCAGCAGGACTTAAGCCTAAATCCCTCATTTGCTCCTTCAGTGACATCCAGGACTGTTCCGTTTTTACGCCCGCGTCTACAAGCGTTAATCGCTCGCCTTTAATCAAATAGACATTGACATCTCCGACCGCAAAAGGAGTCGGCACCGTAATTTTGGCTATTCCGTCTTTCCATTTTGTCATTACTAAATCCCCTTAACATTATTGTCGAATAAAGAACTCAACGATATAGATATGAACATTATGTGACATTTATTATATATACTAAAGTGTAGCGACTTTTTAACCAATTGTCATTATTTCTGCATAACTTTTTAGAAAAAATAAAAAATTCAATAAATTTATCTATTGACAGATGGGTTGTTTATCTTGCATAATCTAGTAAAATTTGATTCGTTAAAGCGATGAATAAGGCCAGTAAATGAGAAATGGCGAAAGAGAGTGAAGTTCGACGGCTGAAAGACTTCACCGCCCTCTTAATCATTGAACCTACCTTAGGAGCACTTAGGAAAACCTAACGCATATCCGGCGTTATCGGAGTCGAGTGAACCCTTCTTGCAATTTAAGCAAGGGTAAATGAAGGTGGTACCACGGAAGCTAGACCTTTCGTCCTTTACGGATGAGGGGTCTTTTTGTTTTCTTAAGAATCGAAATGGAGGAATATTAATGAAAAAAATAGCAATTATTGGTGCAGGATCGATGGCTGAAGCATTCATTTCAGGAATTCTTGAAAATGGGCTAATTAATAAAAAAAATATCTGGATTACAAACAATTCTAATCAAGAAAGATTAACTAACTTAGAAACACGGTATGGAATTCGAACTACTTATAATTTGAATGAACTGTTTGATCAAGCGGACATTGTAATGTTAGCAATGAAACCAAAGGATGTCGCGACAGCCGTCCAATCCATTCGTGAACACTTAACGGAACAAATGCTCGTCGTCTCAGTCTTAGCTGGTGTTTCCATGATGACAATTGAAACATTGGCAAAATTACCACTTGCGATTGTACGGTCGATGCCAAACACTTCGGCTGCTGTTGGAAAATCGGCCACCGCTGTTGCCGTGAATCAACGTGTTACCAAGCAGCAGTTAGAAACAACCAAGAACTTGTTTGGAACAGTTGGCTTGGCTTCTTTTGTAGAAGAAGAGCAGTTAGATGCCGTTACGGGGCTATCAGGAAGTGGGCCAGCCTATATTTATTATCTTATCGAAGCCATGGAAAAAAGTGCAGTGGAAGTAGGACTAGACAAAGAAATGGCCAGTGAACTAATTGTCCAAACATTACTTGGGGCAGCAGAAATGGTGAAAAAATCAAGCAAATCATCTACTCAACTGCGTATGGAAGTAACAAGCCCTGGCGGAACAACTGAAGCTGGCATTAGAGTTCTTGAAGAACACGGGGTCCAGCAAGCATTTATTTCATGCATTAAAGCAGCAACTGCGCAATCCAAAAAAATGGGGGAAGAATTAAGTTCTAGGCTTCAGACTGCAGACCAACCTTCCTAAATTGGACTTTTGCCTTGTTTACATTACACTAGTAAAAAAAGGCTAGGGAAGTGTCGTGGATGCTAACGATCTTATTTTCTTTAGGTATGCTAGTCTGGACTATTTTTCTTTTAGACGGACTAATTGGTTTACGAAAAATAGATCCGCTGGAAAAAGAAGAAGGCATGGAGCTTGGACCGCTATTATCTGTAGTAGTTGCCGCCCGTAATGAGGAAAAACAAATCGAAGCAAGTATCCTGAGTCAGCTGGAGCAAACCTACAAAAATGTGGAATGGATACTTGTCAATGATCGGTCAACTGACATGACTGGAACCATCATGGAAGAATTAACAAAAATAGACCCGCGCCTAAAAGTCCTCCATGTTAATCAATTGCCTGAGGGCTGGCTTGGGAAGAATAACGCCTTGTACACGGGCGCACTTCAAGCTTCAGGGAAATGGCTATTGTTTACCGATGCTGACGTAAAATTTGAAAAGCAAGCCTTCGCAAAAGCGCTCCACTATTTTGAAAGACACAAGCTTGACCATCTGACCGCTGCACCAAACTTAAGTGCTAACCGATTTTGGTTAAAATCATTTGTTGCCTTTTTCCTGTTTGGTTTTTCTTATTTTAAACGTCCTTGGTTGGCAAATAACCCAAAATCAAAAATCGGAACAGGGATTGGTGCGTTTATTCTTGTTTTAAAAAAATCTTATGAATCGTTTGGAACACATGAGAAGATAAAAATGCGGCCGGATGATGACCTGCAACTTGGGATGAAAATGAAAAAAGCAGGCTATCGCCAAAGAATTGTGACTGCACTTCATCTAATCGAAGTGGAATGGTATGGAAGTTTAAAAGAAGCATTAGTTGGACTAGAGAAAAATACATTTGCCGGATTGCACTATCGTATCAGCATGGTGATCTTTGCGATCCTCGGGGTTTTTATCACCAACGTTCTGCCCTTTGTGATGATTTTTTCAGGGAATACAACTGTTGCCCTATTAAGCTTCGGAAATATTGTTCTTTGCGGAATTCTTTATGTGGTTGTCATAAAAAAATTAACCTTATTCTCCCCTATGATGTTTTTGGTCTTTCCAATCACTGCCTTACTGTTTATTTATTCGATTATTCGGGCGAGCCTCTTAACCTTTAAGCGCGGAGGAATTGTATGGAGGGGGACCACCTATCGGTTAAGTGAACTGCGAGAAAAAGATTAGAAGCTTGATTTTTTCATTAAAAAGATCCTTTTGCTATACTAGAAAAGGATAATTTAGATTGAATTCAGGAGGCTTCTGAAATGGCAGTAAAACTATTTTCACCCTATACAATAAAGGGTGTTACACTTAAAAATCGAATAGTGATGTCACCGATGTGCATGTATTCCAGTCATGAAGATGGCCATGTTCAAAACTGGCATCGGACCCACTACACAAGCAGGGCGGTCGGTCAGGTTGGTCTAATTATAGTTGAAGCAACATCAGTAACACCTCAAGGCAGGATATCCCCTAGAGATTTAGGAATCTGGAGCGATGAGCATATAGAGGGCTTTTCTGAGCTTGTTGGTCTTATGAAGGAGCATGGTGCCAAGACTGGGATTCAACTCGCTCATGCCGGCAGAAAAGCCGTATTAGAAGGTGAAATTCTTGCCCCTTCTGCACTTGCTTTTAATGAAAACATGAAAACACCAAAGGAAATGTCCAAAACGGATATTGAAGAAACAGTAGTAGCATTTAAAAAAGGCGCGGAGCGTGCAGCAAAAGCAGGTTTCGATGTGATTGAAATCCATGGTGCTCATGGGTATCTTATCAATGAATTCCTTTCACCACTTGCCAATAAAAGGACCGATGGATACGGCGGTTCGGCTGAAAACCGCTACCGAATCCTCCGAGAAGTGATTGATGCAGTGAAAACCGTTTGGGAAGGCCCATTATTTGTGAGAGTATCTGCACATGATTACCACGCAGAAGGATTAACCGCTGAAGATTACATCACGTTCGCCCAATGGATGAAAGAACAAGGTGTTGATTTAATTGATGTTAGCTCAGGTGCCGTTGTACCCGCCCATATTCATGTTTTTCCTGGATATCAAGTGAAATTCTCAGAGACCATAAAAACTGGCGCCGATATCTCAACAGGTGCGGTAGGATTAATCACTTCCGGAATCCAGGCCGAGGAAATTTTACAAAATGACAGAGCTGATTTAGTCTTCCTAGCTCGTGAATTACTTCGCGACCCATATTGGGCCCGGACAGCAGCAAAAGAATTAGGGGTTCCAATTGAGGGCCCCAAACAATACGAGCGCGGCTGGTTATAAATCAAAAAGAGGGTGTCTACTAAAATGGACATCCTCTTCTTATGTTTATCATCAGCAGGGTATTTATTTTATTTGCGAATACATCTATTTTATTTGCGCAAAGTCCTATTTTATTTGCGAAAAACCCGGTTTTATTTGCGAATCAAAAAAATTAGCGAATGTCCCTATTTAATTTCGAAGAGGAATATTAATTTCTTTAAAATCCTCAGCTATATCTGTATTCGGAAAAACTTCCTTTGCCTCATCCACCAATTCCCGCCAAGCATTTCGATCATAACGGGAGCTTATATGGGTTAGACACAGTTGCTTGCAACCGGCCCTCTTAGCAACTTCTGCTGCCTGATGTGTGGTTGAATGAAAATAGTCATGGGCAAGTTTTTCTTCATCCGCTGAAAAAGTCGCTTCATGCACCAAAATATCTGCATTTTCAGCCAATGAAATCGCATTTTCGCAGTACCGTGTGTCCCCTAGAATCGTGACAATTCTCCCCTTCTGTTCAGGACCTAGAAACTTACTCGGATCAATTGTCCTGCCGTCTTCAAGGGTAACTGTTTCACCATTTTTAATTTTTCTAAAAATGGGTCCTGGCTGTACTCCCGCTTCCTTTAGCTTATCAGCAAGTAATGTTCCAGGCCGATTCTTTTCGACAATTCGATACCCATATGAAGGGATGCCATGATCTAACCGGAGGGCTTCCACAGTAAACTGCTCATCTTCAAAAAGAATCCCCTCCTCAATTTCAATAACAGTTAGCGGGTATTTCAAATAGGTCTGGCTTAATGAAAGGCTGACATGAATATAGTCCTTAATCCCTTTTGGTCCATAAACCGTTACCTCGGATTCTCCGCCTTGAAAAGAGCGGCTTGATAATAATCCAGGCAGTCCATAGATATGATCACCATGAAGGTGAGTAATAAAGATTTTTTCAATTCTACGAGGTTTTAACGATGTATGTAAAATTTGATGCTGGGTCGCCTCACCGGCATCAAATAACCAAACGGCCCCCCGCTCTTCTAACAATTTCAGTGCAATTGACGTCACATTGCGGAGTTTTGCCGGCATCCCCGCCCCTGTTCCTAGGAAAAATATGTCCACTAATAATAGCTCCTCTCAATCCGTTCCTTTTATCCAATATTGTTAATATAGCACAAAAAGAAATCAATTTCTCCCTAGGGGACCTTTAATTAATAAGTGAATAGCACGGACCATTATGTGAAAAATAATCGAGACTTGAATGTTTTATTTTTGCGAAGTCTACAGGAATGCTATAAAATCAAGAAATGTGATATTTGTTGATTTTATAATTTACATAAATAGAAAAGAGGTTTTTACTTTGACGCAAACTGGAAACGTGACTTCATTAATTATGATTTTTGGTGCGACTGGTGATTTAGCAAAACGGAAGTTGTTTCCTTCCCTTTACCGGTTATTTGAGAAAGGCAAATTAAATAAATTTGCGGTTATTGGGGTGGCCAGAAGGTCCCTTGCTAACGATGAGTTTCAACATTCCGTTAAAGACTCCGTATTATCTGCATTAGGAAACAAAGACAAGATTGATGAATTTATCTCCCATTTTTACTATCAATCACATGATGTCGCTGATTCCAATTCATATGCAATATTAAAAAATTTAGCAGATGAGATTGATGGAAATTATCAATTAGAAGGAAATCGCATTTTTTATCTCGCTATGGCTCCAGAATTTTTCGGAACCATCGCCTTGCATTTAAAATCAGATAAACTGACGGACGTAAAAGGCTACAAACGACTTGTGATTGAGAAGCCATTCGGACATGACTTAGCATCTGCAATCGAACTTAATAAACAAATTAGAAGTGCGTTTAAGGAAAAAGAAGTTTATCGTATCGACCACTATTTAGGCAAAGAAATGGTCCGGAACATCGAAGTAATACGTTTCGCCAATGCTATTTTTGAACCGCTTTGGAATAACCGCTATATCTCGAATATTCAAATCACCTCAAGTGAAGTACTCGGTGTCGAAGAGCGCGGCCGTTATTATGAAACAAGCGGGGCCCTTAGAGATATGCTTCAAAACCATATGATGCAAATGGTAGCCTTGCTTGCAATGGAACCACCAATTAACCTTACAACCGATGAAATCCGTTCCGAAAAGGTTCGTGTATTTCGAGCCCTTCGAACCGTTGAGGGGGAACAAGTAAATAATTATTTTGTTCGTGGACAATACGGTGAGGGCACGGTTGAGGATGTCCAGGTTCCTGCCTATCGTGATGAACCGATGGTGGACAAAGAATCGAATACAGAAACCTTTGTCGCAGGGAAAATTATGATCGATAATTTCCGCTGGGCTGGTGTTCCTTTTTACATCCGTACTGGGAAAAGAATGTCGACAAAATCAACAAAAATTGTCGTTCAATTTAAAGATATTCCAATGAATTTATATTACCAAACTGACAAAATTTTAAATCCGAACCTCCTTGTGATTCATATTCAACCAGAGGAGGGAATTACCCTCCACCTAAACGCCAAGAAAGCGGGCGGACATTTGGATGCGCAAGAAGTAAAACTTAGCTTCGCCAATACTGGTATCCATGCAATGAACACTCCTGAAGGCTATGAAAAACTTCTTTTGGATTGTATGCGAGGGGATGCTACAAATTTCACGCATTGGGATGAAGTCGCCTATTCCTGGAGCTTTGTTGATAAAATTTCGGCGGTTTGGGAAAACACGAAGGCTGATTACTTCCCCAATTATCAGTCAGGAACAATGGGTCCCAAAGAGGTGGATGAACTCTTAGAAAAAGACGGCTACTTCTGGTGGCCTGTAACAGCTCTAGACGTTGATATTTGTAAGTAAATAATCAAAAGCACCACTTTGTTATAACAGCAAAGTGGTGCTTTTTAGTCTAGATCATTATTTTTATTAGGAAAGGTCCTCAGAAAATCTTTATTAAAGCTCGTTTCAGTCCCGATATTGTGAGAACCATCCATTTGGTGCGACCCCGCATTTTCAATGATACTTTTCCCGTACTTTTCACGAAGACTAGATAAGGTATTAAGTAACGGCTCTTTTTTCGCATCCTTTTCATAGGAAAATAAATCTAACTGTTTATAGGCATGATCATGATCCACTAAATCATTGCCTGTGATCCCTAACAATCGAATAGCATCTCCATTCCAAGCTTTTAGAAAAATCTGCTGCGCAAAGGAAGAAATGTCATCTTTATGACTGATGGGGTTGGGAAGCTTTTTACTTCTGGTAATTGTCTTTCGATCCTTATAGCGAATTGTAATTCCAAGAGTTCCGGCAAGGACATTCTTTCTCTTCAGCCTGATAGAGACCGTTTCCGCTAATGATGTTAACACACGAAAAAGTTCATGCTGATTACTAACATCCTTAGGCAGTGTCGTTGAATTGCCGATACTCTTAAATTCTTCAATCGATTCCGGGTCAACAGGGCGATGATCAATCCCATTGGCTCTTTCTTTTAATCGAAGGCCATTAATGCCTAGAAGCGTTTTAAGTTGAATCTCATTGCCTTTTGCTAATTCACCAATGGTGTGAATCCCCATTGTCTGTAACTTTTCCGCTGTCTTCTTCCCGACACCATGCATTTCGTTCGTGTTCAAGGGCCAAAGAACGTTTGGTATATCACGCTTACGAAGAATCGTAATCCCCATTGGCTTTTTCATATCTGAAGCCGTTTTTGCTAAAAATTTATTAGGAGCTATACCTATGCTGCAAGGTATATCTAGTTGTTCCAGAATCCTTTTTTGAATGCTTTCGGCGATTTCTATCGGGCTGCCGTATTCAAAGCTTTCCGTTATATCTAAATATCCCTCGTCAATCGAAACGGGCTCTACAAACTCTGTATAGTGCCTGAGAATTTCAAACATACCAATGGAAACGGCCCGATAACGCTCAAAATTAGGTTTCATGACGATTAACTGCGGACAAAGTTTTCTCGCTTCCCAAAGCGGCATCGTCGTTTTCACACCAAATTTTCTTGCATCGTAATTGCAGGTGACAATGATCCCTCTGCGCTCTTCGACATTTCCAGCAATTGCGAGCGGTTTACCCTTCAGATTGGGATCGTAGGCCATTTCAACCGACGCATAAAAGCTATTCATATCAACATGTAAAATGACCTTTCCGTTTTTCGGATACATTTCCTTCATGCTGGCACTTCCTTATTACTTTTTCTTCCCTAATTATATCAAAAAGGAGAACCCTCAGTTAGGTTCTCCTGACAACTACATTATTGATTTGCTACTTCATCGATAATCGCAAGAGTCATTTCTGCAAGCTTATACAATTCTTCAACCGGCATGCGTTCGTTTGTGGTATGGATTTCTTCATAGCCGACTGCAAGATTGACCGTTGGAATATTAAACCCAGCAAAAACGTTGGCATCACTGCCGCCGCCGCTATGCTGTAGTTCACAGCTGCGCCCAATTTTTGCCGCGGCCTTGCGAGCCACTTCTACGACATGATCGCCTTCGCCAAATTTAAAGCCTGGATACATGATTTCCACATCTACCTCAGCTCTGCCGCCCATTTGTGCTGCAACTGTTTCAAATGCATCCTTCATTTTGCTTACCTGGGCTTGCATTTTTTCAGGGATAAGCGAACGTGCCTCCGCTAAAATATCAACACGGTCACAAACGATGTTAGTTGCCTGACCGCCTTCAAACCTGCCAATGTTTGCTGTGGTTTCGTGATCAATTCTTCCTAATGGCATCTTCGCAATCGATTTTGCGGCAATTGTAATCGCGGAAACTCCCTTTTCAGGTGCCACACCGGCATGAGCTGTTTTACCGTAAATAACTGTTTTTACCTTTGCTTGTGTCGGAGCAGCTACAACTACATTACCAACTAAGCCATCACTATCCAGTGCGTAGCCAAATTTTGCTTTCATCAATGAAGAATCAAGTGCTTTTGCACCTACAAGACCTGATTCTTCTCCGACAGTGATGACAAATTGAATCAAACCATGAGGTAGATTTTGTTCTTTTAATTGACGAATGGTTTCAAGCATGACAGAAATACCTGTTTTATCATCTGCCCCTAAGATCGTGGTGCCATCTGTAACCACATAACCATCTTTAATCGATGGTTTCACACCTTTAGCAGGTGTAACAGTATCCATATGACAGGTAAAATAAATCGGGTCAACACCCTCTTTAGTTGCCGCAAGCGTGCAAACTAGATTCCCTGCACCATGGCCTGTTACAGCAGTGGTATCATCTTCAAAAACCTCGAGACCTAACTCAGTAAATTTTTGTTTTAATACCTTTGCAATTTCAGTCTCGAATTTTGTTTCTGAGTCAATTTGCACAAGTTCTAAAAATTCATTCAACAGACGTTCCTGATTAACCATTATATTGATCCTCCATGTTATGTAATCACTAATTGTCTAGCTCCAGCGCCTAGGGGCTCGAGGTCATAAGCCAAGCCGTCAAGAAGGTTAAAGAGCAACCTTCTCGCCGGCTCGTCTTATGCTTGTCGCCCCTGGACAAGGCGCTTCCGCTTTTCTTATATCAGTATACCTCTTTCTTATTCATATCATCAAATGAAAGAGCAGGACGTCAACTTCGATTTATACTATAGTGGAATATTCCCATGTTTTTTGTAAGGTCTTGACTCTTTTTTATTTCTAAGCATTTCTAATCCCAGCACTATTTTCAATCTTGTTTCTCTTGGGTCGATGACATCATCGACCATGCCTCTGCTCGCCGCCACATAAGGATTGGCAAACTTTTCACGGTATTCATCGATTTTTTGCTGCCTGGTCTGTTCAGGATCTTCGCTATTATTAATTTCCTTGGCAAAAATGATATTGGCAGCCCCTTGTGGACCCATAACAGCGATTTCTGCATTGGGCCAAGCAAATACCAAGTCAGCACCAATAGACTTACTATTTAACGCCACATAGGCACCGCCATAGGCTTTTCTTAAAATAACCGTCAATTTCGGAACTGTCGCCTCGGAATAGGCAAATAATATTTTAGCTCCATGGCGAATGATTCCCCCGTGTTCCTGTTTAACTCCCGGGAAGAAGCCTGTAACATCTTCAAACGTTATGATAGGGATATTAAAAGAATCACAGGTCCGGATAAACCGAGCCGCCTTATCAGAGGAATCAATATCCAAGCCGCCAGCCATGACCCTAGGCTGATTACAGACAAGCCCTACAGATTCACCTTTGATACGTGCAAAGCCAACGACAATATTTCTAGCAAAGTCCTTATGAATTTCCATGAACGAGTCCTCGTCAACAACTTGCTCAATGACTTTTCGGACATCGTATGGACGAACGGCATCGAAAGGAATAACATCCAGTAAGTCAGGACGGTAGTCTTCTTCCTCCTGCACCTCAAATCTTGGAGGTTTCTCTTCATTATTCTGTGGTAGGTAACTCAAAAGCCTGCGGACGTTCTGTAACACCTCTACTTCCGAATCGGAATGAAAATGGGCATTCCCGCTAATGGAGCTATGTACATTTGCACCGCCAAGTTCTTCAGCTGATATTTTCTCCCCTGTCACTGTTTCGATGACCTTAGGACCCGTAATAAACATTTGACTCGTTTTTTCGACCATAAACACAAAATCAGTAATTGCTGGTGAATAGACGGCACCACCTGCACACGGGCCCAAGATTACTGAGATTTGCGGAATCACACCGGAATAAATGGCATTTCGGTAAAAAATATGCCCGTATCCATCTAACGATACGACACCTTCTTGAATACGCGCTCCGCCAGAGTCATTTAGACCGATAAAGGGTGCCCCATTTTTCGCTGCTAAATCCATCACATTCGCAATCTTCTTGGCATGCATTTCACCCAATGCACCGCCAAAAACTGTAAAATCTTGCGAAAAAAGATAAATGGGCCGGCCATTTACTTTCCCGTAACCAGTCACTACCCCGTCCCCTGGGCCCTTTTGTTCATCGAGACCAAAATCATTGGTACGGTGTTCAATAAAGGGATTTAATTCAAAAAACGTCCCTTTGTCTACCAAAAGATCGATTCTTTCTCTCGCCGTCAATTTTCCTTTTTCATGCTGCTTCTCAATTCGCTCGTCACCGCCACCGAGTTCAACCTCGCGACGTTTATCATACAACTCATTTATTTTTTCATAGATGTCTATCATTTACCCCTTCATCCCCTTCTTCTCACAGAGTTCAAATAAAACCCCAGATGTTGATTTTGGATGCATAAAAGCAATGTTTGCTCCTCCAGCACCAGGTCTTGGCTGATCATCTATCATTCGAATCCCTTTTTCTTTCATTTCGCTAATTCTTTCTTTAATCGATACAACACCAAGTGCAACATGGTGGATGCCCTCACCGCGTTTTTCGATAAATTTAGCAATGGTACTTTCTTCCGATGTAGGCTCAAGCAGTTCGAGTTTTGTACCTCCTGCCTCTAAAAAGGCCACTCTTACTAGTTGAGTTTCAACCTCTTCAATTCCTAGCAATGGTAGATTCAATACATCGGTATAGAAAGGAAGCGAATGTTCAAGTGATCTTACGGCAATTCCAATATGGTCGACCTTCTTAATCATTATTATCCCTCTGTTCTAAAAATTATATTTAATTCGACAATTATCTTATTCGTGAAAAAGTTCATAAATCCTTCCTAAATTACTTAGTTGTTCCGTTGTTCATTTTTGATTTTCCTTGTACAATAGATATAAAGCGCCAAAATGTTAAGGAGGTACCCATAATGAAAAGTAAGAAAACGAGAAAAATCATTGTTTATTTAATGTTATTCGCTATGCTTGCCTCAACTCTCCTAATCGGAATTGGTACATTTCTATCATAAATATACAAAAGGAAGGGACTGTTCAAATTGAACAGTCCCTTTCCCTATTGTATTGCCCCATTATCTTTGGCAAGCGCCTCAAATGATTTTTTTGAAGAGATAACTAATACCTTTGTTCCTAGTGGAATTAACGGAAAAAGAGACGTAACGACCTCATTCTGTGTGCGAATACAGCCTTGAGAGACGTATTTTCCAATGGATGCAGGCTGATTTGTCCCATGAATGCCATAGGTTCTGCCATCTGTTCCTTTCGCATCAAAGCCAATCCATCTGGCCCCTAGTGGATTCTTGGGATCCCCTCCAGAAATATTCCCTTTTCGAAAATAAGGCTCTTTTGCCTTTACCGTAATAGTGAAAAGACCTTCCGGAGTTAATTCTTGGGTTTTACCCGTCCCGACACTTACAACTGTTTGGACTTTATTTTCATCAATAAACGCCATTTCATTGTTACTTTTGTTAACAATAACAAATGGATCGCCTGGCATAGGGTTTGGCCCCAACGGCCAAAATGGTGAAATGAAAAAAGCAATCAGGATTGGCGATAAGATTTTTATCAAAGCAGCCACCTGCCTTTTTTTCCTAGTTTGCTTCAATCTTTTTCTGTTCATTCACTTTTGAAGAAGTTTTTATTCCTTTAAACGAACTTTTTATAATCAGATAGTCATTCATTTCATTTACTAGTTGAAGTAAGGCTGCTCTCGTTTCAAATTCTTCTCTTGTCTTCGGGAGCTCCATTTCCTCAAATTCCTTTTTCATTTCTCTTAATTTTTCAATATAAATATGAGCTGTATTTCCAGGATGAACATTCTCAGAAAGTTCTTCCAGAAACTCAGCTACCATATGCCCTTGCTTTACTGTACGCGTAATGGAGGTGACAATCGGTAAGATACGTTCGATAATTTCAAATTGCTTCCCTCGCATTTTAAAATAATGAAAATATAAATTTTCATCTCGTAAAAAATGGTTTTCAACATCCTGAAGAGCTAGCGTTATCGCTTCATCTAGTAAACGAGCACTAACAGTAATCTCTTTTCCATCCCAATTACTATCTCCCGTCCGTAAATAACATACCATTTCACCGAAAATGATTTTAAAATTCTCCTCAATTTCGCTTTGATAGTCCTTTAATTTTTTATCAACGCTCGGCATATAAAGATTAATCAGTAGTGCCACGCCAATTCCAATCGTGATCACTCCAAGTTCATTTAAAAAAATTGCCAGGGAGATTTTCTCCGCCATATAAATATGTAAAATAATGACACTGCTAGTCACAATACCATCCGGCGCTTTCAGCATCACAATCGTCGGTATAAAGAAAAATAACATGATCCCAATAACAATTGGGTGATAGGAGATTCCCTCAAAAAATATAGCCGAAAACGGCATCGCTAATACACAGGCTAAAAATCGATCTCCTGCTGTTCGGAGCGATCTCCGCTTCGTCACCTGAATACATAAAATGGTTAATATGCCAGCGGAAGCAAAATTATCCAGCCCAAGCTGCTGCGCAATTAAAATCGAAATAGCAGTACCAACAGCTGTTTTAATTGTTCGGTAGCCAATGCGAAATTTCATAGTAATCTCCCCAAAATAGAAAAAATAAAAAAGATGATCGATTAGACCATCTTTAGAATATCCCTATTAAAGCATTTTTTGCAAGAAATCCTGATATTAAAGATTGATTCTACTACAATACTTTCTCTAAAAAGTCCTTTGCTCTGCTTGTCCGAGGGTTATTAAAAAATTCATTAGGAGAGCCTTCTTCTAGTAATACCCCTTCATCAAGGAAAATAATCCGGTCGGAAACCTCACGAGCAAATCCCATTTCATGTGTTACGATGGCCATAGTCATTCCTGAATGAGCAAGGTCCTTCATAACATTGAGTACTTCCTTGACCATTTCTGGGTCAAGCGCTGAAGTAGGCTCATCAAATAACATTAACTTCGGTTCCATGGCAAGTGCACGCGCTATGGCAACACGTTGCTTCTGTCCACCTGATAAATTATTCGGATAGGCTTTTTCTTTTTCGGTAAGCCCCACACGAGCTAACAATTCGCGCGCTTTTTTTTCAGCAAGTTCTCGCGATTCGCCTTTTACTTTCATCGGAGCATAGGTTAAGTTTTCCAAAACCGACAGATGTGGAAATAAATAAAAGTGTTGAAAAACCATACCGATTTGTTCACGAACTTTCATTATATTCGTTTTGCTATCAGTAATCTCTTGATTATTAATCCAAACTTTCCCTTGCGTTGGTGTCTCTAATAAATTTAAACAGCGTAAAAAAGTGGATTTACCAGATCCAGATGGTCCAATAATCGAAACTACTTCCCCACTATCAATATTGGTTGAAATATTTTTTAACACTTCGTTATTGCCAAATTGTTTATAGAGGTTTTCTACTTTAATCACTGTACTTCAGCCTCCGTTCAAACCGTTTCCCTGCCAAAGTCAGCACCATTACTAAGATCCAATAGATAAATCCAACAAAGATTAATGGTTCAAAATTACGATAAGTATCCGCTCCGACAACTTGCGCACGACGCATCAAATCTAGATAACCAATCGTAGAAACGATTGCTGATTCTTTTGTTAAGGTAATAAACTCATTCATCAATGCAGGTAAGATATTTTTTAGTGCTTGAGGTAAGATTAGGTCCTTCATCATGAGACGATAAGGAACACCTAGTGCTTGTGCTGCTTCGGTTTGACCTTTATCAACCGCTTGAATTCCGGCTCTGATAATTTCCGAAACATAGGCGGATGAATTTAAGCCAAAAGCTAAGATTGATGATAAAAATGGTGAGATGTCATACCCCGTTAATTGCGGGATCGCAAAATAGATTAGCATTAATTGTAAAATTAATGGTGTCCCACGAAAAATAGATGTATATGCATCACCAAACCAATTTAATGCTTTGTTTCGTGAAATTTTAAACAAAGCTAAAATTGTGCCGAGGATAAAACCTAAAATAATTGAAATAATAACAAATTTTAATGTAACCCATATTCCCTCTAAAATAAAAGGAATATAAGGCACAATTTGGCTAAAGTCCAAATTCATGCCTTACACCTCACTTTATAATTTTCTTTGCATCGTTAGTCTAGTTGCCATTCATTTTATGCTTATTGCTGATCTTTTAACCACTTGTCCTTTAATTCTTGGAGTTTTCCGTTCTCCTCCATGTCTTTTAGGACCTTATTTACATCATCAGTTAAGTCACTGCCTTTTGGAAATGCAACTGCCATTCCAGGAGAACTTGTTGTTGGATCATCAAATCCAGCTAAACCTTGTTCCTTTACATATCCTGTTGCAACTGATTTATCCATATAAGCAACCTGGATACGATTTGATAATAGTTCTTGAATTAAAGTTGTTGCATTGTCTAACGGCTTAATCGTAAAATCTACCTTTTTTTGAAGTGTTTTGGCACCCTCTTCTTGAATGGTTCCTAACTGTACTCCAACCGTCTTTCCTTTAAGATCATCGATAGTTTTAATTTTAGAATCTTTAAGTGTGATAAACATTTCACCTGAATGGTTATAAGCTGTTGAAAAATCAACATTTTGTTTGCGTTTTTCTGTTGCTGACATACCAGCAAGTACCATGTCCACACGTTTAGCCTGTAATGCCCCGACTAAACCATCAAACTTCATGTCTTTAATATCTAGTTTATAACCTAATTCTTTTGCAATAGCATTGGCTAAGTCAATATCAAATCCCTCGACCTTACCTGATGGATCTCTTGATTCAAATGGTGCAAAATCTGCTGATGTAGCCATTGTTAAAACTTTGTTATCTCCTGTTTTTTCTCCATTTGCTCCGTCCTTATTACTTTGGCCGCAAGCAGCCAACACCACTAATGTTAAGATCATGGTAAAAAATAAAAATGATTTTTTCATGATGTCTCCTCCTATATTTAATAATATCTGCTTATGCTAATTTGAATTTTTATTCAACAAAACGAATATTAACACATAGATTTTGTTTTGAAAAGATATTATTTTAATATAAAAATATTCAAAAAATTCTGCACTTTGATATATTAAAATAATATTAAAAACAAATAAAAAGCACCCCCTTGACAAGAGATGCCTTTTTGAGATTATGTTAATGATTGCCTACTACTGTTTGCCTAAATTCATTTTTCATTTTTTCCAATTCATCTTTATTAGTTAATAAGTCAAATCCTGTTAAGGCAAGGGCCAATGCCCCTTTAGAAAGAATCTGATGGGAATTGTCAGTGATGGTTAAGTCGGCAAATTCCCTTGTATGTGCGATTAGTCCAGGCGAATCAAGACCAATATAAGGATGTATCGCAGGAACAACATGACTTACATTTCCCATATCAATGGAACCATATGAATTCTTCGCTTTCTTAACTTGCTTCACACCTGCCGCTAAGAGATTGTCTGTAAATAATTTAGATAATACTTGATTGGTAACCATATTATCATAGCTCAATTCGTAGTTTTCAATTTGAACCTCTGCACCTGTCATTAAAGATGCACCTTTTGCTATATTAATTACCTTTTGAACAACCTCGTTTAAATAGGTTCGATCCTTTGCTCGAACATAAAACTGAGCTACTGCTTTATCTGGGACAATATTGGCTGCTACTCCTCCTTCTTTAATAATCCCATGGATTCTCACATCAGAAGTCACATGTTGACGAAGTGCATTGATGCCATTAAATAATTGTATAACAGCATCCAGTGCATTAATTCCCATCTCTGGAGAAGCTGCTGCATGACTTGTTCTGCCACGGAAGTCAAATTGAATCGCATCCATCGCTAATGAATCACCACTCTCATAAGATTCATCAGCAGGGTGTAAAATCATAGCTGCATCAATATCATCAAAAATTCCTTGTTCAGCCATTGGAACTTTTGCACCGTTTGTTTCTTCAGCAGGTGTTCCTAATACAACTACACGTCCGCCAATTTCATCTGCCACTTTACTTAAGAGAGCTCCAGCCCCGGCACTCATCGTTCCAATCAGATTATGACCGCACCCATGTCCAACCTCAGGCAGTGCATCATATTCCGATAAATAAGCAATCGTTGGTCCCTCCTTCTTAGAGTCGTATACCGCTTTAAAAGCAGTAGCTCGGCCAACAATTCCTTTTTCAACTACAAATTTATGTTCCTCAAGGAATTCTATTAACTGTTTGCTAGATTCAAATTCTTGATCCCCTAATTCAGGATGATGATACAAAGAATCACTTATCTCCCATAATCTATGTTTAATGATTTCTAAATAATTTTTTAATAAATCCTTCATGCTAGAATCTCCCCTTTAGTATGATTAAAATTACAAAATAATTAATAAATATACATTAAAAATATCATTTTGACAAGAACAAAAGGCCAAATCGATTGATGATTTGGCCCTTCCTTCATTCGGCTTTTATATTAAACTTCTTCGCAATATTCATCAAATTCTTTTTGAAGTTTTGACACGACTGTTGCTGGATCAAAACCCTCGATTTGATGTCTTTCAACCATTGTAATAATCTTGCCGTCCTTTAAGAGGGCAAATGATGGGGAGGATGGTGGATAGCCAGTGAAATAACTTCTTGCTTTTTCGGTTGCTTCTTTATCCTGTCCAGCAAAAACAGTGACAAGGTGATCCGGGCGCTTATCAAAATGTAAGGCATGTGCTGCTGCAGGACGTGCAACTCCACCCGCACAACCACATACAGAATTAATCATTACTAAAGTGGTCCCTTTTTGCTCCAGTGCTTCCTCAACATCTGCAGGTGTTTTCAACTCTTTATATCCGGCAGACACGATTTCTTGACGTGCCTGGTTAACAACATCATTCATAAAAAAATTAAAATCCATGCTCATTAAATTCACTCCTTAGATTTAAGACTATATCTACATATTAACAGTAAAAATGTGTGATTATCAAATATCAATACTTGTGGTAGCTTATTCTTTTTTTTGAAAAAAAGTCTTAAAAAGACTTTCCACAGCAGAGGCGACTGTTTTTCCACCTGCAATTACTTCATTCTCTAATTTTGGCAGGTGGTTCATAATCTCAGGATGATGATAAAAATGATAGTGCAACTGATCCGTAATCATTGCATGTAGCCATTCTCTTGATTGGGCATTCCTTCTATCTTCCAAGACTCCAGTGAACTTTCCTCTCGATTCAAAAGCTTGAATAACTTCCCATATCTTATCAATACCTTCTTGAGTCAAAGATGAACAGGTATGGGCTTTTGAAATCCAACCTTTTGTCGCTGGCTGCAGAAAGTGAAGGATTCGATTATAATCTTTCCTTGTCAATTCAGCCTTTTGTTTATTATCCCCGTCTGCTTTATGGACAATTATCGCATCAGCAAGCTCCAGGATCCCTTTCTTCATGCCTTGCAGTTCATCACCCGCCCCAGTCAGCACCAGCAGCATAAAAAAGTCGACCATATCCTTGATGATAAATTCACTTTGTCCGACGCCGACCGTTTCTATTAATATCACATTAAACCCCGCTGCCTCACAAAGCAGCATCGATTCTCTTGTTTTTCGATGAACACCACCGAGTTTTCCTGCCGATGGTGACGGACGGATAAACGCTCGTGGATTCCTTGCTAACTGTTCCATACGCGTTTTATCTCCCAAAATACTACCACCCGAGATACTCGAGGTTGGATCAATTGCTAATACAGCCACCTTTAGACCCAAACTGCAGAGATACATTCCAAACTCTTCGATAAAAGTACTTTTCCCAGCACCAGGCACCCCAGTAATTCCAACCCTTATCGAGTTTCCGCTGAAAGGCAGCAATCTTTGAAGTAACTCTTGTGATTTTTGGAAATGATGCTCTGCATTACTTTCTACAAGAGTAATAGCACGAGCAAGCAATCCTCTGTTTCCTTTTAGCACCCCGTCAAATAATTCTTCAACTTCTAGTTCGGAAGAGTTACGCTTTTTAAATCGAATATTTTTTTGCAAAGAAGTTGCTTGACCTTCAAGTTCCTCCCCTTTTCTTACCACACTTGAGCAAAGTTCGGGCTTTCTTGGATCGCTCCATTCAGGTTTTTGATCTGCAGCCATTAGTCTGCCACTTCCTCATAACCGAGTTGAAGATAAATTGATTTGATTACTTTTTGCGCTGCTATCGGAATCACTGTCCCAGGTCCAAAGATAGCCACTGCTCCGTTATCGTATAAAAATTGGTAATCTTGTGCTGGAATAACACCACCAATAACCACTAAGATATCTTCACGTCCTAGTTTTTTCAGTTCAGCTACTAATTGTGGCAATAGCGTCTTGTGCCCAGCAGCAAGCGAGCTCATACCAATGACATGGACATCGTTCTCAATTGCCTGCAAGGCCGTTTCTTCTGGTGTTTGGAATAATGGACCAATATCAACATCAAATCCCAAATCAGCAAATGCAGTGGCGATGACCTTTGCCCCGCGGTCATGTCCGTCCTGACCCATTTTTGCAATCAGAATTCTTGGTCTTCTACCTTCATTCTTCAGGAATTCGTCGGACATTTCTTTTACTATCAAAATTTCTGCCTCATTACTAAAAGCTTTACTATATACTCCGCTAATTGCATGGATGACCGCTTTATGTCGATTTGCTACTTTTTCGATGGCATCGGAAATCTCCCCAAGAGTTGCCCTCTCTCTTGCCGCCTTGACAGCAAGCTCCAAGAGGTTGTACTTACCTGTTTCCGCTGCTTTCGTTAAGGCGGTTAGCGTTTCTTCCACTTTTTTGTCATCACGATTAGCTTTTAATACATTTAATTTTTCAATTTGTTTCAAACGAACCGCTGTATTATCGATATCTAAAATATCAATTGCTTCTTCTTTCTCAAGGCGATAACGGTTGACACCAATGATGACTTCTTTTCCAGAATCAATTTGTGCTTGCCTTCTAGCGGCAGCCTCTTCAATTCTCATTTTTGGAAGCCCAGTCTCAATGGCTTTAGCCATGCCACCTAGACCTTCAATCTCCTCAATATGTGTCCAAGCTCTATTAACCAATTCATCTGTCAATTTTTCAACGTAATAGGAGCCTGCCCACGGATCAATAACATTTGTAATCCCCGTTTCTTCTTGCAAAAACAATTGCGTGTTACGAGCAATCCGAGCAGAAAAGTCAGTTGGCAGTGCAATCGCTTCATCCAAGGCGTTTGTATGCAGGGATTGGGTATGCCCCATTGCCGCAGCATGTGCTTCAATTAATGTACGTGTAACATTATTAAAAGGATCTTGCTCTGTCAAACTCCAGCCAGATGTTTGCGAATGGGTGCGTAACGCTAATGATTTTTCATTTTTAGGATGAAAAGATTTCATCATTTTTGCCCAAATCAATCGAGCGGCACGCATTTTAGCTACTTCCATGAAATAATTCATCCCAATTGCCCAAAAAAAGGATAATCTTGGTGCAAATGAATCTATTTCAATTCCTGCCTTGAGTCCCGTACGTACATATTCCAGACCATCTGCTAGTGTATAAGCTAGTTCTAAATCAGCTGGTGCACCAGCCTCCTGCATATGATAGCCCGAAATACTAATACTATTAAACTTTGGCATGTATTTTGACGTATATTCAAAAATATCAGCTATTATTTTCATTGACATTTCCGGAGGGTAAATATAAGTATTACGAACCATATATTCCTTTAAAATGTCATTTTGTATGGTTCCCGCCAGCTTCTCCTGACTTACACCTTGTTCTTCAGCCGTCACGATGAAAAAAGCAAGAATGGGTAGAACGGCCCCGTTCATTGTCATTGAAACGGACATTTGGTCTAAAGGTATCCCCTCAAATAACGTCTTCATATCAAGGATAGAATCAATGGCCACCCCTGCTTTACCGACATCTCCGACAACACGTGGATGATCAGAGTCATAACCGCGGTGGGTGGCTAAATCAAAGGCAACCGATAATCCCTTTTGCCCCATCGCTAAATTTCTGCGATAAAAGGCATTGCTTTCCTCTGCAGTTGAAAAGCCTGCATATTGTCTCACTGTCCACGGCCGATTAACATACATCGTTGGATAAGGCCCTCTTGTATAAGGAGGGAGTCCCGGCAGATTGTCTATATGCTCAAGGTCTTCACGATCTTCTTTTGTATAGAGTGGTTTTAAACTGATTTGTTCATTTGTCTCGAACAGTAAATCATTAATGGAGGTATTTATCTCTTGGTGTACTTTTTGCTGCCACTCTTCTTTAGTCATAAAACTTTGATTGTCAAATAAAGAAATATTTTGAAAATCAGGCTTTTGTTTCTTCAACCTTGCTCACCTCCAGGTCGTTAAGGATTGACGTAAGCGTTTCATAGCAATTGCTTTTCATATGGATAAACTGCTTAATACCAGCATCCTTCCATCGGTCCAGTCCTTCTTTTTCTGGAAGGCCTGCTAAGTAAAAAATCAACTCAGGGAATTCCGTTTTTAGAGCAGGCAGGATTTCATAACCGATTATTTCATATTGTTCATTCGTACCGCATAAGCAATAATACTTGGCAGGAGTTTCTAAAATAAATTGTCTAGCTTCCTCTAAAGATAATATCGGCTTACTTTCGGCTGCTTTCAAACCGCCTGCTGCAAGAAAGCCCTTCATAAAATCAAGTCTTGCTTTATGCTGCTTTAATCCACCAAGACAAATCATCCCTACAGTCGGCTTTGAGCCTAATTTTACTTCGAGATCCTTTGCCTTTTTTCGCAATTCTTCAAATGGTTCTGCCAATCTCAGATCCGGAATGGCCTCCATTTTTATTAACGAGTTTTCCATATTAGTAAAACATGAATTTCTCGTTTGAGTTTTTTTATGCGTAACAATTTCATCCAGATTAGCGTAGACATTTGTTCCAACAATGCTTTTCTTTCTTGTTTGAACATCTTGATTCTTTTTTTCATAGACAACAGCAATCTCCTGCTGCAGCCAATTTGTTTTTAAAGTTTCTAGAATGCCACCATTTGCTTCAATTTGTTGAAAAAATCCCCAAGCTTTTTCAGCTAAGTCATTGGTTAGTTCTTCTACATACCAAGAACCTCCAGCAGGATCAATCACTTTTGTTAGATGTGCTTCTTCCTTCAAAAGAAGTTGAGCATTTCTAGCAATTCTTTCCGAAAACGAAGTGGCACCTGTGAGATCATCGAAGGGTCGCACATGCAAGTATTGAATGCTCCCAACCACGGCCGCAAAGGCTTCATTTCCAGCACGCAGAAGGTTTACATTCGGGTCATTTACTGTTTTTGTGAAAGAAGAAGTTTCAGCAGCTATATGCATCCTGCCCATATCATCAGTAGATCCGTAAACATTACTTATTCGATTCCAAAGTACTCGAGCGGCGCGAAGTTTTGCAATTTCCATAAAAAAATTGCTGCCAATCGAAAATTGGAAGATCATTTTTGCAAAGATTTCATCCAATTCCATGCCTGCATTCTGAAGGTTTTCAAGATAAAATATCCCTTCGGCCATTGCGATCCCTAGTTCTTGAACAGCGCTCGCCCCACCATTATGATATGGAGCAGTATCTATTAGAATTGTACGCACATTAGGTAATTTCTCATTTGAGTGGACAATGTTTTTAACCCAATCATTGAAAAATTCCTCAGAAATACATCCCTCTTCAGCGAAAATGGCGACGGGATCAGCTCCAATATATCCTCGGAGTTTGTCGATAGCCCCTTCTTGTTCCGCCATTCTTTCTAATTTCGAAAGGAAAGCAATTTGTAAACTTTTTGCGTTAATTGAAAATGGATATTGGAAATAGGATTCTCCTAATAATTTTGCTAGGTTTGTTTCGACTTCTAGTAAAGCTTTTGAGACTTTAAATGAAATAGCCGTTTGGCCTTTATTAAATGATTGTCTGAGTTTCTGCTCCAACTCTTCTGCGGTTTGATAGGAGAGTTGTTGGGCGACCACCCAGTCATTCGTCAAGTAACCTAACGGGTAGGTCCCTCTTCTAAAATCTGAACCTCCTGGAAAATCAGGTACTGGTCTCTCATCTTGATGGGTATAAAGCGGTTTCAAAATAATGTTTTCATATGTAGTAGTTTGTAAGGATTCAACCGTTTTTCCTTTTAAAGATTGCTCTGCTTTAGTTTTCCATTCATGTGTGGATCCTGAAGGAAAAGACTGATTCTTTATTTTTTCCAAACTTTTCATCCCCCTCCCATTATACATAATTGAAATAAAATTCAATTAATTCTACTAAGTACTATTTTATGGTACAAACACAATTCAAGCAATTAAAAACAAAATAACCGCTGCCAAGCATGGAAGCGGTTGTTTTGTTTAGTAAATCGAAGTTGTTGATTTTGATGTATTTTCAAGTATTTCTTTTACGCGTTGTAGGAATCGGCCGCAAACAAGTCCGTCCAACACTCTATGATCAAGTGACATACATAAATTCACCATATCACGGACAGCAATCATTCCATTATTCATGACAACTGGACGCTTGACGATGGACTCCACTTGCAAAATGGCTGCTTGTGGATAATTGATGATACCCATTGATTGAACAGAGCCGAATGAACCTGTGTTGTTTACGGTGAAGGTTCCGCCTTGCATATCTTCTGATCTTAGCTTTCCAGTTCTCACTTTGACAGCAAGTTCAGAGATTTCACGTGCAATCCCCTTAACTGTTTTTTCATCTGCCTGTTTAATGACAGGAACATAGAGAGCATCGTCCGTAGCTACTGCTATCGAAATATTGATATCTTTCTTTTGAATGATTTTATCTCCCGCCCACATCGAATTGATTTGCGGGAATTCTTTCAGAGCTTGCGCAACGGCTTTGACAAAGAAAGCGAAGAAAGTTAAATTGAAGCCTTCTTTTTTCTTAAATTCATCTTTGAGGGAGTTGCGGTACTCCACCAAATTAGTTGCATCCACTTCAATCATTGTCCAGGCATGCGGTGCTTCGTGTTTACTGCGCAGCATATTAGCGGCAATCGCTTTGCGGATGCCTGTCACAGGGATTTCAATATCACCGACTGCAACCGGAATATTAACAGCTTGTGCAGATGCTGTAGGCGTAGAAACTGACTGAGCTGCTGCTTGTGTTGGTGCTTCCACAACTGCTGGCTCTTTGTTAGCCTCAACATTTTGTTCTGCAACTGGAATATTTCCTGATTCAATTAATTTTAATAGATCTTTTCTGGTAATTCGCCCGCCAGCACCGGTGCCTGACACCTTTGTTAAATCGATCCCATGTTCTTGAGAAATTTTTAGAACTGCAGGTGAATAACGGGCCTTGTTTCCTTGGTCCACTGGTTCTGCATTTACTGCAACGCTTTGTGCAGCGGCATCGCTTGTTACCAAAGCCGCAGTTTCCTGGGGAGTCCCACCTTCCATTTCAATCGTGCAAATCATTTCACCAACTGCTAAGGTTTCACCTTCTTCTGCAATTAACTCCTTAACCACACCTGTAAAGGAGGATGGAACTTCTGCATTTACCTTATCTGTCATAACCTCTGCTAGGGGGTCGTATTTATTTACTTTATCGCCAACGGATACGAGCCACTTACTAATCGTACCTTCGGTTACACTTTCCCCTAACTGAGGCATTTTGATTTGTTCAATTACCACTTTTTACACCCTCTTTTTCCTTAATACTCAGCTAATTCGCGCATGGCTTTTTCGACTTTATCCGGATTTACCATAAAGAATTTTTCCATTGTTGGAGAATACGGCATTGCCGGTACATCTGGTCCAGCTAAGCGCATAATTGGTGCATCTAATTCAAATAAGCAATTTTCAGCTATGATCGCAGAGACTTCACTAATAATGCTGCCTTCTTTTGTATCCTCTGTAACAAGAAGGACCTTACCCGTTTTCGATGCAGCTTCAATGATTGCCTCTTTATCAAGCGGATACACGGTCCTCAAATCAAGAATATGTGTTGAAATTCCATCCTTCGCTAATTTTTCAGCCGCTTGAAGGGCAAAATGAACACATAGGCCATAAGTAATAACAGTAATATCTTCTCCTTGGCGCTTTACATCCGCTTTTCCGATTGGAAGAGTGTAATCATCAGTCGGGACCTCACCTTTGATTAGTCGATAGGCCCGTTTATGCTCGAAAAATAATACCGGATCATTGTCTCGGACCGCGGCTTTTAATAGCCCCTTCGCATCGTATGGTGTGGAGGGCATCACAATTTTCAATCCAGGCTGATTAGCAAAAATAGCTTCAACTGACTGGGAATGATAAAGTGCACCATGAACACCACCGCCATATGGGGCACGAATAACCATCGGACAGCTCCAGTCATTATTAGAGCGATAGCGGATTTTTGCAGCTTCCGAGATAATTTGATTAACTGCCGGCATAATAAAATCGGCAAATTGCATTTCGGCAATCGGTCGCATGCCATACATCGCTGCACCGATTCCTACCCCAGCAATTGCTGATTCTGCAAGAGGTGTATCAATGACACGCTCTTCCCCAAATTGTTCATACAATCCTTGCGTCGCCTTAAACACACCGCCTTTTAAGCCAACATCTTCACCAAGAACAAAAACCCTTGGATCTCGTTCCATTTCTTCTCGCATTGCCATTGTGATTGAATCAATATATGAAATTATCGCCATGTTTCATCCCCCTTACAAGTCCGCATAAACATATTTCAGTGCTTCTTCCGGTGCAGAATACGGAGCATTTTCTGCATAGTCAGTCGCTTCATTCACTTGCTTCATCACGCGGTCATTGATTTCCTTCTCCAACTCATCATTCATGACACCAGTTTCCTTTAAATAGGCCCCAAAAGTTATAATTGGGTCTTGTGTTTTGGCTTTTGCAACCTCATCTGGAGCACGGTAGGAACGGTCGTCATCATCAGAAGAGTGTGGAGTTAGACGATACGATATGGTTTCAATCAATGAAGGGCCTTCCCCACGACGGCCACGCTCCGCTGCTTCCTTTACAACTTTATAAACTTCTAATGGGTCGTTCCCATTAACAGTAAAGCCAGGCATACCATATCCAATCGCACGATCTGAAACCTTTTCACACGCTAATTGTTTTTCGATTGGGACAGAGATCGCGTACTTGTTATTTTCACACATGAAGATAACTGGAAGTTTATGTACCCCTGCAAAGTTTGCCCCCTCATGGAAATCCCCTTGGTTAGAGGAACCCTCTCCAAATGTTACAAACGTAACCAGGTCTTTTCTTTCCATCTTCCCGGCAAGGGCAATTCCAACTGCATGTGGTACCTGAGTTGTAACTGGCGAAGAACCTGTGACAATCCGATTTTTCTTTTGGCCAAAATGGCCAGGCATTTGACGACTACCAGAATTAGGGTCTTCTGCTTTTGCAAAACCGGATAGCATCAGTTCCCTTGGAGTCATACCAAAAGCCAATACTACCCCCATATCACGATAATATGGAAGAACATAATCTTTTTCACGATCTAGTGCAAATGCCGCTCCCACCTGTGCTGCTTCTTGACCTTGACAAGAAATAACAAATGGTATTTTACCAGCGCGGTTCAATAACCACATCCGTTCATCAATTCGGCGGGCTAAAAGCATAGTTTCATACATTTCCAATACTTTTCCGTCGCTTAAACCTAAAGCATCATGACGCTTTTCTGTCATTTATTTCTTACCTCCCAATTGTTCGTTATTCGAAAAGCGGAAGTGCCTTGTTAAGGGGCGACAAGCATAAGACTAGCGCTGACAGAAGGCGTACTTTTTGCCTTCCGAAGCGATTGGCTTATGTCTCGAGCCCCTAGGCACTGTAGCTAGACACTAACACTTTTTCAAAGATTTAAACTTTTGCTTTTATTAAGAATGGATTGCTTTCCCATCAACTGCGAGTGCAGCTTCACCAATTGCCTCTGACAAAGTTGGGTGTGGATGAATTGTATGTGCAATTTCCCAAGGTGTCGCATCTAATACCATCGCAAGCCCTGCCTCGGTAATCATATCCGTTACATGTGGACCAATCATATGCACCCCAAGAATATCATTGGACTTCTCATCAGCAACAATTTTTACAAATCCATCAGATTCTCCAAAAACAAGTGCCTTCCCAATCGCACGGAAAGAAAACATACCAATTTTCACTTTATGACCTTTTTCTATTGCTTGATCTTCTGTTATCCCGACGCTTGAAACTTCTGGATTACTATAAATACATCTAGAGACCAAATTATAGTCAAATGGAGTAGGATCTTTCCCAGCGATATGTTCAACAGCTACAATCCCTTCATGTGAAGCAACATGGGCCAGTTGTAATCCACCAATCACATCACCAATCGCATAAATATGCGATTCTTTTGTTTGAAAAAATTCATTTGTTAAAATAAAACCCTTCTCCACTTGTATTTCTGTATTATCAAGCCCAATTCCTTCTGTATTTGCTTGACGTCCAACCGAAACTAGAATTTTTTCTGCTTTAAACTCTTTCAAAGCACCTTTAACTTCTGCAGAAATTGCCACGCCATTATCCTTAACCAACGTTTCTGGGAGCACTTTTGCACTGGTAACAAGTTTAATTCCCTTTTTCTTCATTAAGCGCTGCATTTCTTTTGAGATTTCCTTGTCTTCTGTCGGAATAATGCGGTCAGCATACTCAATAACCGTTACTGTCACACCAAAATCAGATAACATAGACGCCCATTCAATTCCAATTACACCCCCACCAACAATAATGATGGAACTTGGAAGTGTTTCTAACTGCAATGCTTCATCAGACGACATTATATATTCTCCATCAATTTCAAGCCCTGGAAGTGTCCTCGGTCTAGAACCTGTTGCAACAATTACATTTTTCGGTAGCAGCATTTCATTTTCTTTCCCGTTATTCATTTCAACAGAAATTGTACCCGGCATCGGCGAAAAGATGGATGGCCCCAAGATTCTGCCTAATCCCTCATAGACATCGATTTTGCCCTGCTTCATTAAATGCTGAACGCCTTTGTGAAGTTGTTCAATTATTTTATTTTTCCGATCCTGTACTAAACTAAAATCAACCGTTACATCACTTGTGATAACTCCAAAATCTTTACTATGTTTGGTTGTTGCATAAACTTCCGCACTTCTAAGCAGCGCTTTACTTGGAATACATCCTTTATGTAAACATGTCCCGCCAAGTTTTCCTTTTTCTACAATAGCTGTTTTCAATCCAAGCTGAGAGGCCCTAATGGCAGCTACATAGCCACCAGTTCCCCCGCCAAGAACGACCAAATCATATTCTGTTGCCATTTTCTTTCCTCCCCATGTACCTTAAATTTTAGCTGTTTTAAATTTACCTGGATAAACTTTTTCCTCTTCTTCACCTCGTAAGACTCGAAGTGCTCCTTCAGCTAAGGCTTGAAGTTCGTTTTCCCCTGGCTGAACAATAACATCAGCAATCCAATTAATTCGATCGGTGATAGATTTCACAAATCCTTTTCCGTAGGCAAGGCCTCCAGTCAATATAATTGCATCTACTTTTCCTGATAATACTGTACTAGCAGCCCCAATTTCCTTTGCTACTTGATAGGCCATTGCATCATATACAAGCTTTGCCTCATCATCACCAGCTGCTATTCTTTGTTCTACCTTTACCGCATCATTAGTTCCTAGGTAACCAACAAGGCCACCTTGGCCAACAAGCATCTTCATTATTTCATCACGGTAATATTCCCCCGAATAACAAAGTGCTACTAAATCCCCAACTGGAACGGTTCCAGCACGTTCAGGGCTAAATGGCCCATCTCCATGAAGACCATTATTTACATCAATTACCTTACCATGTTTATGGATACCAACGGTAATCCCACCACCCATATGGGTAACAATTAAATTCAAGTCATTGTATTTTTCCCCTAATTCCTTTGCTACCCTTCTTGCGACTGCTTTTTGATTCAAGGCATGAAAGATACTTTTCCGTTCAATTAAGGAAAATCCAGAAATTCTCGCTAGTGGTTCAAGCTCATCAACAACAACAGGATCAACGATGAAGGAGGGAATATTTAGTCCAGAAGCGATTTCGTTTGCAATGATTCCACCAAGATTTGATGCATGCTGTCCGGCGTAACCAGACCGAAGATCTGCTAACATCACATCATTAACGGCATAGGTTCCACCTTCAATTGGTCTAAGCAAACCCCCACGGCCACATACAGCAGACAGCTTGGAAATATTTATCCCTTCATTATCCAGTATTTCCAAAATTGTTGTTTTTCTAAATTCATATTGATCAATTATATTTGCAAAAGAGTTTATTTCCTCTGAATTATGACGAATTGTTTTTTCTAAAATGGAAATATCATTATCGAAAACCCCAATTTTCGTGGATGTCGAGCCTGGGTTGATGACGAGAATCCGATATTCATTATCTTGCAACGTATTTGACCTCCATTTTGGATTTCTTATGATTGAAGTCGAATGGTAATTTAATATAACTATAAGTGCCCTATGAAAGGCAAAGACGCTGAATACCTATTCAGCGCTCTGCGGATATATTTTTGTAAATTCAAATTTTAACTCTTTGAATTTAGATAACTGTCTAGCTCCAGTCCATACGCCGCTAAACGGGCGCTTCCGCTTTTCTTGTTTATCTTGATATTCTATGACTTAAGATATGATGTCCATTTTGCAGGAATTGGCTTCTTGAATTACGAATCCTTGCAATTCTTTCTTCTGCCATTCGATTAGCTGCTACGTAAGTAGGTATGCCATCACGTTTTGAAATTTCGATTACTTTTTCAATCGTTGCATAGAGTTGTTCAACCTTTTTCATTGCCCGTTCTTGGTTGTAACCATAGAGTTCATCAGCAACATTGATTACGCCGCCAGCATTAATAACATAATCGGGAGCATAAACAATTCCCATTTCATGGATGATATCACCGTGACGGGTATCTTTTAATTGATTGTTTGCCGAACCTGCAATAACTTTTGCCTTTAGCTGTGGAATCGTTTCATCATTAATTGTTGCTCCTAGAGCACATGGCGCATAAATATCACATTCTACACCATAAATTTCATCAGGGTCTACCGCAAGTGCACCAAATGCTTCAACCGCACGGTTAACAGCCTCTTTATTAATATCCGTTACAATGAGCTGAGCCCCTTCTTCATGCAAATATTCACAAAGTGTATAGGCTACATTTCCAACACCTTGAATGGCAACTACTTTTCCTTCAAGCGAATCAGATCCAAATGCCTCTTTCGCCGCTGCTTTCATTCCGCGATAAACACCGAATGCTGTTACAGGGGAAGGATTGCCTGATGAGCCAAATGCTGGAGAGATCCCCGTCACATAATCTGTCTCTTCGTGAATTAAATCCATGTCAGCTACTGTTGTGCCTACATCTTCTGCTGTAATATATCTGCCATTTAAGCCTTGGATGTAACGGCCGAATGCACGGAACATCTCTTCATTCTTATCTTTTCGAGGATCGCCGATGATAACGGTTTTACCGCCGCCAAGATTTAAACCTGCCGCAGCATTCTTATAAGTCATTCCTTTTGCTAAGCGTAGGGCATCTTCAATTGCAGCTTCTTCAGATGCATAAGTCCACATACGTGTTCCACCCAATGCTGGCCCTAAAGTTGTATCATGAATAGCAATAATTGCTTTTAATCCAGATTGTTTATCCTGGCAGAATACTACTTGCTCATAATCGTATTGTTCTAAGTACTTGAAAATTTCCATGTAAAATTCCTCCTCGATTATTGACTATCTATTTGTTGTTGCATAGCATAATGCCAGTGCAAGAGAATAAAGCTTACTTTCAGCAGAATCAGCTCTGGACGTTAACACAATTGGTGCCTTTGCTCCGGCTATCACCGCACCGACTTTTGCATTTGCGAAATATATTAATGATTTATATAATACATTGCCTACTTCGATAGTTGGTACTAATAAAATATCTGCATTTCCCGCCACTTCACTATGAATTCCTTTGTGTTCGGCAGCCAGTGTTGATACTGCATTATCTAAAGCTAATGGGCCGTCTACAATACAATCAGATATTTGTCCTCGTTTATTCATCACAGTTAATAATGCTGCATCTAATGTAGCCTGCATTGCCGGATTAACTACTTCCACGGCAGCAATAGGGGCCACTTTAGGTATTTCTATTCCAATCGACCTCGCAAGGGAAACTGCATTCTTAATTATTTGTGCTTTCTGTTCTAAATCGGGAGCAATATTCATTGCAGCATCTGTTACAATCGTAAAACGATTGAAGCCTGGAACCTCAAATGCAGCAATATGTGATAAAACATTTCCAGTCCTAAGTCCGTATTCCTTATTCAAGACTGCCTTTAAGAAAATATTGGTTGGAATATTACCTTTCATTAAGACATTTGCTTCTTTGTTAAAAACGGCCTTTACAGCTAATTCTGCAGCAGCAGCATTAGAATTTGCATTGATAACTTTTAGATAATTATTGCTAATGTTTTTCTGTTTTTTTAATTCAATAATTGAATTTATTTTTTCTTCATCACCAAATAGAATAAAATTGGCAAGATTCTGGTCTAATGCAGCTATAACCGCTTCAATGACTTCTAGATCTTCTGCAGCAGCAACTGCAACAGTGTTTGAACTTACTTGGGCTGCTTTGTTAATTAGTGAATCCAGCAACAAGTTGTCATCAACCCTTTCTCCTCTTACTGCAACTCCCATAATGTAATATGCAATTTCCGTGCCAAATAAATCCCAATGAAAACGCTTTATTATTCATTCTTAAGTGTGAAACAATTTTCATGATACGAAATTTATTGCATGCTATTCTTTTCAATGTTGTTTTTTTCAAGCTTATAATATAAATTCCTCACAGACAATCCCAGCGTTTTCGCTGTCAATGTCTTATTTCCATTTAAGCGAAGAAGTGTCTGCTTAATAATTTTCGTCTCATATTCATCCATCATATCTGATAAGGAACGGTCTATCACAAAGGAATCATTACTGTAGCTTAAAGAAGGTTCATTTGTGCTTTTTTTATTTTTTAGCTCTGGTAGATGATTAACATCAATAAGGAGCTCATAATAATTCATAAAAATAATCGCTCTGCCAAGGATATTTTCTAATTCTCGAACATTTCCTGGCCAGTCATAGTCCATTAACTGGTGTAACGCTGCCGGTGTGATTCCTTCAACGTTTCGTCCATAGTCCTGGCTTATTTTTTGAATAAGCCGCTCATTTAAAAGAGGAATTTCCTCTTTTCGCTTCCTTAATGGAGGGATATGGATTGGCATTCGATTTAAACGATAATATAAGTCTTCCCGAAAGGAGCCTTTAGCAATACCCTTTTCTAAATTGACATTAGTTGCCGCAATAATTCTTACATTAATGGAAATTGGCTTTGTCCCACCGACTCGGATAATTTCTTTTTCTTGAAGTACTCTCAGTAATTTTGCTTGCGTATTCACTGGAAGTTCACCAATTTCATCGAGAAAAATACTCCCATTATTAGCTTCTTCGAAAAAGCCTCTTTTTCCTCCTCTCATTGCACCAGAAAAAGCACCTTCCTCATAGCCGAATAGTTCACTTTCTAACAATGTTTCCGAAATTGCTGCGCAATTGACCCGAATAAATTTGTTATATTTACGGTCGCTTGCATTATGTATAGCATGGGCAAACAATTCTTTCCCGGTTCCTGATTCACCCCTAAGGAGAACGGTTGCAGGTGTTTTCGCTCCTAGTTTAGCTTGTTCAATCGCGAGCATCATTTCATCAGATTGAGCAATTATATCCTCAAAGGTGTATTTCGCTTCAAGCTTGCGGATCAGTTGTCGTGCTCGGTTCAATTCTCTATTCAGTGATTTTATTTCGGACATATCATGAATAACGCCAACACTGCCTTTTAATTTCCCTTTTACGATAATCGGGGCCACATTTACGATTACTTCGCGTTTGTTTGGCCCTACTCTCATCGGAACGCCGCGTACAGCTCTTCTGGTTTGCAACACCTTCATGTGCATACTCTCCCCTTCAGAAATATCTGCTGTAGCTGGTTGACCAATAATCTGATCATGGGACAGTCCAGTAATACGGGAATATGCTGGATTAATAAGAATGCCTCTTCCATTTTCATCCACAACAGAAATTGCATCATCACTAGAATGGATAATGGCTTGCAGCATGGTTTGAATTTCCTTTAAATCCGTAAGTTCCTCAGCAAGATTAACAACCTCAGTAATATCTTTAAAAACAGCAAATGCACCTATTAAGGTCCCATTTTCCTCGATAATTGGAATACGGGTCGTAATGATTTTTCTATCATTACTCAGAACCATTTCTTGGTTTGCTTCAATTCTTCTTGTTTCTAAAATTTGAGGCAGCCTTGTTGTTGGAATAACATCAACAACAAATTTCCCAATTGCCTGTTCACTCTTTACACCCATGATTTCTTGTGCCCGTTTGTTGAATAAAATGACCTTTCCATACTTATCAATAACGATCATTCCATCATTTGCAGCATTAAAGATTAGTTCCTGCTGGTAGGATTCATTTTTGTGCTTTTCAATTAGCTCCTCTTTTTCTTGCATAATTTTTGCGACCAGAAATGCAACGCTTCCTGGAATCAGAATGGTATTTTGACTTTTAGATTTTCTAAGTTCATGGAAAACCGTATCATTTCCTGTTACTTCAATGATAATATCAATAGGATCTGCTAAAAATGGGCGCCAGTCTTCCCCTGTTTTTATCCCTTCTTCTTGTGCGAATAAAACCCCCGGTGCATCCATGTTCCGATCAATTACCACACTGACTTTTAATACTTCAGATTCTTTTAAAATTTTTAAGATTGCCGTACCACCTTTTCCAGCACCAACAATCATGACATTTTGCATTTTTTCTACCCCTTTAAGAAATTTTTTTCATATCATCTTAAGAAAAATATGCAACTTTTTTCATATCTATTTTATAACCAATCACAATCCTTGACAAATTTTATCTATATAATAATATTTTGATGAGATATAATCTAAATATGACATGATATTACAGTAAAATTTGAAACTGGAAGGATTTATTTATGAAGCGAATAATTGCCCTCATCATAGTATTGATTCCTGGAATTTTGGCCGCTGTTGGTATTAAATTAATGCGTGATATGTTATTCGGGATTTTACAAGCCCCCTTCCCTAATTTATTGATTCAATTTCTAGCTGGGCTTATCTTTTTTGTCGGCGGTCTAGGTTTTGTGGCAGGATTTATCTTTCATCGAGACCGAAAAAGAAGCAAGGTTCAAAAAAGATTTAAAAATACAAAATAAAAAGAGGCCACTACGGTCTCTTTTCATATTGTTTTCGTATTTTTAACGCTTTTACTGGATCATCCGTAATAAACGCCGTGCAATTAATATTAAAAAGGCGATGCATATCCATCTCTTTATTAACAGTATATGGCCGTACGGCAATCCCGTTATTTATTGTATTTATGATAACATCATCAGACATGACTGAGTATTTTGGATGGATCCCCTTTGCTCGGATCGCTTGGGAATAAATCCATGGCATGTAGATGCCTTCAAGAAAAAGAGGGGCTATTTCAATTTCAGGTGCTAGGCTGTAACTATAAACAATACTATAGTGATTAAAAGAGGAAATAATAATCCGATCCATTAAATTAAATTTTCGAACAAGTTGAATGACTTTTTCTTCCATTCCCTTATAGGGAAATAGCGCATTCTTTAATTCAATATTACATAATAATCTATTGGAAGTCAGCCACTCAAGAACTTCAGCTAATGCAGGTATGGGTTCTTTTTTGCTTTTTAGATTGGCATTCAATTTCCGAAGATCTTTATATAAGAAATCTTTTACAAATCCATTCCCGTTCGTTGTTCGGTCGACTTTTTCATCATGAATAACAACTAATTCGCCGTCTTTTGTTAACTGAACATCTAATTCTAACCCGTCTGCACCTGCTTTTTCTGCTTCACGAAAGGCTCCTAATGTATTTTCTGCAAAAGAAGCCGAATAGCCACGGTGCGCAAAAATCTGAGTCATATTTTCACTTCCCAACTTTCAAATTGGAGGAATTTCAAATGAAACCATTACAGTTATCAACAGAAACAGCAATTAAGCTATCCCAAAAGTTAAATGTGCCGATAGAACAGATTATGCATATGCCCCAACATATTCTCATCCAAAAACTGATGGAATTGGAGAAAGAGAAGGAAAATTAAGTGCCACTATGTTGATTTGGGCGCCTGAGAGCGGAATTCAACAGCCACTTTTAAAGAACCTACGGAAAAAAAATAGCCTTCATTTCTTTCGATGAAGGCTTACAATTAATTATTATTTCAAGATGCCTTGTGTTCAAGCCTCAATTTATCCGCAACCATGGCAATAAATTCAGAATTGGTCGGTTTTGCCTTAGACATGCTGACAGTGTATCCGAAAAGCGAGGAAATGGAATCAATGTTTCCCCGGCTCCAAGCCACTTCAATAGCATGACGGATCGCTCTTTCCACACGGCTCGCTGTTGTATTATATTTTTTGGCGATATCTGGATACAACACTTTCGTAATAGACCCTAAAAGTTCGATATCGTTATATACCATTGAAATGGCCTCACGTAAGTACAGATATCCTTTAATATGTGCTGGGACACCAATTTCATGAATGATACTTGTAATACTAGCATCCAAATTTTTAGGTTTTTGCTCAGTTTGAGAACGATAAGTTGTTGATGTTGATTTTCGTGTAAATGAATTGTTATTTCCGCTAACTTGTCGAATATGGCTTCCTAAATTCTCCATATCAAATGGTTTCAAAATAAAGTAGGAAGCACCAAGTTCAACTGCTTTTTTTGTCACATCTTCCTGACCAAAGGCAGTGAGCATAATGACGTTTGGAAGTACACCTTTTTTAAGGTCACGGAGGCGCTCAAGTACAGCCAAACCATCAAGGTGCGGCATAATAATATCCAGAACTAAAACGTCAGGGTCGGTTGTCGATAACATTTCTAGACACTCTTGTCCATTATGAGCAATTCCTGCAACTTCCATATCATCTTGGGACGAAATAAAGTCCTCTAATAATCCAACTAGCTCCCTATTGTCATCAACGACACAAACTTTAATTTTCTTCACTTCTAGTTCCTCCTCGGGTTTAAATCATAAAATCTATTTCATCTAACATTTCTAATCAGTTGTATTCTCCTAATTCTATTCTAAATTAGAAATTCGACAATGCAACAAAAATTCCTCTCATTTTTTTAATATTTCTTAAAATAGTGATAAAATCTTATCTTATCTTTGTTTTTCTCACCTTTTCGACGTAAAACGCGTTATTTCTAAAATATGGATGTTTTTTGTCGAAAAATATTTATGTAAAAAGCAAAATAGGGGGATTTTCCTATTTTGCTCCAATGTCCTAACTCGCTTTATTCTTTGGCATTTCATATATGTTAATTCCAGCTTCATTTAACATCCATTCAATGTGTACCCCGTATCCTGAGGTTGGATCATTAACAAAAACATGTGTAACTGCTCCAATTAGTTTTCCATCTTGAATAATTGGGCTGCCGCTCATCCCTTGAACAATACCTCCTGTTTTTTTAAGGAGCTTAGGGTCGGTTACTTTTATTACCATGCCTTTGGTTGCTGGAAACTTTTGCGGGATTGTGCTGACAATTTCGATATCAAATTCTTCTACTTGGTCATCATTAACGACCGTTAATATCTTTGCAGGTCCTTCTTTTACTTGATGTGATAATGCGATAGGAAGTGGTTTATCCATAACACCATTTTTTAATTCTTTTACCATTTCACCAAAAATACCAAATGGGCTGTTCTTTTGGATATTACCAACGATTTCTCGGTCCGAAGAAAAGCGGGCAAGTTTTTCACCAGGGTCTCCGTTACTTCCCTTTTCAATGGAAGTTACGGTAGACCGAACAATTTGTCCATCTTCAACAACAATTGGCTGTTTTGTATCCATGTCTGATATTACATGCCCAAGGGCACCATATTTCTTAGATTGTGGATGAACAAAAGTCATTGTTCCAATTCCTGCAGCGGAATCTCTAATATATAAACCAAGCTTATAAATATTTTCCCCTTTGTCTTTTAATGGGGTTAATTGTGTAGTAAATTTTCCACTTTCCCGACTAATAACCATATCGAGGGGTTTTCCTTCTTGTCCAGCGGTTTGTACAAATGGTGCTACATCTGACATTTTTTCAATTTTATTACCGTTAATTTCAGTAATGATATCCCCAATTTTTATACCTGCAATTTCACCTGGAGATTTTTTTCCAGATATAGTATTGATTAAATGGTGGCCCACAACCAAAACGCCGACTGTGTTTAATTTTACGCCGATTGACTGCCCGCCTGGAATGACTCTAAAATCCTTTAAGACGCGTACGTCAACCTTTTTTATAGGAATCCCTGCAAACTCTAACAGCATTTCATTTTTTCCATTTTCAGTTGCCTTCATTGAAACCGTATGTTTTCCTTGATCAAGTGTAATATTTGAATTGTGAGAAACCAAAGCGGCTGATACCGGGGCAGCCTTTTGAAAATTATAGTCTTGTCCTTCAAAAACTGTAATCATCTTAGGTATCGCAAGGTATTGCTGTATAGGCTGAAAAAAAATAAGGCTAATTAATGAAACAAGGAGAATTCCACCAATAATCTTTCTAATTATTTCTAACTTCAAATTCTTCACTCTCCTCGCTTCTTTTCATTACATTGAAATGGCTACATCTTTAATTTTGCCTCCTTGACAATCATTTATAACTTGGTTCTACATAAAAAAGCTACCCGAAATGGATAGCATTACAATTTTTATTAAAAATATAGAAATTTTAGCCTTTTTACGGCAAATGTTTCAGTTTAGTGACTTGTCAAAGCACTTCCACTTTTTTTGTTTTCTGCAGCTAAATGTAATAATTCTTCTGCATGTTTTTTAGTGAGGTCGGTTATTTCTGTTCCAGATATCATCCGGCCAATTTCATTAATTTTTTCATCAATCTCTAACGGGGTCACAGAAGTTTTCGTTCTCCCCCCTTTTATGATCTTTGAAATGAACAAGTGAGTATCAGCCATGGCTGCCACCTGAGGCAGATGAGAAATACACAAAACCTGTGATTCGGCAGCCACCTTATAGATTTTCTCCGCAATCGATTGGGCAACCCTGCCGCTCACACCAGTATCTACCTCATCGAAAATAATGGATGTTACTCCTTGATGCTTGGAAAAAATACTTTTTAATGCCAACATAATTCTAGATAATTCCCCTCCAGAAGCAACCTTTGATAAGGGCTTCAATGGTTCTCCGGGGTTAGTTGAGATAAAAAATTCGACATGGTCTACACCGTTTTTTGTAAATTGAATGGTATTTGATTCAAAACGAATTTCAAAAACAGTTTTCGCCATATACAATTCTTTTAATTCTTTATGTATTAACCTTGTTAGTTTATCAGCCCATTTAAGACGAATTTCAGTTAACTGCTTCGCTTCAAGGATTAAGTCTTTTTTTACAGAAGTTAATTCTTTTTCTAATTCGCTTATATGTGTTTCTTTATTTTGCAATGTTTCAATTTCTTCTTCAATATTTGCAGCATACTCTAATATTTCATGAATTGTTTTTCCGTATTTTCGTTTGAGCTGATTAATTTCATTCAACCGGTCTTCGATTTCATGTAACCGTTGCGGGTCGAACTCTAACATATCTAATTCATTTCTTAAAGCACGCGCCGCATCTTCTAATTGGTAGTAGCTATTCGAGACAGATTCGTAGATGTCTTTATACGCCGTATCAAGTGCCGCAGCGTCTTCTAGGTGTCCCATAACCATACTAATCCAATCCAGCCCTTTTTGTTCTCCCTGCAAGGCTGTATGGCTGGACTGAATGGCTCCAAATACTCTTTCGAAATTAGTTAGTTTTCTTTTTTCCTCAAAAAGATCTTCATCTTCATTGAGCTTTAAATTTGCCTTTTGAATTTCATCCAATTGAAACTGTATTAAATCTAACCGATGGGCGGTTTGTTGATCATTTTCACTTAATGCTTTTAACTTTTGGAAGGTTTGCTCATAACGACGAAATACTTGCTGATATTCACCTTGCGAAGGTACTATATCATCTGCTCCAAATTGATCTAGCAGTGTTAGGTGTCTTGAGTCATCCATTAACTCTTGATGCTCATGCTGACCATGGATATCAACGAGTGTTCCTCCGATTTCCCTGAGAATGGAGATTGTCACAAGCTTTCCATTCACACGGCAAACACTTTTACCGGTTTGGGCAATATCTCGTCGTAAGATAACCGTTCCTTCGTCAATGTCAATCCCGAATTCTAAAGCTTTAGCAATTATCGGATGTTTGTTATCATCAATCTGAAAAAGCCCTTCGATTTCCGCCTTTTCCTCTCCATGACGAACAAATTCTGCAGACCCTCTGCCACCAACTAATAAATGAATAGCATCAATAATGATTGATTTACCTGCACCCGTTTCACCCGTTAAAACCGTTAATCCCTTTGTAAATGTTACAGATAAGGCTTCGATAATAGCGAAATTTTTAATTGATAATTCTGCTAACAAGGAACATTCCCCCAATTAAAGCATATCTAGGAACCGGTTTGTGATAACTTCAGTATCTTCCGGTGTTCGACAAATGATTAACATTGTGTCATCCCCACAGATGGTCCCTAATATTTCATCCCAATCGAGATTATCGATTAGTGCGCCAATTGCCATGGCATTACCTGGCAGGCACTTCATGACTAGCAAATGACCTGCCGCATCAATCCGTACAAACGCATCTATTAATGATCTTTTCAGCTTTTGTAATGGATTAAATCTTTGGTCAGCAGGTAAGCTGTACTTATATCGTCCATCGCTTAATGGAACCTTTACAAGATGTAATTCTTTAATATCCCTAGAAACGGTTGCTTGTGTTACATTATAGCCAGCACTCTTTAGTTCATCCACTAACTCGTCCTGTGTCTCGATATCATTAGTAGCAATGATTTCTCTTATTTTAATATGGCGTTGGCCTTTGTTCATTGTTTCACCCCATAATAGTTAAAACATCTAAGTAATATGCACTAACACACTCTTATACACATGTTAGCCGATTTTTACAAGCTTGTACATTTTTTCTTGTGTAAAAAGGGGGAATTTTCATTCCAAAAGAAGAAAAGGATAAGCATAAGCCTACCCTTCTGAATTTTGTTTTGTTTTAAATTCCACGTGTGATTCCTTTACAATTCCAATGGGGGTGACAAGTAATTGATTAACTCCAATTTCCCGTTCCCCTTCCCATTTTAGATGGAGCAGGTACTCAATGTTCCCATCCCCGCCAGTGATTGGTGAAAAGGATAAGTTTTTTATTGTGTATCCTTGCTGAAAGGCAAAATTAATGATTTTATCAATTACTTGTAAATGTACTTTTTCATCACGAACGATCCCCTTTTTACCAACCTGTTCACGTCCAGCCTCAAATTGCGGTTTTACTAGTGCTATGACGTCACTTCCAGGGACTAAGAGTGTTTTTAAGACAGGTAATATCAATGTTAAGGAGATAAACGATACATCGATTGTGGCGAAATTTGGCATCTCTCCATTTAAATCGGCAGGTGTAACATAGCGGAAATTTGTCCTCTCCATTACTATGACACGTTCATCCTGTCTAAGTTTCCAAGCAAGCTGATTATAGCCTACATCCAAAGCATAGGACATTTTTGCACCGTTCTGTAATGCACAATCGGTAAAGCCGCCAGTTGAAGATCCAATGTCGAGCAATACTTTGTTCGTAACACTCACATCAAATACCTTCAAAGCCTTTTCAAGCTTTAATCCACCACGGCTTACATACGGAAGGATCTTCCCTTTGATACTAAGTGGAATATCCGTTTTCACCTTTTCTCCTGGTTTATCCAACCGCTCTTCGTTTGAATAAACTAGCCCTGCCATAATCGTTCGTTTTGCTTTTTCTCTGGTTTCAATTAAACCTCTTTCTACAAGTAAAACGTCTAACCGTTCTTTATTTTTCATATTTTAAGCCCTTTGTTGTTTTTTTCCAGCTAGTATAGAAACCCGTTTGATTACTTCTTCCGTCGTTAAACCAATTTCTTTAAGAAGTGAGTCAACATCTCCATGTTCAATAAATTGGTCCGGGATTCCGATTCTGTCGATGTGCGCGTGATAAAATCCTTGGGTTTGTGCGTACTCCAGAACTGCACTCCCAAACCCCCCTTGTAAAACTGCTTCCTCAATGGTAAGAATCGGCATATTTTTCACAAGTAGATGAGTTAGCATTTTTTCATCCAAAGGCTTGATAAACCGGGCATTGACAACTTTGACGGAGATCCCCTTCTTTTCAAGCACCTCAGCTGCTTCTAAGGCCATTGGAATCGTGGTTCCAAAGGTTAGGATAGCCGCATCATCGCCCTCTTTAAGAACCTCCCACGTCCCAATTGGAATGGCTTGAAAATCCTTATCCAATGGGACACCAAGTCCATTCCCACGCGGGAATCTCATGGCAATGGGACCGTCATCATAATTCAGTGCGGTGTAAACCATATGCTGACCTTCATTTTCATCCTTTGGCATCATTAACACCATATTAGGGATATGCCTTAAAAAAGCAATATCAAAAACTCCTTGATGGGTTTCACCATCCGCACCCACCAATCCAGCACGGTCGATTCCAATAAAGACATTTAAGTTTTGACGGCAAATATCATGAACCACCTGATCATAAGCCCGCTGTAAAAAGGTGGAGTAAATCGCCAGAAAAGGCTTCATATTTTGTGTAGCTAATCCCGCAGCGACTGTCGCTGCATGCTGCTCTGCAATCCCTACATCATACATTCGCTCAGGGAACTCACTCGCAAAACCTTCGAGTTTAGAACCAACAGGCATAGCTGGTGTAATCGCCACAATCCTTTCATCCGTCCTGGCAAGCTTTCGAACCGATTCACTGACAAGGCTGCTCCATGCAGGGGGCGGTGTCTTTACCGGCTTTACGAATGCACCTGTGTCCATTTTATATGGTCCTGTTCCATGCCATGTACCTGTTTTATCACTTTCTGCCGGCTGATAGCCTTTTCCCTTTTTGGTGATGACATGAAGAAGAATCGGACCTTCTGTCTTTTTAGCATAGCTGAAGTTCTCAAATAATGCTTCAAAATTATGACCATCAATTGGGCCGAGATAGGTAAATCCCAGTTCTTCAAAAAACATACCGGAAACAAATAAATATTTAAGGCTGTCTTTCACTCTTTCAGCGGTTGCCGCTAATTTCCCGCCCACTGCAGGTACTTTTTTCAACAGTACCTCAAGCTCATCTTTCACCCATTGATACTTTCCAGCCGTCCGCAATTGACCAAGAATATTATGAAGAGCACCAACATTAGGAGCGATTGACATTTCATTATCATTTAAAATGACAATCATATCTTTTTTCTCATGACCAATATGATTTAAGGCTTCTAACGCCATTCCACCTGTTAAAGCCCCGTCGCCTATAACTGGAATAACAAATGATTTTTCCTTTTTTAAATCTCTAGCAATTGCCATTCCCATAGCTGCAGAAAGAGATGTGGAACTGTGACCTGTTTCCCAAACATCATGCTCGCTTTCAATCCGTTTAGGGAAGCCGCATAAGCCTTTATATTGCCGTAAAGTATCAAACTCACTTGCTCTGCCCGTTAATATTTTATGAACATAAGATTGATGTCCCACATCCCATATAATCTTATCTGTAGGACTGTTAAAACATTTATGTAAGGCTATGGTTAATTCCACTACACCTAAATTCGGTCCAATATGGCCTCCAGTTACAGACAGCTTTTCAATCAAAAATGTGCGAATTTCTTGACTGAAAGCCTCTAATTCGATATTCGACATGCCTTTTAAAAAGGCTGGGTCTTTTATTGATAACAGATCCATGTTTGGACCACTCACTTTCATACTTTTATACATTCTTCTTTTTGCCATTGTGTTATATTACACATTTAAATAATTAAGTATTGATTAAAAAATAGCCGCTAACACGCGAGTGATAACGGCATTGACAACGTTTTCTACAATGAAAACAATTATAACACACTTATTTCAATGCCTCAAATCCCGTTTTCTAATGGTCTCTTGAAGCAACTAATTCCGTTATTTCCATCAAAAGGGTCGTATTCAAGCCTGTCATACCCAGATATTCCTTCGACAGGTTTATTTGTTTATTCAAGGCTGCAATTGCCCCTTCTAACGATAACAACTGCGGATACGTACTTTTATTATTGGAGGTATCACTGCCAACAGGTTTCCCAATCAATTGCTGATTCCCCACCAAATCAAGAATATCATCTTGGATTTGAAAAGCGAGACCTAGATGATGGGCGAAAGAGGAAAGATTTTTTAATTGTTCCTGATTTGCACCCGCCATTATTGCTCCTCCCAGTACGCTAAATCCGAGCAGCTTACCCGTCTTATGAATGTGTATATACTCAAGTTCTTCGAGAGTTAAGGATTTCCCTTCTCCTTCCATATCTGCAACTTGACCGCCAACCATTCCTTCCGTTCCAGATGCCTTTGCCAACTCAATCACTAATTTTAGTTTTGTATCTGCTGAAGCGAATTCAGATGGAATATTCCCGATTACCTCAAAGCTATATGTTAATAAAGCATCTCCTGCTAAAATCGCAATAGCATCACCAAAAACTTTATGATTTGTGGGTTTTCCTCTTCTAAGGTCATCATTATCCATGCTTGGCAAATCGTCGTGGATTAGGGAATATGTATGAACCATCTCAATGGCCGAAGCAGCAAGAAGCCCATTTTTGGGGTCTACCCCAAATGCTTCTAGAGTAGCGAATAATAAAAGGGGGCGAATTCGTTTACCTCCTGCTTCAAGTGAATAGATCATTGATTCCTTAATAATAGGAGGGGCGTCAAGCTTATTAACCAGAGTCCGAAGCTCCGAATCAAGCTGAAGTTTATATTCTCGTGCAAATACATCTAGTAACCCGGTTCCCAAGTCTTATTCCTCCTCATCAATCGTAAAACTCTCCGTCCGACCGTCCTCCGTAATAATTTGTGTTAATTGTTCTTCAACACTTTTTAATTTATCATGGCAAAGTTTGGACAGCTCCATACCTTCTTTATAGAAGATGATCGCTTCTTCTAAAGGTACATCTCCTTCTTCAAGCTTATCCACAATTCGTTCCAATTTAGTCATTGCCTCTTCAAAGGAAATTTTCTTTTCATTCGTCACGTTTTTCGCTCTCCTTCCTATTCTCAACTCTACAGAAAAGACTGCCATCCGTTAATTGAATCTGAACTCGCTCATTCATTTTAACTTGATTAATGCTTTTAATCAGTCTGTTTTCTTCTGAATAAGCTAAACTATATCCACGTTCCATGATTTTCAAGGGGCTCAACGCACCTAAGGTCGAAAGAATCCTTTCAAATTCTGTTTGCTTTTTTGAAAGTACTTGCTGCATGGCACGTTTCATCTCTTTATTGGTTAGGTCTAAACGTTTTTGTGCTTCTCGTAATGCATCGCTCGGATGATTCCTCTGCAAGCGTTTATAAAGAATTTCGTGCTGCCCTTTTTTTATTAAGGACAACCTGGATGTCCCGCGGACCAGCATTTCCGTTAGTTTATCAACCTGCTCCAGCTTTTGTTCATATAATCGATGGGGATAGCGAAAGGCATAGGATTTCTGAACACGAGCTAATCGTTCTTTTTCAAACTGGAATTTCCCCTTCATCGTCCGAAGAAGGCGAGTTTGCCGCTGTAAAACCCTGTCCAATAACTCATCTATATGTGGGACGGCAAGTTCTGCAGCACCAGTTGGGGTCGGAGCGCGTAAATCCGCTACAAAATCAGCAATGGTAAAGTCGGTTTCATGTCCGACGGCTGATATGATCGGGATGTCTGAAGAAAATATCGCTCGGGCAACGAGCTCCTCATTAAAAGCCCACAATTCCTCTATTGATCCCCCGCCGCGTCCAACGATTAGCACATCAATTTCATTCATGCTATTTGCTTTAGCAATAGCCTTAGCAATAGAGGGAGCCGCTTGATCCCCCTGTACAAGGGCAGGAAAAACAAGAATATTAGCGATGGGATACCGTCTTTTAATGGTCGTAATAACATCCCTTAACGCCGCTCCAGTGGGTGAGGTAATCACCCCAACGGTTTTGGGATACAAAGGAATCGCCTTTTTATTTTCTATCGCAAATAATCCTTCTAATTCTAGTCTTTGTTTAAGCTGTTCATAGGCTAAAAACAATTCTCCTATACCATCTGGCCGCATTTCTTTTATATATATTTGATATTGACCACTTGGTTCATAAACAGATATTTCACCTCTAACAATTACTTTCATGCCATTTTCTGGTGTGAATTTCATTGTCCTTGACTGACTCGAAAACATAACCGCAAGAATGCGGGCTTTTTCATCCTTTAAGGTAAAATACATATGACCGCTCGAATGCTGTTTGAAATTTGAAATTTCACCTCTAACATGAACATCCCGTAAATGTGGATCCGCATCAAATTTTCTTTTTATGTATTTGGTTAAAGCATTCACAGATAAATATCTTTGTTCCTGCATAGGTAACTCCTTTTTATTCGACCAATAGTCAAATGAAAACTCTTCGATTAGCGAAAAACTGTCCTTATCTTATATATATTTATAGAAGATAAGGACAATTTCCTACTTAATTGCGGTCTAGGCTTTCTGCAGCTGATTTTAAGGTATTATACATAAGCATGGTAATGGTCATCGGTCCTACTCCCTTTGGAACAGGCGTGATATATCCAGCTTTTTCGCTTACCTCAGCAAAAGCTACATCACCGCAAAGCTTTCCGGCTTCATTACGGTTAATTCCAACATCAATGACGACAGCACCGTCTTTTACATGCTCCGCTGTAATAAAATTCGGAATTCCAGCAGCAGCAATAAGGATATCCGCTTGGTTTGTATGGAACTTTAGGTCCTTAGTTTTAGAATGACAATAGGTTACCGTTGCATGTTGATTTAAAAATAATTGACCGACCGGCTTTCCGACAATATTACTTCTCCCAACCACGACAACATGCTTCCCTGCTATTGAGATACCTGTTTCTTCAAGTAACACCATAATTCCGTACGGCGTACATGGTAAGAAGGCATTCTGCCCTGTCATCATCCTGCCGATATTAATCGGATGAAACCCATCTACATCCTTATTAGGAGAGATCGATTCAATTACTTTTTTTTCGTCAATATGTTTGGGGATTGGCAGCTGAACCAAAATGCCATGAATATGATCGTCCTGATTTAATTCTTCAATTTTTGAAAGTAATTCCTCTTCGGAAACTGCCTCTGGCATTTCAATTAAAACAGAGTTCATCCCAAGTTCTTGGCAGGCTTTTTCTTTATTTGTGACATATGTCCGAGAAGCATGGTTATTTCCAACAAGAATAACTGCTAATCCAGGAGTTACCCCAAGTTTTTTTATTCTGCTAACCTCTTCTGCGATTTCGATTCTTTTTTTTGCCGCAATTTCTTTTCCATCAATAATAGTAGCCGTCATTTTCACTTCTCCTTTTGTTCTTAAGTGCGTTCAATCCATTAATCGTTAAGAAGTTTTTGTTTCACCTTTGATAGAACACCATTAATAAACTTACTTGATTGGTCATCTCCATATATTTTTGCTATTTCGATGGCTTCATCTAAAATAACATTTTCCGGAACTTCATTTCGGAAAAACTTCATTTCGTATGTAGCTATTCTTAATAAATTTCGATCGACCGTTGCCAATCGTTCTATGGACCATTTTTCAAGATTTTCACTGATTAAATTGTCAATTAAGGTTTTTTGTTCGACTACCCCTAGAACAAGTTTAGAAAGGTACTCGTCACCCGCCTCTCCTTCCAATACATGCTCAATCGCTGCTGATGGCTCAGTGTTGCTTATATCGATTTGAAAAAGTGCCTGTAATGCCTTTTCCCTTGCTGTTCTTCTTTTCATTATACAATTAACTCCTTTAGAGATATTAATTAATTTTTGTCTATTTTTCATACATAAATAGTAAATAAGTATTCGAATAGGTTGCACATAAACGATAATAGCATAACTAAAAATGATTCGCACTCTAAGGTTGTTATTTTTCCAATATGTAAGCACTTTTATTTAGGACTTAATTGCAAATAAAGAAAAACCAAAGGAATTTTCTCCTTTGGTTTCCAAGTTTTAGATCTCTGTGTCAATGCTCTCTGGTTCATTCTTATGGTTTTCAAATTGTATCCCAACCACATGAATATTTACTTCTTCAGCATCTAAGGCAGTCATATCCAACAATGCTTGACGAATATTATCCTGCACTTTTCCTGCAACGGAAGGAATGGATACTCCAAACTTCATCATACAATAGACATCTACTTTTATTCCTGACTCTGTTAATTCGACTTTTACGCCCTTACCATGGTTCTTCTTCCCTAAACGCTCAACCACACCTGTAGCAAAATTACCACGCATCGAGGCTACACCTTCCACCTCAGAAGCAGCAATGCCTGCAATAACCTCAATCACTTCAGGAGCAATTTCAATTTTCCCATGTCCGTTATTGCCTTGTTCCATTTCCAAGACACTAAACTCACTCATTAATAACACCTCCAGATATTAAACAGACTTCATCACATCATGCAATTCCAAGAATTTGGTATTAAATCCGCCTTCGACGAACTTTTCATGATCTAGCAGTTTTAAATGGAACGGAATCGTTGTATGGATACCTTCAACAACGAATTCACTCAATGCACGTTTCATTCTTGAAATGGCCTCTTCCCTGCTGTTCCCATATGCGATAACCTTCGCAATCATAGAATCGTAATAAGGCGGAATCGTATACCCTGGATAAGCTGCTGAATCAATACGTATGCCAAACCCGCCAGGTGGAAGGTACATGTTGATTTTCCCTGCAGATGGAAGAAAATTCTTTTCTGGGTTTTCGGCATTAATCCGACATTCGATTGCCCATCCTGTAAAAGTGACATCCTGTTGTTTTAACTTTAACTTTTCTCCAGAAGCCACCCGGATTTGTTCTTTAATTAAATCGATTCCAGTGACCATTTCTGTAACAGGATGCTCCACCTGAATTCTGGTGTTCATTTCCATAAAATAAAACTTTCGATTGCGGTAGTCATATATAAATTCTACCGTTCCCGCACCTGAATAATCAACTGCTTTTGCAGCTTTTACGGCTGCATTTCCCATTTCTTCTCGGATTTCCCCATCTAATGCTGGTGATGGTGATTCTTCAAGAAGCTTTTGCAGCCTTCGCTGGATTGTGCAATCTCTTTCTCCTAAATGAATTGTGTTACCAAAGGAGTCAGCAAGAACCTGAATTTCAACATGACGGAAATCCTCAATATATTTTTCAATGTAAACACCAGGATTTCCAAAGGCTGTCATGGCTTCCTGCTGTGTAATATTAATGCCTTTAGTTAATTCCTGCTCGTTCTTGGCAACGCGAATCCCTTTGCCGCCTCCACCAGCAGTTGCTTTTATGATAACTGGGTATTGGATTTTTTTAACAAGTTCAAGTGCCTCATCGATATCATTTATAATCCCAGTTGAACCAGGGACAATTGGGACCCCGGCTTCACGCATAGTCTCCCTTGCGATATCCTTAGTACCCATTCTTGTAATGGCCTCTGGGCTTGGACCCACAAATGTTATATTGCATTCGCGGCAAAGCTCTGCGAAATCTGCGTTTTCGGCTAAAAAGCCATACCCTGGGTGAATGGCATCACAAGCTGTAAGCTTAGCCACACTAATTAGATTTGTTACATTTAAATAACTGTCTTTTGATGAAGTAGGGCCAATGCAATAGGCTTCATCTGCGAGCTGTACATGTAATGCTTCACGATCCGCTTCCGAGTAAACGGCAACAGATTCAATTCCCATTTCCCTGCACGCTCGAATAATTCTAACTGCAATTTCTCCTCTGTTTGCAATTAACAGTTTTTTAATCATCCTGTTATCGCTCCTTATTCAGGCTTTACTAAAAATAAAGGCTGTCCGTATTCTACTAATTGTCCATTTTTAGCAAGTATTTCAACAATTTCGCCGTTAATTTCAGCTTCAATTTCATTAAATAATTTCATAGCTTCCACAATACATACAATCGAATCTGTTGTTACATTTGAACCCAGTTTAACATATGCGTCAGTGTCTGGAGTCGGTGAAGCATAAAAAGTCCCTACCATTGGAGAAACAATTTTATGAAGATTGGATGTATCAGCTTGCTTTACAGTCTCTTCTTTTTGAACTTCCTGGTTTACTTCCTGAACAGGAACGGAAGGTGTTGCTGTAGATAAGACTGGTTGTGCTGGTGATACAAATTGAGTTTCTTGTGGAGCCGGACTTACTTGTGAAACATATGTAACTGCACCATTTTTTTTCATTTTAATTTTTGAACCTTCGTTTTCATATACAAATTCATCAATACTTGATTGGTCCACTAATTTAATCAATTCGCGAATTTCTTGTACTTTTAACATTGAGTTACACCCCTCGTACTACAAAATTATGACTAACTACTATAACTATACGATAATACCTAGTGAAAGTTCAATGATGGAAATTATCTCCAATGAAATCCCCCTCTCACATACTTCCTCTCTTATCATAATATTTTTATTAACAAAAGGGAACTTTTACAGTTGGCTGTCATTCAACATATTATTTTAACCTATTTCTTGGTTATCAAACCAAAAAGGAAAGTCTATATAGGGTTTTTAACTAGTTTGTTGATTTGCGCTCCAGGTGCTTCGCTTTCCGCGGGCGTGCCGGGGAGCCTCCCCGCGGAAAGCGAGTGCCCGGAGCGGAAATTAACAGGCCATTTATCAGGGGCAATCAATTAATAAAAATCGGGATTTTAGATTCAGACAAAATAAAAAATTGCCGAGAAAATGTCCCTTTCTCGACAATCTGAAGGAAAGTCGTTGACTTTCCTTTTTGGTTACATTTATTTTGTTGGTTGGAATTCTACTGCTACATAATTGGTTTCGCCAATTTCTTTTTTCACCTGTAAGATGATTTTATTGGCCTCAGTTGCTGAAGGTTTCTTCTTAGATTTAACTGTGACTCTCACTTTTTCACCATCTGCTCTTACTAATGCATCTTCATAGCCCATTGTTTTAATTAACGTTTCAAGAATTTCTTCTTTTTTGGCCGTTTGATTCAATTGGTCCATTTGATCTTTTACTTTACTTCGCTCAACCGCAGGAATATCTGTGGAGGCAAGCTCCGTCGTTAAATCCTCTCGCTGTTCGCTCCTTAGGTCATCGAGCTTCATACGTAATTCTTCAAACGCTTCATCACCTGCAACAGTTGATACAATTGTTTTATCATCCTTAGCTTCCGTTTTTGTTTTACCCTGATTTTGATCTTTCGCTTTTTGCGAAACAGCAGCTAGATCATTACTCTTCTGTTCCGGAGAGGTAATGTAATAAACAGATAATACAACTACTAAACTTAACATCGTTAATAACCAAACTGTTTGTTTTTTCAATAGCATAGGAAAACACCCCTTTTATTTTTTAGGCATGACTGCAACTCGGTGACTTGGTACATCTAAAGCGCGCGTAACTGCGTCTACAATCCACTTTTTCACTTGTATATTCTCTGCGCCTTTCGCAACCACTAGGACACCGCGAATTTCAGGTTTTTTCGTTTCTACTACAATCGGAACCTCTTTTTCACCCTCACGGATAATCACTAGTTGTTCATCAATTGAGGCTTCCTCAACTTTCCGTTCCCCACCTTCTCGATCTGTTTCTTCAGTCGTTTGTGATTTGGAAACCCTATTTTTTTCAAGCACTTTCTTATCAGTGGAATCAATATTGACAATAACTGTAACATCTTTAACCCCTAGCATTTCCTGAAGGGCCTTCTTAAGCTGATTTTCATATTTTTCTTCATATTTATCCAATGCCTTATTGCTTGAGCCCTTATTTAGACCAAATGCCGGTACATCTTCGGAATCTACTTTTTCACTCGTCGCAACAGGTGTATCAGCTGAGTTCGAATTTGTTTTAAATACAATATTGCCAACAAGCATAAACGCTGCACCGATACATAGAACAACAAGCATATACTGGTATTTCCCTGGTTTCTTGTCAGATTTACCTTCTATTTTGAGCACCTTTTTAAGCCATGAAAATGGTCCTTGGTTGTTATTCATTTTGGTTATTAATCCCCCCTTCAATCGAAACTTCAACTGTTTTTTCGGTCACATTCCATTTTTGCGAAAGAAAAGCGGCAATTTTTTCAGCTTCTTCTGTTGAGCTTTTAGATGGAAGAGGTGTTTCTGTGTTAATTTCGACTTGTTTGATCGCTTCGACTGTCTTCACTTCATTTTCTGGTTGCTTCAGAAGAACCATAACCTTTTGGAGGTTGTCTGGGAATGCTTGGTCGCTTTCTTCATTTGTAGCTAGATCAATTTTTGCTATCTCCAATCCGTATTGTTCCATCAACTCCTCTTTCACGTCCTTTTTCAGTTGGACAGCCATTTCTTCTAAAATATATGCATGTTGTTGGGCTTGTATTTCTTTTTTCTTTAAATCTATTGAATTTTTCATATTTTTTTCTCCAGGAGCTTGATATGAAGGGATCGAACCCATTGCTGATTCAAAATCCTTGGAAATCAATTTAAATATTGGGGTAAGAATAATGGCAATTAAAAGGAGTCCTGTAACCATTTTTGTGTACTTTTGCATACTTGAATTGGGGAGGAGCATATCAATTACCGTGGCTAACAAGATAAAGAGAATAATATTCGTTACCCACTCTATTAAAAATTCCATATGAATCCCCCCTATCTCATCATCATCGTCAGGTTTCCTGCCGCAACTATAACTGTTATACATAAAAAGAACATCAGTGAAACGATTCCTAAAGCTGCAAAGACATAAATGACACTCTTGCTAATAATATCCAAGCAGGTAATGATTGGCCCGCCGCCTAATGGCTGCAAGATAGCGGCAGCGAATTTATAGATAAAGGCAATCATTAAGATTTTAATAGCTGGGAAGGCTACAATGATAAGCAGGATACCAACACCAGCAATGCCTACTGTATTTTTTAATAGGACAGATGCACTAACCACCGTATCTGTAGCATCTGTAAACATCCGGCCGATTACAGGTATAAAGTTCCCGGTTACAAATTTCGCTGTCCTAATCGTAACACCATCTGTTACAGCTGCTGATGCTCCCTGTACTGATATAACACCTAGAAACACCGTCAAGAAGAGTCCCATTAACCCAATGCTCCAGTTTCTTAGCAGGGCAGCTAATTGTGACACTTTATACTGTTCTGACATCGTGCTTACAATACTCAATAAGGTGGCTAGAAACAGGAGAGGCAGGATAATATACTGCATGAATAAACCGCTTATATTCATTAAAAACAAGATCACCGGATGAAAGAAAGCTGCTGATATAAGACCGCCAGAGGCTGCAATTAATGCGAGTAACAGTGGAACAAGTGCTAGCACAAAGGAGATCATCGATCCGATTGCTTCATTTGTATAACTGATGGCGACATGGAAACTATTCAGGGCAATTATGACTAAGACCATATAAACGATTGAATATGCAACCTTGCTAATCGCGCTTTTCTCGAAGGCATTCTGCATCGATTGAAGGAACATACTAAAGATGGTTAGCATGATCAATGACCCCAGTAATTTCCCGTTAGAAACAAACTCTTGAAAGGCAAACTTTACTATTCCCAGCCCCCATTGTTTAAAAGAGAATTTCTTCTCGCCGCTAACAAAGTCATACAAGCTCCCCTTCTGGCTTTCGGGAAGGAATCCCCCGTATTTATAGGTAATGTCCTCCCAAAATTGTTTGAGTTCTGTAATATCAAGGGATTTAAGCTGGGCATCAACTAACTCCTGCGGTGAAAGAGGGATTGGGTCTTTAGTCTCGTCGGCAGCTTGTACACCTGTAAAGGATAAAAAAAAGAATACAAGAACTATAATAGGAATAAACTGCAATCGCTGCTTCAATTCTATCTACACCTCTTTTTCAGGTTTGTCATCAACTAGGAATAAGTTTGATTATCGTTTCAATCAAAACAGTTAGAATTGGAATCGCCATAGCAAGGATAATAATTTTTCCAGCTAATTCAATTTTAGAAGAGAGTGCTCCCTGACCAGCATCCTTTGTAATCTGGGCGGCAAATTCTGCAATATAAGCAATTCCAATGATTTTTAAAATCGTTTCGATATAAACCATATTCACTTTTGCATTCACTGCCAGTTTCTCAAGCATATGAATGATTTCATAAATTTTACCCACCAAAAAAAGGAAAATGACACAGCCTACAAAGACAACTAAGAGGAATGCAAAATTTGGCTTTTGTTCTTTCACAATTAAAGCTAGAAAGGTTGCTACAAGAGCTATGCCAACTATTTTTATGATTTCAATCTTAGGGCCCCCCCTTCTATTGATATAAAAATACAGATTTAATTTTTTGGAAGAGATCATCCACAATGGATGCTACCTGAAATAATATATAGATAAACCCAAACAACGTTACCCACTGTGCGTATTCTTTTTTCCCCACCTGGTCAAGAACGGTATGCAAAAAGGCAACAACTATTCCCACACCTGCAATTTTAAAAATAATATCCACTTCTAACCCCATTGCATTTCCCCCTAAAATAATAAAATAATCAGTAATAATCCTGATAAGAATCCGAGACTCTTGATCATTTTTTCGTATGTTGCTTGGGCTTGAATTGCATCCGCCTCTTCTCTTTCAAGATGTGTTAGTGTCAGCATGATATGTTTTTGCTGGGACATACGATCATGTCGACCCAGGGTCTCCCCAAATTGCTTCATAATTTCAAATTCTCCCTGCTTTAATGCTGTAGAATTCCATATTTCTCTTAAACTCGTTTCCCAAGCGTCTCTTACCGTTGTTTCGGTGTCCGTTAATTTCTTGGAAAAGGACTCAAAAAAGATTGAAAGCGGCTTTGAAAGCTGTTCTGCTAACCTTCTGGCTGCTTCATGTAATGGCGTATGACCGTACATTATTTCTGCTTCAAGTGATTGTAGTGCAGTCCTTAATGCCCTGAGCTGCCTTGGTCGCTCACTAAAACGTCTGGAAATCTCAAATCCGATCCATGTTGTTGCGACAATTATGAAAACAGCACCTATAAGCTTAATCATTTATGTCACTCTCACTTTTTGATTCATTTCTTTACCATTTCCATCTAAAATATGAGTAATAGTTCCCGGTCCTGATGCCCTGCTAAGGACAACAAAACGTTGAAAAATTTTTTGATCAAGAATCGTCCGTAAAGATGGTCTATTTCTAACTTCTTCAATGCTCGTCCCATGAGTGGTCATCATTAACTTTATTCCCGCATGAACAGCCTCTTGGATGGCTTCAGCATCTTCTTTCCGGCCTATTTCATCAACAACCAGAATATCTGGACTCATCGAGCGAATCATCATCATCATTCCTTCAGCTTTCGGACAGGCATCTAGCACATCCAAACGGTCACCAAAGGTCAATTGCGGTATCCCATTAACACATCCAGCAATTTCACTTCGTTCATCTACAATCCCTACCTTATTTGCCTGTATGCCCCTTGCTAAGTAACCTGAGGATGCAATTCTTGCAATATCACGCAGTAATGTTGTTTTTCCAGTTTGGGGCGGACCAATCACCATCGTATGCATCCAATTTCCTTGATAGATATATGGGATAATAGGTTCAGCTATCCCTACCTTTTCCCTAGCTATCCGAATATTAAAAGAGGAAATGTCCCTGATCGCCTTGACCTTTCCACCCTCAAGAATCACCTTACCAGCCAGCCCAATCCGATGGCCCCCGGAAACAGTTATAAATCCTTGCTTAAGTTCCTCTTCGAGGGTATAGATGGAGAAATGACTTATTTTATTCATTAGGTGAAACGCATCATCAGGCTGGACATTATACGGTAAAAACCTGGGTGCGCCTTTCATTGTCATTTCAATCGGTCGGTTAATTCGTATGCGGATTTCTTCCAGTTCTTCTTTTTGGTTAGGAGGGATTTTGCTGATTAGGTCGGCTATATTTTTTGGTAAAAAGTTTAGGATTGTTTCCACGTGTGCAACCTCCTCATATTTGCCTTTCTCATTATTTAAAATGTATGCCTGCTTGGTCACATTATGACTTTCAAAACTGTCATTTCTTTTCTATTTTCTGAGATGAATGCTAGAACAAAAATAAGATAAGTAGAAAGGGATAAATTTTAATATCGGAACATTTTTGGCGGTCAGTCGTATTTTAAAGAAAGAATAAACATATAGGGGGAGAGGGAAGTGTACAATTACCATCCGTTAAATCGAAATGGATTACCTCACAAGGACTATTTAATAAAAGTGTCTGGTGAAGGAGAAATGGCAATCCAACCTGACTCCGCTTCGGTAAACCTAGGAATAATAACGGAAAGCAAGCAGGTAATAACCGCCCAGAAGCAGAATTCTCTTGAAGTAACAAAGGTAATCGACTCTCTTATTTCACTGGGAATTACCAAAAATAATATACAAACCTTCGATTATCGAATTGAGTCAGATTACGATTATGACCAAGGGAAACAAATATTTCGTGGTTATAAAATAACCCATATCCTGCAGGTAAAAATAGAGGACTTATCAATCGTTGGCAAGGTCGTGGATACCGCTGTTCAAAACGGTGTGAACTATGTCTCTAACGTCCAATTTACAGTGAAAAACAAAGAGTCTTTTTATAAACAGGTCTTAGGTATGGCAGTAAATAATGCAATTGAAAAGGCTAAAACCATTGCAGGGACATTAAATGTATCGTTAATCCCCACACCGAGGTTAATTATCGAAGGAGGCAGAACGGTCCAGCCTGTTTTTAACCAGCCTGGAGCTTTCGTGAAAGGAGCTGCCTCCACACAAATTGAACCAGGACAAATAACAGTCAAGGCTGATGTGATCGCAGAATTTCACTTTAAACCACTTTAGAAAAAAGGATTGAACCTTATGATCAGGTTCAATCCTTTTTTGTGAATTTAATTGTCATATTTCTTCGCCCAATTATATAATTGCATTTCTGTAACTGGACCGTTAAAATGTTCTCTAATAATTCCTTGTTTATCAATCACAAAGGTTTCAGGCTGCCCTGTCACATTATACATTTTAGAAACCCTTGCATTATAATCAAATAAATAGTTCATTCCGGCTTTATTTTTCTCCGTTACTTTATTAATCTTATCCATTGTCTCGCCGCGATTAATCATAAGAAAATGATATTGATCACCATATTCTTTTTGGAAGGATTCTAGCTCTGGTAACTCCTCTTTACATGGAGCACACCAACTGGCAAAATAGTTCAGAATAACCACTTCCCCCTTAAAATCGGAGAGCTTGGTTGTACTTCCATCCAAATTTGGCAAAGAAAAATTATATGCCTGATCACCAACATCTGTATGTTCACCTTTTGTAACTAAACTATAACCAAAGAAACCAAACATACCAACAATAAGAATCAATACGAGTAATTTGATGACCCGCTTGTTCATCGTATTTCCTCCTAACACCAATAAGGTTCTATGCAAAAGGCCTGTTTATGCTTCACAGGCCTAATTATTACTACTAGTTATTTTTCTAGTTGTTTTAAGAATTCAATTTCATTCTTAAGCTTTGAGTGTCTTTTACCGAGTATTAACATATATCCAAAAATAACAACCCATGCAACAGAATAGGCACCATACATAAATTCAAAACCCATGATAAATTCCTCCTATTTTTCCAATTCTTCTCTTAATTTTTCTTTATAGCGCTCTACTTTAATTTTCATATTTTCAAAAGAAACACCTTTATGAAGAAGGTATGAATATAGAATGGTAAATGCTGCAAGTGAAACAAACAACGCCACTAGCATAGAACTCTCAATACCTCCACCTTTTTGGGAAGGTCCCTCACCAAACACGATTGGGTGAAACTTTGTTTGCCACCAACGAATCGCGAAAAATACAATTGGAACATCAGCAAACCCGATAATTCCAAATACAGCAGCAAGTCTGGCTTTTTTATCCCATACTCCATCCATTTGACGAATCATAATGTAGGCTATATAGATAAAGAAAAGAATTAACGTTGTAATTAACCGCGGCTCCCAAACCCACCAAGTATTCCATGATGATTTTGCCCAAATTGGTCCAGTTGTTAAGACAATGATCGTAAAGACCACACCAATTTCTGCAGAAATATAAGCATAGGTGTCAAATATTCTTTTCCGCTTGACTAAGAATAAAATACTGAAGACAAATGTCACAAAAAATGCCATGAACGCCAGCCATGCTGAGCTAACATGAAAGTAAAAGATTTTTTGGGCTGCTCCCATCGTTACTTCTTCAGCAGAAAAGATAAAGATAAAATAAAGGGCGACCAACATGGAAATAATTGTAGCACCAAACAAAATCTTTGATAGATCTGGGCTCTTCTTAACAGTTAATTGAGATCCAGTAAGTACCGCTTTCTCTCGTTCGAGATTCATACTCATCACTTAAACCTCCAGCACATAATCAATTAATAAGAAACAAACAACAAAGAAGATAACATCGTACGCAGTGACCAACTGAATCCAAGCGACTGCACTTGAAAATTTATCCATATTTGTTAAGATGATTCGAGTGGCTTGAACAACACCGATTAGGATTGGCGTTGTAATTGGAAACAGCAATAGTGGAAGCAGCATCTCACTGCTTTTGGAATTGGCTGCCAATGCCGCCAAGAATGTTCCAATGGCGATAAATCCAAAACTGCCTAAGAATATAACTAAGATAAAATAAGGAGTGCTCCCAAAAAATTTGAAATCAAATAACAAAAATAAAAACGGGATGGAAACCAGTTCTACGATCAACATCATCGCAAAATTGGCTAAAAACTTTCCTAAATAAATGCTCGCTGCCTCCATTGGTGCAGCCAATAATCCTTGCATCGTATCATTTCTCTGCTCGGATATAAATGATCTGTTAAGACCTAAAATTCCAGCAAAGACGATAATGACCCAAATGACTCCTGGTATAACTGTTTTTGTTGTATTATTGGCAGGGTCAAAGGCGAAGCTGAAAACAACAATCACCAGACCAGCGAAAATAATTTGGGTCACCATAATTTGTTTTGTTTTTAATTCGGAATATAAATCCTTTTTTGCTAGTAAGAGGGCTGTTCGAAAAAGGTTCATGATACTCCCTCCACTAATTGCTCATATTTTTCAGAAACAAAACCTAAGTTTTGATTTTCAATCCTAAAATCATCGACAATCTTGCCATTTTTTATAATGATAATTCTGTCACAGATTTCAGCTGCTTGTTTGAAATCATGCGTAACCATTAAGGTAGTGGTGCCTTTTGCTTTCATGGAAAGAATAACGTTATTAAGTATGGTAATCGCTCCTTGGTCTAATCCTGTGTGCGGTTCGTCCAAAAGGAGAATTTCCGGTTCATGAACAATCGCTCGTGCAATCGCAATCCGTTGAATCATTCCACGGGAGAAATTCTTTACCGGTTCATTTAAAAAGAATGACAAACCTACTTCTTTGACCAGTGCAATCGCTCGTTGTTCAACATTTTTAACATCATAGATATCCCCAAAGAACACAATATTTTCCAATGGGGTGTAATGATCATAAAGCAAACTGGAATGGGGTAAATAACCCATTATTTTTTTTATTTCGATATGATTTTTTTTCAAATCCATCTTATTAACCAATATAGACCCCGATGTAGGTTTGATTAAGGTTGCGAGTACTTTTAGAAGCGTACTTTTTCCGGCACCATTTGGTCCAAGGATGGCAACTGTTTCTCCTTTTTTGATTGAGAGGTCTACACCACTTAGAATTCGCTTATTATCCGCTTGCTTTGTTAGGCTTTTTATTTCTATCATTTGCAGTCTCTCCCATCCAAGCTACTACTCTACAAAATTACGTAAGTTTAATTTTACTTGGACAAGATGCTGTTTATAAGCTTCTAGCTTTGCATGATATTCATCCTCTGAAAGCTTTCCATCTCCGAAGGATTCTTCCAATTCAATGATCTTATCCATTATGGCTTTTTGCTTTGCCATTAAAAGTTTAAATGCCTTCTCTTCTTTATCTGCTCCAAGTCTTTCCTCTTCCAGCTTTGCGTTCCTTCTGAAATAGATATAATAGGAGATTCCAGCAATGACAATAGCTCCTATAATAATTAAAAAGACGTGTGGATCAAAGCGGTGTAGAGGGGACTGTGCCCATATTCTTAGATGACCTGGATTATGGAAAGCTGGCGCCGTGTGTGTAACCGAACTATTACTTTTATTAGTTGTTTTCGACTTTTTTGTCTCATTCGCTGCAGGCTGTACATCTGGCTTATAAACAAGTGTAAACGAATGGTTAGCTTTAATCCCTTCGATACTGTATCCAAAATAATTTTCGTCATCGAATTTGAAACTGCCTTGACTAGTTGCAACCGCACCCTTAACTTCAATACTCCCTCTTCCTTCTGGAACGAGAATTTGCATCATTTGTACGTTGTAGTCAGCTTTTAAATTAATTTCTTTTCCCTTTGCTATTCGATAACTGTAAGGCAACACCATCGTTTGATTTCCTGGAATTGGCGTGGTTGTAATGAATCCTTTGTCAACCTCTTTAAAGGCAATTTTATTGTCTAAAAAGTTGAGATCCTCTGTACCTTCGGGAAGGGTTACATTTAAAACCGCTTCACTTTTACCGTCACCTTTATATTCTTCAGCTGAGGTATTAGTATAATTAACCATATTCATCATATTCGTTGAGCCATCTTCTGCCGGGCTGACAACGATATAATGCATATCAATCGAAAGCTTTGAATCAGAAGCTGCTAATCCATGAAATGGAATGAATAGCATCAGTCCGAGGAAGAAAACCGTGATTTTTTTGATCACTTTCCTTCCCCCTTTTTATTCTTATAAGTTTTCATTTGAGCTTCAATTTCTTTTTCAACTTCATCCATTAAATCTTTATCGATGTTTGTATCCTTCAACTGTTCTTCTTCCTTCATAATGCCGGCAACTTCTGTTTCGTATTGCTTTTTTAAAACTTTATAATCAGCGTGTGAGATTTTATCCATCTTGTACTCAAATTCTATTTCATTAAGTGTTGTTAATAGTGCTTCTTTCGAGGCGCCGATATCCTGACCCGTTGAACTAATATGTAAATAAGCATCCCACTTAAATAACGGTGATAATATTAGAAACAGACAAGCTAGCGCAAATATGGTGGTAAAAATCATCGAGATGACTGTGATATCTTGCATTTTGTTCACATCCTAAAGATACTTTTTGCGTTCTTCATCAATCATGGAAGATAGTATTTCTCCTTCTACTTCATCCTCGGTGTTCTGGTACTCAGCAACAGGTTCATCTGTGCCTTTTTTCTTAACCCATTTACGAATAACGAAATACAATGATATTCCCGCTGCGGCCAATACTACAAACGGGAGAACCCAAGCTGTTAAACTAAAACCGCTTTTTTCAGGTGAAGTCAATATTTCTTCACCATAGATATTGACATAATAGGCACGAATTTTATCCTTATCCCACCCCTTGTTCATCATGTCAACCAGGTCTGCTTTAAATTCTGTGGTAAGATTGCACGTATTCGGATCACATTCATAATGATCCTGACCACAGCCACATGTGCAAGCGAATTGCTGAGCAACGGCTTTGAATTCAGCTGATTTATAGTCAACCTGTTTTGCTGCTTCAACGCGAAGGAATGATCCTTGAAAGATGAACGCTATTATGAGAAGGCCAATATAAATTTTGTTTTTCATATTAAGACACCTCTCTGCGAACTCCTGTGTATCTCGGAGTGACATTTCCATATTTTCCGTTCCAAACGGCGAACAGAGCGCCAATAACAATCATGAATGAACCAATCCATAACCAGTTCATCATTGGATTAATTTTTACAATAAATGTGGCTTTTCCATCATCTTCCCAGGCACTTAACACGATGTATAAGTCTTCCTTAAGCGAAGATATAATCGCCACTTCGGAAGAAGGCTGTTCCCAGTTTCCGTAAAATACCTTTTCTGGCTGATACGTGCCTAGCTTTTTACCATTTCTAAAAACGGCTACATCGGCATAGACGATATCATTAATGCCTTCTTTCTTCTGATCAAGCCGGTCGTAGTTGATACGATAATCCTTTAATTCAATTGACCGCCCTAAATCGACTGTTTTCATTGTTTGTAAATCATAATTCTGTGAACCAATAATCCCCATCGTGATGAAGGCAATACCAAGGTGAACGATGTATCCACCATACCTGCGGCGATTTCGAATCATCAAGCGGTACAGCGCCACAAGTGGTGTTTCTTTAGTCATCTTTCTTCTAGCTTTTACACCTCTATAAAACTCTAAGAAGTGGGTAATTAATAATAGAATGATTACTCCATAACCAATGACTGCCCATGCTTTTTGAATTCCTAACACTACCATCAAAATCATGCCAAGAACAGCGAGGATAGCTGGAATCATGAAGTTTTTCTTAAGATTTTTCACGGTAGATTTTTGCCAAGCAAGCATTGGACAAACTGCCATGACAAACATCATTGATAATAGAATTGGTGCTTCCACTTTATTAAAAAATGGTAGACCAACCGTTACTTTTGTACCACGTACTGCTTCTGATACTAATGGGAAAATCGTTCCCCAAAATACGGCAAAGGCTGCTCCGACAAGTAATAAATTATTTACTAAGAAGCTGCTCTCTTTGGAAACAAAGGAATTAAATTCCCCTGCACTGCGTTTCAGCAGGTTGTAACGGCTCATTAACACATATAGTGCCCCGATGACTGCCACACCCATGAAGATTAAGAAGTATAATCCCAGGTTTGAATTTGCAAAGGCATGAACAGAGGTCAGTACGCCGCTTCGCACTAAGAATGTACCAAATAGGGTAAGTGCATAGGAGACAATGATTAAGCTGATATTCCAAATTTTTAACATGTTTTTCCGTTCTTGAATCATAACGGAATGTAAGAAGGCGGTTGCTGTTAACCATGGCATAAAGGAAGCATTTTCAACTGGATCCCATGCCCAGTAACCGCCCCAGCCAAGTTCAACATATGCCCATTGACCACCAAAGATATTTCCAAGGCTTAAAAATAACCAGGCAATAATTGTCCAACGTCTAGTCATTTTAATCCAGAAATCATCGACATTTTTCAAAATCAAGGCCGCCATCGCAAAGGCAAATGGAATGGCAAGACCTACATAGCCAAGGTAAAGTGTGACAGGATGAATGATCATTCCTGGATTTTGAAGCATAGGATTTAATCCTTTTCCTTCTATTGGAATCTCATTTAATAAAAGGAAAGGTTTAGCTACAAAACCTAAAATAAAGAAGAAGAAAACCGCATTTGCAAGTAAGATGGCCGAAATGTATGGGATCATCGGGTTTCCTTTTAACTTCCGTGAGAAAGCAATCATACAAGTATAAAGAGTTAAGAAGAATGTCCACAATAACAACGAGCCTGCATTCCCCGCCCATAGTGCGGTAAGTTTATAGATAATCGGCAGTTCACTGCTTGTGTAATCATGAACATATTCATATTGAAATTGAGAGGTTGCTAATAGGTAGAACAATGAAAGCATTGCAAGTGATGAACATACTAATAATGCAATCAATCCACCTTTACCACTGTTAATAAACTTTTGATTTTTCGTGCTAATCCCCAACGTGATAATGAGGAGTGAATAAATTGCGATGGCTAAGCCTATATAAATCGTTGCGTTGGCAAATAAATACATTTCGTCACCTTCTTAAGTTAGCCTGTTATTTTTCATTCGGTGTTTTATTTAATTTATCTTTATGTGTCTCTGGATTATAATTTTTGCTATCTTTTCCTTCATACTTAGAAGGACATCTAGTTTTAACTGTCTCTGCCACAAATGTATTCTTTTTGGTCGGAGCCCCTTGGAGAATAGTAATGACACCTTCTGCAAAATTATCTGGTTTGGTACCATTATGAATAACATGCATAACATTTCCGTCGTTATCTTTAACATCAAACTTCAACTCAATTTTGTCTGGATTCCATTTAATTGAATCTTCAATAAGTAATCCTTCTACAGTTACAAAATCATCTTTATGTTGATCTTGAGTAGCCAAGAGCTCTTTCATCGTTAACTCAACACCACTTGAACCAGGAGTTGCTGCCATTAGAAGGAATACAATAGCTCCTGCAATAATAAACCCACCAAGCATAATAATCGTATTTTTTTTCATTCTTCTCACCTCATTAGATTAATTTCTTCATTTCTTCTTCGTACATTTCTTGGTCTATCTTTCCAGTTAAAAGTTTTTTGCGCAGTTCTTTCTTTTCTTCAGAATTCTCTGTTTTGTAGTCTTTTTTAACCGTTGGAGAAGGCTTCTTCGGTTGTTTTTTATTATGACTGGCTACCTTAGATGCTGATTGTTTATTTCCTTTTAAGCCAATTAAAACAAAGAGTCCGGCAATGATGATTGCAATACCGATGATCGATGCACCACCCAGCCCGATAATTGGACGTTTTGATGAATTAGTGGTTCCTCCGTTTTTCACAACTTGGTCTGATGCAGTTACACCACTGTGGTTTTCATCATTTGGTGGCCGCTTTTTGTTAATCGCCTCCATTGTTGATTCAGTACCATCTTTCTTATATGAGAAAGAGTATTTCAAGCCAGCATCTGCCTTTACATTTTTGTATTGGTAGTAATAAAGCTCTTCTCCATATTCATTTTTCGAATTGTTTGCTGCCTTTGGCTCAATTTTTATTTCCTTTGCATCCATTGGAGCATAAAAGATAACATCTAAAAGCTCGATATCAGCTTTATTTTTAAGTTCATATGTAAAGATCTTGTTGTCCTTCACGTTAATTGACTTTGTATAGTACTCAATGACAAATTCGTAGGTTTCGTTATTCTTAATTGCTTTAGCTGGTTTCCAAGTAATGATCCCATTTTCTTTATCGACATCATAGGGACGCTGTACTTCAGGCTTATTTTTTTCTGGGAGTTCTGCTACCAAGAAGGCTTCAAAGCCTTTGTCCATTGCTGGAACGGGAATCTCAATCTTCCCATCATAATCTTGACCACTTTTATTGGTAATTGTTCCGTACTGGCCCACTAGTAAAGATGGAATATCTCGTGACCAACCTTCGGGATAATCAAACTCTGGCATTACCTGAATCTGCATTTCCTTAAAAGGAAATTTTTCTGCCTGAAAGGCTATTTCAGCACTAGCCTTTGGGATGATGAAATTCGTTAAAAATGATGCGATTACGAATAATGCCAACAACTTATTTTTAAGCATCTTAATCCTCCTTGACTTAAAAAACTTATCACTAGAAAGTACTATTTTTCACTATAGTCCTCTTTGAAATAAATATAATCTTTATCAACCCTTATTTGTTGTTTCACTCTTGAACATTTTGTTAAAGGATATAAATCGTTGCGGTTTCGACAAAAAACCACCACAAAATGTTCACAAATTAATAATGGGCAAAAAAAAACCTGTATCCTTTTGTAATGGATTCAGGTCTTTTATGCTGTATTCAGTTTATTTTTTCTCCAAAGATCGGATATAGGTAACAATATCGGTAATATCCTTTTCCTTGAGCTGGCGTGCGCCTTCAAGCCCCTTTAATGAAGGACCCATCCTAGTTTCTTCACGACCGTAGGCTGCATCAATCCATATTTGCTTATTAGTTGTATATTTCAGGTATTGTCGATTAGCGAGAGCGGTTCCCATTTTATCCTTACCTGTCCCTGCTTCACCATGACAATTTAGACAATATAAATTATATTGCGCTTTTCCATTTTCAGGATTACCTGAAATCGTTTTTGGCACATCAAACTCGATTTCTTCTGTCTGCCAGTCTCTTATAAAAGCAACAAGATTTTTTAAATCCTTATCTGACATTCGAGGACCGTAAGCAGGCATGACTGTGTCTTCTCTTCCATATTTCACATAATTATACAGGTCTTTATCGGATACGGAGCTTAAAAAATTCTGGCTATTTAAAGCCGTCCCCGTTTTTGAGCCTTCTCCTTTTCCTGTTTCGCCGTGACAAAATATACAATTTTTGTTATATATCTTTTCACCAGCAGCAATTGCTTCTGATTTCTTGCTGTCAAAAATATGGCTAGTACTTAAACAGACAATAATTCCAATAATAATCAAAATGTAAACTCCGATTAGTATTTTCTTCATGGGTTTCCCCTTACTTAGGTTCAGGTGTTGGGGTCGGCTCCCCAATATCTTTATATTTTTCTGTGATTAATTGATATATTTTATTCGTATTTTTTCCACTAAGATGCATTTCAACCGCATCTCGAGCAATATCAATGCAGGTGTCGCAAGAAATTCCGTGAGAATCCCATTCTGTTACTGCATTGTCTTCACCAACTTGTTTGACAAAGCAATCTAGATTGCTCTTATGTCCTTCGACAACACATCCACAATAGCAAGGAACAGATGCTACGACTTCAGGATAAGTTGCAGCCATAACATAAGTTTCATTAATTTTTTCAGATGTATTCAGAACAAAATCTGGTAATGACACATGTTTTTTATCAAGTTTCCAGCTTTCATCACTAAGTTTGGAACTGCAGCCAGCAGCCACAATAGCAAACAAAATCCCAAGGAACAAGAGAGATGTAATTCGTTTCATGATCTGTTGCACCCCTTCCCTATTATTTTTTGTACTACTTCAGTTTAGCAAAAAGAAATTAGCCAATTAGTAACTAATTCTTACTATTTAGTGAAGTTTTTACGCAAGTTAAAGTAAAGTCGTAAAAAAAGCAAAGACCACTGAAATATCTTACATAGACTTCCAGTGGTTCAAATTACATATTACTCATATCATGTCCTGCATGGCCACCTGTTCCTAGCGCAGGATCAATCATTCCAAAAATCATTGCAATGTGTGCAACCACTAGAAAAATACTAACAAAGATCGCATGAATTTTCAGCTTTTCTTCTTCTGCTTTATTTCTATAAATAAGACCTATATCAAGTAGGGCCATGCCAAGAAATGGGATAATTCCAAGTAAATAGAATGTAACGGCTACAACATCAATCCAGCCTTTCCACTCCCCGGTTACCGTTAGTGGGATATAAGCAGTTTTCATTAAATATATGAATATGCCAGTAAAATAAAAGCCTGCAAATATGCCGGTTACTTTATTCAATTTTTTTAAGGCACCGTCTAATTTTCTTGTAAATAATATGGCAATTTCCGAAATCGCAAGGATCTCAGCACAAATTACTGGAACGGCCATAAATATTATTAAATTCCAAGGCTGATTGTCTGCTAGTAATCCCATATAATGTGTCATATTCATGTTTATCTTCTCCTTTATTTTTTCTACACACCAACTATATTTAAAAAGTGTGCAGAAACTTAGGAGAAACTATGGAGAAATTGTTAAAAAAAAGCCTTAATCCGACAATTTTCGGACTAAGGCTTTGAACTAATTATGCACGTGACACGTATGATCCATCAGTCGTATTGATAATTAACTTATCCCCTTGATTGATGAAGAAAGGAACCTGAACAGAAAGACCCGTTTCAAGGGTAGCTGACTTGGTACCGCCAGAAGACGTATCCCCCTTAATACCCGGTTCTGTTTCAGCAACCTCTAAAATTACATTGTTTGGTAATTCTACTCCAAGAGTTTCATAATTAAACATCATAATTTGTACTTCCATATTTTCTTTCAAAAACTTTAATTCATACTCTATGCTTGAAGCAGGAAGTTCTACCTGCTCGTAAGATTCCATATCCATAAATACATGATTATCACCGCTTGCATAAAGATATTGCATTTTACGGTTATCGATTTGAGCTTTCTCTACTTTCTCACCTGCACGGAATGTTTTTTCTTGAATTGCTCCATTACGAAGGTTACGAAGCTTGGAACGAACAAAGGCTGCTCCTTTACCTGGCTTTACGTGTTGGAAATCAAGGACACGCCATAAGCCGCCATCCACTTCAATTGTTAATCCTGTTTTAAAATCATTTACAGATATCATATTAAGATCCTCCTAAAAAATCATTACAGTATAATTAGTTCTTTTGTAGAATGTGTGAGTGCTTCGTTATGGTCCTTTGTAATCAATGTATCATCTTCAATCCGAACGCCGCCTAGACCTGGGATATAGATACCCGGCTCACATGTTACTACCATTCCAGGTTCTAATATTACATCAGACTTCATCGATAGACCAGGGCCTTCATGGATCTCAAGTCCGATACCGTGCCCGGTTGAATGACCAAAGTATTCACCATAACCTTTTTCTGTTATGTAGTCTCGTGTTATTGCATCTGCTTGCTTCCCTGTCAAACCTGGTTTGATTCCAGCCATTCCAAGTAATTGGGCTTCAAGTACAACATCATAAATTTCTTTAAGCTTTGCGTCTGGCTCTCCAATCGCAATAGTCCGCGTAATATCAGAAACATATCCATTGTAGTAACAGCCATAGTCCATTGTTACAATGTCCCCTGCTTCAATTACCTTATCGCTAGCAACACCATGTGGAAGTGCTGAGCGATGACCAGAAGCAACGATTGTATCAAATGAAGAGGAAGTGGCACCAGCTCTCCTCATAAAGAACTCTAACTCATTCGATACTTCTAACTCAGTTTTTCCAGGACCAATGAAGTCTAAAATATGTTTAAATGCAGCATCAGCAATATCAGCTGCTACCTTTAATATCTTAATCTCTGCATCAGTCTTTATCAAGCGTAACTTTTCGATTGCACCAGAAAGCGGAACAAGTTCAGCGTCAACTTCATTATCATATAATTTAAAGGAGGAGTATGTTAGAAAATCCTCTTCAAATCCCAGCTTTTGAATTCCAAGGTTCTTCACTTGTTGTGCCACTTCTTCAGGAATCGTTCCGGTTATTTTTATAATCTCGAAACCTTGGCATTGTTTAGTCGCTTGTTCAATATAGCGGAAATCCGTAAGAAACAAAGTTTTTTCCGCACTAATTAAAACTACACCAGCAGAGCCAGTAAAGTTTGAAATATAGCGACGATTATATGGGCTAGTGATCAAAATTCCATCAATTCCAAGTGTTGAAAAATTAGATCTTAGTTTTTCTATTTTTTCCATTGCTCTCCACTCTCCTTTTCAAATCCATATGAGGACAAAAATATTTTATCACAACCTACTTCATCCGACTAATCGTAACTTAGGAGGACTCCTCTTTCACTTGCTCGTTATTATTTTGATACTCATAATTTATGGAATATCCAATAAAGATTCCATATACGATATAAATACAAATGGATGTAATGATCGTATCTCTTTTTAAATCAAAAAATGGTTTAATACTTGGAAAGAGTGGATTTAGAATAAAGAACACCACCAAAAACAATATAATTCCATAGCCAAGTCCAAACCAAAACCCTGTGAATTTTCTCAACACTGCATAGTAAATAAATGCTGCTACCACGGAACATATTCCAATTAAAATAATGGATATGACGGTCCCCAGCCATTCGTATTTCCAATGCCCTAGTGCCCATGGCTCTAGAATGACATTGGGACGGATTTCAGTAAAACTTAAGTAGGACGCTATGAAGCCAATCAATCCCCAAAACAGACCTCCAAATAAACCCGTCCAAAATACCATTACCGAAAAGGACATGGGCTTAGGATAATTTCCTAGTTTCTTCTCAATCGCCATTGTAACAACCTCCGTTTACTTTCTGTTTATTCGGGAAGTGCCCTTTTTGCTGTTATATATGCTTGATATGCTGTCCTTTAATTGGGACAACAAAAGGCCATAATAAATTCCATTTCTTATTATGTCCTTTGGTATTCAATCCCTTTCATATAAAAAAACTTTTTAATTGGAAATATTATGTCATTCCTAGAGGTTTTTTTGTTTTTCTAGTAGAATAGAATTAAGTACATACAGATTTTATCTTTCAGCTGTTGTGCAACTATAGATTAGGTTGGTGTAAAGTATATGTCCAATTCTCAAAAACCCGTTTATGGCGGCCAAGCGGTTGTCGAAGGTGTTATGTTTGGCGGAAAACATCATTATGTTACCGCGGTACGCAGGAAGGATCAATCTGTTGAATATTTTCATTTGCCTCGTAAAGCAAATCCTTATTTTACAATCCTAAAGAAAATCCCGTTTCTGCGGGGGATAATCGCGATTATTGAGTCGAGTGCAAATGGATCGAAACATTTAAACTTCTCGACGGAAAGATTTGATGTTGATCCAAAAGAAGATGAAATTATAAAAGAAAAAGAAGTCTCTAAATTGACAATGTACCTTGGTGTTGCTGCAATTGGTGTGATTTCATTTTTATTTGGTAAATTTGCTTTTACGCTGATCCCTGTGTTCCTTGCAGTTTTGACAAAACCAATTTTTCCATCGCATTTTGCTCAAGTGTTAGTGGAAGGTTTTTTTAAACTAATTTTATTAATTTCCTATATTTATTTTGTTTCACTTACTCCATTGATAAAAAGGGTGTTTCAATATCATGGCGCCGAACATAAAGTAATTAATACCTTTGAAGCTGGGGTTGAGTTAACCGTTGAAAATGTGCAGGCTCATTCCCGTCTGCATTACCGCTGTGGCAGTAGTTTCATCCTGTTTACAGTCTTTGTTGGTGTTTTTGTCTATATGCTGGTACCTTCAACTCCGCTTTGGTTACGGGTGGCCGACCGGCTCCTCTTAATTCCTGTGGTTTTGGGTATTGCTTTTGAAATCCTTCAATTAACTAATAAACTTAAAGATATTCCAGTTTTAAAGTATCTAGGTTATCCTGGTCTTTGGCTGCAACTAATAACAACGAAGGAACCACAAAATGATCAAGTCGAAGTGGCAATACTTTCTTTTAACGAATTATTAAGAAGAGAAAAGGAATCTGAGTACTCGGTCAAAAGCGAAGAAATTGTCTAAATTCTTGTTTTATCGTGTTTAAAAGAATAAAAAAATGCTTAAGATGCTCTTAGGGAGGTGGCTTTCTTGAAAAATCGGACATTTGTTAATGTTGTTGTTGGGGGACTTATCATTCTTGCTTTACTTGGCCTTGTTGGTTCATTTACAGCTAATCCGGCCGGTTTCATTCAGAGAATAGCTGTCATCGCATTGATTGTTCTAGCCGTTTATTTCCTAGTACGGAAGTTTTCCAAATCAAACCCTCAGAAAAAAGAGCAGCGTGCATTTCTTAAAGCCGCCAAAAAATCAAAAAAACGATTACAGCAAAAGGGTGGAGACTCAACTGTAAAAACCTCCTCTCTTGGGACGCTAGCATCATTAAAGAAGAGCAACATGACCAAAAAGAAATCTCCTGCTCACTTAACTGTTATCGACGGCAAAAAGGGTAAAAAGAAAAATCGAGCGTCTCTATAGGCGCTCGATTTTCTTTTTACCCTAGTGTAATCCGTATTAGTATCCCCATGTCTTCAAAAATTGTTTTGCTCTCTCTTTTCCTAGATCGAACAACTCATGTTTCTTCTCCTCTGTTAAATGGAATTCTGTTGATAACACACCCTCGGTCGGTATAAAGATAATGTTCTTTACATGTTTTTTAGAAATGTACCTAGAATCGTGTGCATCCTTCATCGTCTCAAATAGGGCTCCAAATAGTTGAATCGCATTTTTTATTTTATGTTTTTCAGTTTCATATTCACTTGGACTTAATTTAATACCGAGGACAGGTCTTACCTTTTGTGCATTTTCCTTATCAAAAAGCCACATTGGAAAATTGCTTAGGACCCCACCATCAACTAAAATGTTCATTCCATCCATTGTACGCATTTTAACAGGTTCAAAGAAATATGGGATACTGCAGCTGATTCTAATCGCTTTTGCGATTGGAAATGAACCAGGTGAAATGCCGTATCTTTGTAAGTCATCAGGTAAAACAATCATTTGCCCATTTGATAGGTCTGATGCAATTACTCGAAGTGCCTTCGGTGGCAAATCAGCGAATGTTCTTAACCCTTTGGCTTCAAGTTTCTTACAAATCCATTTTTCAAGTTCATTGCCTTTATAAAGTCCTAGCTTCCAATAGACATACAGCCATTTTGCAAAAGGGAAAGGGATAATTGATTTGCGGGCATCCATTATTTTTGAGAGATCCAACTCGTCGACCAATTGGAAGATTTCTTTACTTGTGTAGCCAGCGGCAATTAATGCTGCAACGATCGATCCTGCACTCGTTCCCGCCACTCTGACAAATCGCAAACCTTTACTTTCTATTTCTTCGCAGGCTCCAATAAGTGCAAACCCTTTTATTCCTCCTCCAGAAAAAACGCCGTCTATATACATGGCAGCCACTCCCAAAGATGTACTCGTTTTTACATCTTTAAGCGGTTATTTTAATAAATAGTACCAAGGACAAGTAGAAAATTTATTATATATAAAAAAGAACATCGTCATTAAACGATGTTCTTGGTCAATAACAATATTGAAAACGCTTAACTTTTCATTAAAATCGCTTTGCTCCTATGTATCTTGGTTTCCAGTAACTGTTGCTTGTATAAGCGATTGAAACTCCTTTTGAAGATGCAGCTTGAATCATTTTTCCGCCACCAATGTAAATCGCAACGTGAGTAGGTCTGCTTGCCTTATTCGGTGCAAAGAACATCAAGTCTCCTGTTTGTAAAGAACTAACACGATATCCTTGCTTGTAGTACATATCAGCTGCCGTCCGTGGCAATACTTTTCCAGCCTTACCGTAAGAATACTTAACCAAACCAGAGCAGTCGAATCCTTTAGGTGTTAATCCACCCCATCTATATGGAACGCCAAGATTTGCTTTTGCTACTGAGATTGCTTTTGTATGGTAATAGGCCGCCTCCGCTTTATCACCCATAGTGGTAAACAATGAACTTAGAATAATTGTCATAGCCACGGTTGCAATGATTTTTTTCAACATATTGTTTAATCCCCCTGTGTGCTTCGTTACTCATAATATACAAAAAAAGAGTAACATGGACGTAACAGGTAGATTACAGTTATATTACAATTTTCGACTTCGTTCTACTTCAACTAGCAAAATATGCATCATTTAATGCAGTATAGTGTAACTTTCAGGAACGGATATTGACCTTGATAATACAAAAAAAGGGGGATTTTCTCCCCCTCTAAAAAATACGTATTATAAACCACATTTTAATTGAGCACCGCAGTTTGCACAGGTATTGCAGCCACCCATTTCTTTTACTTTTCCAGTCCGGCAGACTGGGCAAGTGTTACCAACTTCAGAGCCGATCGTTACACTTGTTGAGCGAAGTTCACTGATTGTATCAACAAGGACCACATGCTGCTTCGGTTTTTCATTAAAAATTGATAATTGCTCATTGGTGTTTTCTTCAGCTTTTAGTGTTAGTACCTGAGAATCACGTGAACCATCAACATAAACGGTTCCACCTTTTGCCCCGCCGCGGTACAAACGCTGATAAACTTTTTCGACCTGCTCTACGCTATACCCTTTTGGTGCGTTGACAGTTTTACTGATAGAACTATCTATCCAACGCTGGATGACACATTGAACATCCGCATGGGCTTCAGTTGAAAGCTCCATCGATGTAACAAACCAGTGCGGAAGATTGTTTTCATCTGCTTCTGGGTGCTGATCCAAGTATTCTTTCACAATATCCGCTTTAACTTCGATAAATTTACCGAGGCGTCCACTACGGAAATAAGAGAATGAGAAATAAGGCTCAAGTCCGGTGGAAACTCCAACCATGGTCCCTGTGGATCCAGTTGGTGCCACAGTTAGTAAATGCGAATTTCTAATTCCGCTTTCTAAAATAGATTGGCGGACATCTTCGGGCATTTTTTTCATAAATCCTGTATCAATGAAGGCTTGTCGTAATCGATTGGTATCTGCTGTTGTTTCACCAGTTAAGAATGGAAAACTTCCCTTTTCTTTTGCCAATTCAATTGAAGTTCTGTATGCAGTGGTTGCAATTATTTCAAATACTTGATCAACGAGTTCGTTTCCTTCTGGTGATCCATACTTCGTTTCACAATAAATCAGCATGTCATGTAAGCCCATGACTCCAAGCCCCACACGTCTTTCACCAAGAGCCTGTTTTTTATTTTCTTCCAGGAAGTATGGAGTTGCGTTAATGACATTATCCTGCATCCGTACACCCACAGCTACTGTTTTCTTAAGCTTTTCAAAATCAACAGTTTTTGTGTCCTTATCAGCCATCTCAGCGAGATTGACAGCTGCAAGATTACAGACGGAAAATGGTGCGAGAGGCTGCTCTCCACATGGATTTGTTGCAACAACTTGTTGTCCATATGCTTTTGCATTGGTCATGTCGTTTGCGTTATCGATAAAAAATATTCCCGGTTCAGCTGAGTAGGTCGCGCAAATATTGATTAGGTTCCAAAGTTCTTTTGCTTTGAACTTTTTGTACACTCGTACTTTATGCCCTTGTTTTTCCCACTCGCGAACGTCACCAACTTTATGCCATTCTTGGTTGTAAATCTCCATTTCCTCTTGATCATATTGTTCAACATACGGGAAGCGGAGTTCATAGTCACTATCGGTTTCTACAGCTTCCATAAATTCCTTTGTTAAACAGACAGAGATGTTCGCACCTGTAAGGAACTCTGAATTGTGGACAGTATAATTACCGCCAGTTAATAATTTCTCTTCTGCATCTGCGATAATGTTTTCATCAAATCCACCGAACCCAGGAATGTTTTTATAATTTACAATTCCTTGGTACATTGCAGTTTCCCTTAAAGTTAGAGGGGTAAACTTTAGCTTGTCTTTAGCAAGTTTTTTAATCGTTTCATCATTTGTATTTTCAATCAAGAATCGTAAAATTCTAGGATTTTGCATCTTAGAAATAATAAATTCAATAATGTCTGGATGCCAGTCGGACAACATGATCATCTGAGCTCCACGTCTTGATCCGCCTTGCTCAACCAAATGAGTCAATTTCGCAATATCATCCAGCCATGAAACCGATCCAGATGATTTACCATTCACGCCTCTAGCCAGTGTGTTTCTCGGTCTCAGCGTCGAGCCATTTGTTCCAACACCGCCGCCTCGGCTCATAATCTCCATTACCTGCTTACGATGATCAGAGATACCTTCACGAGAGTCAGGAACAAACGGCATCACATAGCAATTAAAGTATGTTACATCAGTATCTGCCCCAGCTCCGTAAAGAACGCGACCTGCTGGAATGAAGTTCATGTTAACAAGCTCTTGATAAAACCTTTCAGTCCATTCTCTTCGCTTCTCTTCCGTCTTTTCTACAGAAGCAAGACCAGTAGCATTACGCTTCGCAATTTGCTCATAGAAGAGCTCCAAAGGCTTCTCAATTACATCTAAGGATCTGACTATCACACCAGTACTAGCTTCTTCAGGATCATCGAGTACTCCCCTGAATTCCTCTTCGACTAAAACTTTCGCCTTTTTCTTTTCCCAGTCTATTTCCATAATGTAACCAAGACCACGAGCTGGAAATTTCGGATCTTCTTTAATAGTTAAAACAACAAAGTCGCCGTTTGTAAGAGTTATTTTTGCAGTATCTTTAAAGGTATAGCGGTCCAACATGACCAAACGAGAAACACCCTTGTGAGTTATTTTCATATCTGGGGTAACTGGATGCACCTGGGGGAATAATTGAATATCCTCATTCAACCTTTCAAAATCAATATTCATTGTTTGTCTAAAAACTACAGACATTAGAACAACTCCTTCTTAATAAAAATCCACCTATTGTGCTAAATCTAGCAGGTTTACGCTATATCTAGTTGGTTTGTATTTTTAGGTTATCATAGCCCACCTGAATAAATCAACTAAATATCAATATATAGTACCGAAAATATTTTCGACACCACTATATATTGTATGTTAAGCAAACTATAATTATTTTGTCAAACTTAAGAAATAATAGATTTAAAAGTAATCAATAGCTTTTAATAGATTTTCGTCATAAAACAGGAAAATTCAACAAATTTCGCAGGTTGCTTCTTTACATTAATCGATAAGGCAACAAAAAAAGACGGCGAATTCGCCGTTTCAAATTATCTTTTAAAATTCCATTCATCACTTTCATAGCGATCTTTTGCAATCTTTTCAACATAAGCTAGTTCTTCCTCGGTTAATTGATAAGGTTCAAGCTCAATATTTAGACCCTCAGCAAAGCCTTTATAAAAAGCTTCCTTTGCTTCCTCAAGTGAAATTCTTCTTGGACTAATGTTGTTGATAGCAACCGCTTTATCTTTAAATGCTTTTCTCATTCGTTCCTTAACTCTCTCACTTGGATATTTAAATAAACTAAATAGCTTATCTTCATCCAAATCTAATAGAATGGAGCCGTGCTGTAGAATCACTCCCTTTTGTCTCGTTTGTGCACTGCCGGCAACCTTCCTTCCTTCCACCACAAGCTCATACCAGCTTGGAGCATCAAAGCATACAGCAGAGCGAGGGTTTTTCAAAGCATCCCGTTCTTCTGCTGTTTTTGGGACAGCAAAATATGCCTCAAGTCCTAAATGGTGAAAACCTTTTAAAATCCCTTCAGAAATTACACGGTATGCCTCTGTAACAGAATTAGGCATTTCTGGATGTTCTTCAGAAACGATGACACTATAGGTAAGTTCATGCTCGTGCAGAACGCCGCGTCCTCCTGTAGGTCTTCTTACGAAACCTAATTGGTGTGCCTTGACTGCTTCCATATCAATTTCTTTCTCTACTTTTTGAAAATAACCTACTGATAGCGTTGCCGGATCCCAGCCATAGAATCGAATCACTGGAGGAAATTTCCCTTCACTATGCCAATCGAGTAACGCTTCATCTAAAGCCATATTAAAAGATGGTGAACTATTTCCAGTATCAATAAAACGCCAAACTTCTTTTTTCATTCTAAAACCTCATTTTTTTATAATTATCTCTTGTTTAAGTCTACCAAAATCTGATATAGATTCAAAATAAGATGTTTCTGCTATAATTATTTAGGCAATATCAAAAGATTTTTTTGCATTCATCTTTATCTTTATCGGATTGACTTATATAATAAATACTAGTGCAGGAAAGCTTGAAAGGAGCAAAAAGAAATTGAGTTCACTTTATCCATTATTAATCATCATTGTATCAGTTATCATTTATTCCGTTTTTACCTTTTTCTATCAGAAAAGAATTGTTAAAACGGTAACAGAAGAAGAGTTCCGTGCGGGGTACAGAAAGGCACAACTAATAGATGTTCGTGAAGCAAACGAATTCGAAGGCGGCCATATTTTAGGAGCACGTAATATCCCAATGTCGCAAATGAAAATGCGTATGAAAGAAATCCGGTCTGATATGCCAGTATATTTGTATTGCCAGAGTGGAATGCGGAGTGGACGTGCAGCCCAATTCTTACACCGAAAAGGCTATCGAGACCTTACTCAGCTACAAGGCGGGTTCAAAAAATGGTCAGGTAAAGTAAAAGCTAAGAAATAAGAAATCAATAAAGGTTCCGGATTCGGAGCCTTTTTTAATTTCAAAAACTGCTACACAAGATAAAGGTCAGATTATTTTTCGAATCTGACCTTTCCATTTATTAAGCTTCTTGGTATTTCAAAACTGGTTTACGGGCTGCTTTTGTTTCGTCCATCCGGCCGACCACTGTTGTATGTGGTGCTTCTTGAACGATTTCTGGATTTTCTTCCACTTCTTTAGCGATTTGGATCATAATATCGATGAACGAATCCAGTGTCTCTTTTGATTCGGTCTCAGTTGGTTCGATCATAATACACTCTTCCACATTTAATGGGAAGTAAATGGTTGGTGGGTGGTAACCAAAATCAAGCAGACGTTTCGCAATATCCAATGTACGAACGCCTAATTTTTTCTGACGTCTTCCACTGAGTACAAATTCATGCTTACAATGTCTATCAAATGGTAGATCATAATATTCAGCAAGCCTTCTCATCATGTAGTTCGCATTTAATACAGCGTACTCTGTTACCGCTTTTAAGCCATCTGGTCCCATCGAGCGAATGTATGTGTAAGCACGAACATTGATCCCGAAGTTTCCGTAATATGGCTTCACACGGCCAATTGATTGCGGGCGGTCATAATCAAGGACATATTCTTCGCCTTGCTTTGTGATAATCGGCTTTGGTAAGAACGGGATAAGGTCTGCCTTCACCCCGACAGGACCGGAACCAGGACCACCGCCTCCATGTGGGCCAGTGAATGTTTTATGAAGATTTAAGTGAACAACATCAAATCCCATATCCCCAGGTCTTGCTTTTGAAAGAACGGCGTTTAAGTTTGCTCCATCATAATAAAGCTTACCACCTGCTTCATGGACAATTTCAGCCAATTCAAGAATGTTTTCTTCAAATAGTCCAAGCGTATTCGGGTTGGTTAACATTAATGCAGCAGTATCTTCCCCAACAACCCTTCTTAAATCTTCAAGGTCGACAAGACCATGTTCATTTGATTTAACGGTAATTGTTTCTAGACCAGCAATCGTAGCAGAAGCTGGGTTCGTACCATGAGCAGAATCAGGGACGATTACTTTTGTACGGTTCATATCACCGTTAGCCTCATGATAAGCACGGATCATCATTAATCCAGTCCATTCCCCATGAGCCCCTGCGGCAGGTTGCAAGGTCACTTCGTCCATACCTGTTATTTCGATTAAATGCTCCTGCAAATCGTATAAAAGTTCAAGAGCACCTTGAACAGAGCTTTCATCTTGTAGCGGATGGACATGTGCAAATCCGTTAAAACGCGCTACATTTTCGTTGATTTTCGGATTATATTTCATCGTACACGAGCCTAGTGGATAGAATCCTGAATCGACGCCATGATTTCTCCTCGAAAGGGCAGTGTAGTGGCGCATAATATCAAGCTCCGAAACTTCAGGAAGTTCAGGCTCTTCTGTACGAAGGTAACCATCAGGAAGGAGACCGCTGAGATCTAGTTCCGGTACATCCATTTCCGGCAGGCTGTAGCCGATGCGGCCTGGTGTGCTAAGTTCAAAAATGAGTGCCTGGTCTTGATTATGCATGGAAATCCCCCAATTCTTTCACTAGAGTATCAATTTCTTCCTTCGATCTTTGTTCTGTTACAGCAATCAGCATATGGTTAGCCAGTTCTGAATAATCACGCCCTAAATCATAGCCCCCAATTATTCCTTTTTGTAAAAGGTTTTGGTTGATCTCTTTTACAGGCTTAGTTAATTTCACAACGAATTCATTGAAGGAATGGCCATCATAAACAACTTCAAAGCCGGCTTCCTTGAAAGCATTTTTCGCATAATGAGCTTTTTGCAAGTTGGCCGCAGCCATTTCCCTGACACCTTTTTTACCAAGAGCGGTCATCGCTACAGATGCAGCGAGTGCATTTAATGCCTGATTGGAACAAATATTTGATGTCGCTTTATCACGACGGATATGCTGTTCACGCGCTTGTAGTGTTAAGACAAAACCACGGCGCCCTTGGTCATCCGTTGTCTGTCCAACAAGACGGCCTGGAACTTTCCGCATTAACTTAGTAGTGACTGCAAAATATCCGCAGTGCGGTCCGCCAAAGGCAGTTGGGATCCCAAACGGCTGCGCATCACCAATAACGATGTCAGCACCAAATTTACCTGGAGGTGTTAATACCCCAAGGGACAGTGGGTTACTTGAAACAACAAACATGGACTTATTTGCATGAATGATTTCCTCAAGCTCTTTTAACGGCTCGACTCGCCCAAAGAAGTTTGGATATTGGACGATAACGGCTGCAACATCTTCATTAACGAGTCCTTTTAATGCGTCAAGATCTGTTACACCATCTTTGACTGGCACTTCAATCACATTGAGGTACTGACCCTTTGCATAAGTTTTTAGAACATCACGTGATTCTGGATGTACAGCACTGGATACGACTATCGTTTTTCGTTTGGTATGGCCTGCACTAAGCATTGCTGCTTCAGCAAGAGCAGTTCCGCCATCATACATCGATGAGTTGGCAACATCCATTCCAGTTAACTCACAAATCATGGTTTGGAATTCAAAGATAGCTTGAAGTTCACCTTGTGAAATTTCTGGTTGATAAGGTGTATAAGCTGTATAAAATTCTGATCTAGAAATAACATGGTCGACAATTACAGGCATGTAATGGTCATAAACACCTGCACCTATAAAAGATACGTTTCTTTTCAGGTCAGCGTTCCGACTAGCCATCTTAAAAAGCTCTTTCATTAAGTCTGTTTCAGACTTTGCCGCTTTTATATTGTACTCACCCTTAAATCTTACTTTCTCAGGGATATCGCTAAACAGTTCATCAATAGAGGAAACACCAATTGCCTCAAGCATAGTCTTCTTATCTTGTTCAGTCATAGGTAAATAGCGATGTTTCATAAACCTAACTCCCTTCTGTTATTTCTTTTCTTTTTTATAAAAAGGTGTTGGAACTACAGTAGCTTTTAAACGTTTGCCGCGAATTTCAACTTCAACTTCGGATTCAAGACCCGCAAATTCTGCATTGATCAGGGCAAGACCAATATTCCTCTTTAAGGTGGGTGATTGCGTTCCAGTTGTAACCTCACCAATTAACTGATCACCTTTATATACAGGGTAGCCATGACGTGGAATCCCACGATCAATCATTTCGATTCCAACCAATTTTCTTGTTAAGCCCTTTTCTTTTTGTTGGATTAACGCTTGTTTCCCGATAAAGTCATCTTCTTTGTTTAATTTCACAGCGAAGCCAATTCCAGCTTCAAGTGGTGAAATTTCTGGAGATAGTTCTTGACCATAAAGCGCTAAAACTGCTTCAAAGCGAAGTGTGTCGCGTGACCCTAATCCACATGGGATTACTCCATCTTCTTTACCTGCAGTTAAAATGTCTCTCCAAAGGTCCACAACATCTTTTGCATCGCAATACACTTCAAAGCCATCTTCACCAGTATAACCAGTTCTTGATACAAGTGCCTTTTTCCCATTTAGGATTACATCTTGTTGGAATTTGAAAAAGCCAATTTGGCTTAAATCATTATCTCCCGCAAGCTTTTGCAATACTTTTTCCGCAAGTGGTCCCTGAATAGCCAGCTGTGCTGTTTTTTCCGATAAGTTTTCTAAAGAGACATCACCAGTTAAATGGTCTTCAAGCCATTTGTAATCTTTTTCAATATTTGATGCGTTTACTACTAAAAGGTAATGATTGTCTTCAATCTTATATACAAGCAGGTCATCAACAGTACCGCCATTTTCATAACACATGGCGGTGTACTGGGCACCTCCATTTTTTACTTTTGAAATGTCATTAGTCATCATTTTTTGTAAAAATGCTAAGCTATTAGTGCCTTTTACTTCTACTTCACCCATATGGGAAACATCAAATAATCCTGCACATGAGCGAACAGCTTCATGCTCTTCTTTAATGCTAGAGAATTGGACCGGCAGTGCCCAACCTCCAAAATCAATGGTTTTTCCTCCCCATTCTTTATACACATCAAAAAGTGGAGTTCGTTTTAATTCAGACATTCTTAATCCTCCTTCAATCTTTGGCGCAAATTATTCAATGGATAATATAAAAAAGGACAGAAACCTCCTATGAAACGTAAGAAGGTCTCTGTCCTTGCACCTGAAAGTTTACCTAAAAAGGCTTTCCCCTTTGGTGGCTGCTTAAAGCTAGCAGCGCTCTCCAGAGCTGCGTCCTACAAGAGTTCTTTTGCCTGAGAGATTCACATTTCTGCTTGCTCCTTCGGCGCTACATAAGTAGTCTCTCCCCTTGTTATCATTCGCATTATAATATTATCCAAATTGGTCATACTAATTATACTTATAAAATAAATTACCTTATTAAAATATTTAAAACATTCAAAGCTATTATTATCCTACCATTAAAATAATACATTGAGCAATAACTTTATTAGAAAAGCATATAGCTGGAAATTGAATAAAAAGGAGCTGGAACCATGTCGATCGAAATTGAATTTGATTCCTCCTGGAAGGATGATTTTTTACATAGAATTGAAAACGATGGTCCATGGGGGAATTGGGAACTTTTTAAACTAGCAATTGGAGTTGAAAAACAGCTCGTCATTCCAGATTTCACAGGTTTATTGGCACCAAGTCATTTACCCAATCTAACCCCACTTCCTCACCAGCTTGAAACAGCTAAACAAGTAATTGAAAACATGAATGGGAAAGCCATCCTTGCCGATGAAGTAGGACTCGGAAAAACGATTGAGGCCGGGCTGATTCTAAAAGAATATATGATTCGCGGATTGGTGAAAAAGGTATTAATTCTTGTCCCTGCATCGTTAGTTACTCAATGGTCGATGGAGTTGAATAGCAAATTTTTCATTCCAGCCATTTCACAAAGGAAGAGCTATGTGTGGGAACAGTGCGATGTTGTCGTTTCGTCAATTGATACAGCTAAACGAAATCCCCATCGAGACATAATTTTTAAACAGGACTATGACCTTATTATCATTGATGAAGCCCATAAACTTAAAAATAACAAAACAAAAAACTACGAATTTGTCCAAAATCTGAAAAAGAAATTTTGTTTACTATTGACGGCAACACCCATTCAGAACCGTATCGAGGAAATTTTTAATCTGGTTTCATTATTAAAACCAGGACATTTAGGCAGCGAAACGACATTCTTTGAAAAATACAAACGAGATGCACGTTCATTAAATGATGATGAGCATTTAAAAGAATTAGTAAACAAGGTTATGATTCGGAACAGGCGGGCAGATACAGGCATTGAGTGGACGAAAAGGCATGTGGAAACCATTCCAATTGAATGCACTCAAGAGGAGAAAGATCTTTATGAGTCAATTACTGAACTAAAAAATGAGGGGAATTGGGCACAGACAAGTTCATTCTCCGTAATGACATTACAGCGTGAGGCGTGCAGCAGTAGAGAAGCAGTTTTTTATACATTAAAAAATATGCTCCAAAAAAAGGAAAATCCAACCCCAGTTTTTGAGGAACAAATTCAGTATTTAATAAAAAAAGTCGAAGCTGTCCAGAAGAATTCAAAAGCGGAAAAAGCATTAGAATTAATTCAAAAAGTAAATGATAAAGTAATTATTTTTACAGAATACCGAGCAACACAAATGTACCTCCAATGGTATTTAAAACAGCATGGAATTTCATCTGTCCCTTTTCGGGGCGGCTTTAAGCGTGGAAAAAAGGACTGGATGAGAGAATTATTCCAAAAGCACGCTCAGGTCCTTATTGCAACTGAAGCAGGCGGTGAAGGAATTAACCTTCAATTTTGTAATCATATAATTAACTTTGATTTGCCATGGAATCCAATGAGGCTCGAACAACGAATTGGTCGTATCCATCGTCTGGGCCAGGAAAAGGATGTCATGATTTATAATTTTGCGATAAAAAATACTGTCGAAGAACATATTTTGAAGCTTCTTTATGAGAAAATACATTTATTTGAAAAAGTAATTGGTGAACTGGACGATATTTTAACAAAGTTGGAATTTGGCAATATTGAAGACCATTTAATCGATATTTTTGGACAATCCTCATCCGAAGGCGAAATGCGAATTAAAATGGAAAATTTATCATCAATGATTGAATTTGCTCAGGACATGAAGAAGGGAGATTCCCATGCAGCAGCAGGAAATTCATAACTTTTTATTGAACTATTTTCAGGCTAATGACTGTGCAATTGTGGCGAATAGCCCAGGATATTTGACTGTTCAGTTAACAGTTGAACTTGATAAGGAATTAATGAATCGCCCTTTTTACTGGCACTATTTAGAAAAAACGGGTGGAATTCCAAACCCGATGAAGTTAACATTTATTACGAACCAAGATGCCGCTCCTGAAAATATAAAGGGGGAAATCATTCATTTTGGTTCACCTCGGCTTCATCAAATTTTTACTTCGACGAAAAATTTAGCCAGCTATATCCGACTTTATGAAAATCATCGGAATCAAAACAAGCAAACTCCTTTACTACCATGGCTATGTATGAATGTTAAGATCTCCTATCAATGTGACCGTAAGCGGGATATTTTCAAATCTATCGGCTTACAACTCATTAACGGAAAAATGGTTGAAGATTTCCATGACAGACTGCTTGAAATACCGTTAACACCAAAAATACCTGATTACTCCTTTACTTTGTCACCTTTAGTGAAACCTCAAAGCGGGATGTTGAGAGTTGAAACCTATCTTTCATCCATAATTGAGAAGGATGACCACTCTTGGGCAATAGATGCGCGAGAACGTTGGGATAAAGATTTACGCCTCTTGAATCATTTTTACGAGGATGTTGAAGATGAAAATGAAAACTTTGAAACCGAAAAAATGGCTCTAAAGGAACAGTACGAACCAAAAATCTCCATATCCTTCATCAATGGCGGCCTCTTTTATCTAACTGAAAAAGCAATATAAGGGACAGGGTGTCAGGCACCATGTGAAATTTTCACATGGTGTCTGACACCCTTAAAAATATTTTTGAAAATAAAGAAGGATAAGGAGGAATCATGTCGAATATTATCCCATAGAAAAATGAAAAGGCGGTGGTACTTATTGTTAGCGAGATAGAAATTTTAGCAAATCGAATCATTACAGATGCTGCACGAAACCAGGCAACAGATATTCACATTATCCCAAGGAAGAGGGACACACTCGTCCAAATCCGATTAACCAACAAGTTAATTCCTCGACTATCCCTTCCAAAAGATGAATGCGACAGATTAATCTCACATTTTAAATTCACAGCCAATATGGATATCGGAGAAAGAAGACGACCACAAAGTGGATCCATTTTTTGTGAAGTTGACGGAAATTTAATGGGGCTCAGACTTTCCACACTCCCTTCTAATAACAGAGAGAGCCTTGTCATCCGGCTATTACCACAGCAAGAACAAATTCCTTTTCACCAACTTTCACTCTTCCCAGCAATGACCCGAAAACTACTTGCCCTTCTCAAACACGCTCATGGATTAATAATTTTTACCGGCCCGACGGGCAGCGGAAAAACGACTACTCTCTATTCCCTTTTAAATGAAACCGCCCACTTATTTCATCGTAATGTCATTACACTCGAAGATCCCATTGAAAAAAACTATGACTCAGTCCTGCAGATCCAAGTCAATGAAAAAGCAGGCGTCACCTATGCAGCCGGATTAAAGGCAATTCTTCGACATGATCCTGACATTATAATGGTCGGTGAAATTAGAGATGCTGAGACGGCAAAGATTGCGGTAAGGGCAGCATTAACAGGCCATCTAGTGCTTTCCACGATGCATACCCGTGATGCGAAGGGAGCGGTTTATCGCCTGCGTGAGTTTGGAGTGAATTGGTTAGAGGTCGAGCAGACACTTATTGCCATAACAGCCCAAAGGTTGGTTGAACTTACCTGCCCTTTTTGCGAAGGAGAGTGTTCACCTATTTGTTATTCCTATGGCAGATGGAAACGTGCCAGTGTATTTGAACTTTTATCCGGACGAAATTTACACGCAGTAATGAAAGCTGCTCAAGGAGAAAAAATAGAAATTCGTTACCGAATGATAAAAGATGTAATTAATAAGGGCATTGCCCTTGGATATATCCAAGAATCTGAATATGAACGATTGGTATATGACGATGAAACGGTCTAAATGGTCAGTGAATGAACAAGCTAATTTCCTGAGAAGAACCGGTGAACTATTGGCAAGGGGGTATCCAATTGCTTTAGCAATTGAATCCATAGCATTACAATTACCGTCAAAACGAAAGGAGGATTTAAATGGTTGTTTAGAAGAGTTGAAAAAGGGTTTACCGTTTCATGATGCATTAAATAATCTTGGTTTCAACAAGGACTTAGTCGGTTATGTCTATTTTGCGGAGCAGCATGGCAGCTTTGCTGATGCTCTGTTAGAAGGAAGTGATCTTGCCCTATTAAAAGATAAAGACGTACACAAGTTGCTCAAGTTGCTTCAGTATCCGATGGTGCTTTTAGTTATTACAGGATTTCTATTTATTTTTATAGAAAATACATTGCTGCCAAGGTTCACCACCCTTTTTTCATCGCTTGGTCTGGAAGCAAATTTTTTCACAAATGTCATTTATGCTTTTGATCAATACTTCCCAACTGTTATCGGTACCCTGCTTCTGATCCTAATTATGGGAGCCGCTTATTATCTTCTCTTTTTTAGAAAACTCTCCGTCCTAAAACAAAGGTCACAACTTGTTCGAATACCTTTTGTTGGCAGGATCCTCAAATTGCTGTTTACCCACTACTTTTCCATTCAACTTAGCTTTCTCTTATCCGGTGGATTATCAGTTTCCGAAGCCTTACAACTATTTGAACAGAATCATCGACATCCTTTTTACTGTCACTTAGCTAAAAGGATTAAAACTAAGCTAATTACCGGAGAAAAGTTGGAGACAATTTTAGCGTCTCTGTCATTTTTCGAAAAAGAATTTCCGATGATTGTAAAACACGGCCAAGAAAATGGAAAATTGGAGCAGGAGTTATTATTTTTCAGTAAGCATTGTGTCACTAACATGGAAGAAATGATAGAAAAACGGTTAACAACCATCCAGCCAATTCTTTACATTTTTATTGGATTCATGGTGGTTTCGATGTATTTAGCGATTCTTTTACCCATGTTTCATCTACTGGACGGCATTTAAAAAAATGGAGGTTATTAAAAATGATGAAAAATGAAAAAGGCTTTACTTTAATTGAAATGATGATCGTCATGCTCGTAATTTCGGTCTTGTTAATTATCACAATTCCAAACGTTGCCAAACATAATTCTAACATCAACAATAAAGGCTGTGATGCCTATGTTAAAATGGTCCAGGCACAAGTTCAGGCTTATGAAATGGATAAGAATAAAGTACCAACCATCGCGGAACTAAAAGCAGAAGGATATATAAAGGAGGACGCTAAAGGTTGTCCAAACGGAAAGACAGTTGAAATAGACTCTGAAGGTACTGTAACAGCTGTTGCATCAGTAACCACTCCATAATGAATACGCATCAAAAAGGCTTCACTTTAATTGAGTCCTTGTTAGTTCTCTCCATCTTCATGATTATCTCCTCAATTACAGTTTTCTCATTAAAACCACAGCACTCAGTAATGGAGGATGAGGCCTTTTTAATCCAATTAAAAGCCGACCTATATTATGCTCAACAATATGCTATCTCCCATCATGATGAAGTATCCATTGTTTTTGTTCCAGATCAATATAGGTATTTTCTGTATTTGTGGCCGGAACCAACGCCGATCGTCAATCGAAATTACAGTACAAATATTTATCTCAAAGAAGGTTCTCTCCCCTTATATTTGAAATTCCTAAGCGACGGAAACGTAAACCAGTTTGGAAACTTTTTTATCCAAACAAAAAATAAAACATATGTTATTACTTTTTTAATTGGAGAGGGTCGGTTCTATGTTAAGGAGTACTAGAGGATTTTTTTTGCTTGAACTACTACTTTCTTTATCTGCCTGGTTAATGCTTAGTTTATTTTTACTGCCTTTATTGATCGAACTAAGAGAACAATCACGACAATTAGAATGGGAGAGCAAGGCGAGGCAGCTGATGTATGAGGAACTACAGACCAAATTAATCAGTTATAAAACATTTTCAAATTACACTTCCATTTTGAATGGAGTTGAATACCAAATCACATGGAAAGACACCGGAGCAGCTGACCAAAAGGAGGTGTGTGTAAGAATTGAAAAAAATTCATTACAGCCTGAAACCGAAATTTGTAGGCCCCTTGAATGAAAAAGCATTTACGCTCATCGAGGTACTAATTGCTTTTTCAATTTTTACGACGATTATTTTCTTTATGACACCTGTTTTTCAAATTATCCTGACTAATAAGGACACGGAGGCATCGTTACAGGCAATGGAATGGGAAGTTTTTTCGAGCCAAATCAAAAAAGAAATAAGGCAGTCCACTCGTGCCGAAGTGATTTCCGGAAGGTTAATTCTAACGAAGGATACTGAAACCATTCAATATGAAAAGTACGGTACTAATCTTAGGAGACGTGTGAATTCAACTGGTCATGAAATAATCCTCCAAAATGTTTCACAATATTCGTTCACCATTATAAACAATGCAGTCAAAACCATCGTAACGGATCTATGGGGAAAAGAATACTCAGTAACAGCTTTTCCATTAGTAAATTCGGGGACAGTCCCATGAAAAATAATGAAAAAGGCTTCACTTACCCACTTACCTTGTGCCTGATCATCATTTTTTTATTATTTTTCTCGGTACGTATTGAACAATTGTTATCCGAAAGAAAAATGGCACATGAAACGGCTATCATCCTCCAAGAGGAGTACTATTTTCTATCGTCGGTAAAAAAAGTTGAAGTAATATTTCAAAAGAGTGGGATCTTACCTGTCAAAGGAACAATTAGTTTTGTTAACGGCACCATGGATTACCAAGTTGAAACTCCTACTGGGTATGTCCAAAAAGTCAATTTTACTCTTCACCTCCTTGCTGTTGACAAAACATTCATTGGACGGGGATATTTTGATACAAGGACAAAAAGATTAAGTAAATGGGTCGAATTAAAATGAAGAAATATGGACATACTTGTTTATGAAAATTAAAGGCAGGTGTGTCCATGAAAACAAACGACTATGTGAAATATATGACCCAAACCATCGTGAAATACGCAGACCAACCGAAGGATGAACGAAAACGAATTCGTACAGCTCGAAAAGAAACAAAAGCTTCTTTTTGGTATCGCTGGTTCGGAATTCTACCCTACATCGTTTATTTTGAAGTCAAAAAAAGACGAAAATTGTAACGAGCGGATGCTGGGTCTGCTTCGTTATTTTTCCAAAATAACTATATTTCTGCTATTGACAAGAGATTATTAATGAATTTAGGCTATTTTTTATTATATTGTTACAATATAAAGTCGTAAATTGTGAACAATTTCTAAACATATAGTGTTAACATTGTTAACCTCATTCCCATGTTACAATGGCTGTATTATAATGGAATAAATTATGGGGGTCCGAGGTGAACAGTGATGGAACAAACATTAAAAATAACAAACGTTTTGTCAGATCCAACACGGTACTATATTTATCAATACATTACAAAACGTCACCAAGAAGTAACCGTTCAAGAGGTGGCGGAAAATTTTAATATTCATCCGAATGTAGCAAGATTGCATTTATCAAAGCTTGAAGATGTAAATATGTTAGCATCTGAAACCAAGAAAACAGGTAAAGGTGGCAGACCAAGTAGATTATATCGTTTATCTGACGATGTAATCCAGCTGCATTTCCCGTTTCGCGACTACATGCTTTTATCCAAAGTCGCACTCCAAACAATGATTTCGCTTGGAGAAGCAGGAAAGCAAGCCCTTTATCTAACCGGAAAACGTTTTGGTACAGAAGTGATTGAACAAGAAAAGGCAAAAAGAGCATTTGGTGAGGAATTAGAATTTGAGCAAAAGCTAACAATATTAAAAAGCGCTGCAACGCTTGCAGGTTTTTATCCAGAATTTGAAGCAAACGGTGAAAAAACAAAAATCTATTTCCAAATTTTCAATTGTCCATTTAAAGAAGTGGCAGAAGAGCATTCGGAAACAGTTTGCAGTATGCACCATGAATTTCTAAAGGGAATGTTTGGAGCACTATTTGAATCCGTTGAGTTGATTGAAAAAGATAATATTATTTCTGGCTGCGAAACTTGTTCATATCAAGCGCTGGTTACAAACTAATTCGAAACCATTATTTACATTATGTCTCCTTTTCCTTATAATATTGTAATGATGGTATCGTAGGGAAAAAGGAGGGGGATACATATGGATCGCATGTTCAGAGTTTGTGGTTTCTGGACGGGCATTTTTACAGTTATGTTTTATCTAGGTGATATGGATAAAACGGCAATGCTATTCTTAGCCCAAACAGGTTTTTTCGTTCTGCTTAGCTATCTTAAATTATCCGAGCGCATGTATTTGTGGGTATTCGGAGCATATTTAACAGTTTTCTTCGCAGGTTTCACTTATTGGACTACGTTCATGATGGTGCCTGGTGCAGGTCATTGAGAAACATTTAGAAAAAACGTCGGAATACTCCGGCGTTTTTTCTTTATTCTACGAAAGCGTCATTTTCATTTAGCTTAAACCCTTTTTGCTGGATAACCACATGAAAATAGGTGCTTATCCCGGATGGCATGATCAAACTACGAATCGCTCGATTCCGTTTGCTGACTTCTGAAAATGGATTGGGGTCATAATGGTTCGCTAATTCTTTTAGAATTCCGGACTTTAATAAAAATTCATCCTGTCTGAGTTTGGTAATTAATTCTAATTCTACCTGCTCACCCTTTTGAATGAGATAATCAAAATGAATATGCGTGGTAATGTCCATTTCACCTGGGTGCTGTAAGACATCATCAATCATCTGATGCTGATAATACCCTCTTAAACTCCCCTTTGCCCTTCTTGGGTCCATCCACTCCTCAAGTGTATAGCCATAATCAGCTGTCACAACAATTCCTTTTATGAGGGACTGAGCAATTTCCCGCACCATCTTTTCCATTGCTAACGGGATCTCTATCCGCTGTTTTTCCTTTAGTTTAAGCTTGCTTTCCTGTAAAAAAAACAGGATATCTGAATCCGTTAACAATACTTTTTGCTCATACAGTTCGTTCCTTCGAATCCCTATCATAACCTCAAAAAGCTGACCATCGACTTTCTCGATCACACGAACTGGCAGGGCATCGAATAGTTCATTGGAATAAACCATTCCCTCAAAAGCCTCAACATTGCTGATACTTTCCAATTGGACAACCGAAAAATTAGTTAGCAATTGCCTTTGCAGTTTCTGATGATAGGGACTGCTTTCTACAATTATATACTTTAATGGGGTTTTAATCGTTTCATGCCATTCCTGTAAAAATGCCTCCGCAAAACGTCCATTCCCAGCTCCAATTTCACAAAATACTGGAGCTAATTGTGTCCTTTCACATACGTGAGAAAACCATTTTGCCATCATTCTTCCGTATATATCAGATATATTGCTTGTTGTTATGAAATCTCCTTGTCGGCCAATTTTCTGTTTATCTTTCATATAATAACCGAATTCAGGATGATATAAGGCTGCCCCCATGAAATCCGCATAGGTAATTAACTCATTGGGTGAATTTGAAATTAAACTCTTTAAAAATATATTCATATATGCTCCTTTTTAAATAAACACTATTGACACAGTGTAAACTTTATAATATTGTAAAGATAGTAGCTTAACTTTTATCCCCTCCCATATTAGAATAGAATATCCCCCAGAAAAACCCTTCTCAAATTGGAGAAGGGTTTTTCTATTTTTGTCTTCTCTCTATCCTCTAAAATCCATTCAAGAACGGATTACTATCCATTTCATCAGCAATGGTTGTTACAGGGCCGTGGCCTGATAAGACATACGTTTCCTCAGGCAAAACAAGCAGCTTATCATGAATGCTTTTTAATAGCTGTGCCTCGTTTCCTCCAGGTAGGTCTGTACGGCCAATGCTGCCTTGAAACAGGGCATCACCTGAAAGAACAAACCCATCCTTTTTGAAGTAAAATGAGACACTTCCAGGTGAATGTCCTGGTGTATGAAAAATGTCAAACTCAAAACCACCTATTTTCATTTCTCCTTCATTTTTTAAAATAAAATCAGCTGGCTTTGCTGTTATTGAATCCTGAATCATAAAAAATTGCGAACCATTTAATGAAGAGTCACCCAGCCATTTTTCCTCTTGTTTGTGAAGATAAACTGGAATTTTATAAAAATCCCTTACTTCATCAACACCCCCAATATGATCGAAGTGGGCATGGGTTAGAAAAATTGCGAGAGGTTTTAATTTCCTATTGTTCAACAAATGAATGAGTTTTTTCCCTTCACTGCCTGGGTCAATAATTAAACACGAACGATCTGAATTTTCTACAATATAACAGTTAGTTTGAAGTGCCCCTAATGGGATTTGTTGCCATTTCATACTTTAGTACCTCCAATTGAAATTGCGATATCATTATTTTACACTAAGTAAACAGTTGAGTGAAAGAATACTAATTCAATGATCTCTTATTTGCACTCGACAAATGAAAGAAAAAAATATAAAATAAGAGTCGAATGTATATAATATAGGTACATAATTTTCTTTGGAATGTTTGAGGCATTGCCTGCTTATGATGAAAAAGGGGGATTTACCATGGGTTTAGTAATTATTTTTGCTATCGTAACCATCCTTGCAGCTTTCGGTGGATTTTCATCACTAAAGAATAAAAATTTCTTAGGTGCATTTTGGGGTGTAGCATCATTTGTGACTTTTGGTTGGTTTACAGTTATGACCATTGTTCATTCTGGTTTTCCAACAGGACATCATTAATAATCTTAAAAAGACTGCCATCAGGCAGTCTTTTTTCTATCCCTCGTTTAACAGTGTGGTTACCCGCTCTACTTTATATTCCATACTACGCTTAACATCCCTTCGGTCATCAATACGAATCGTTGTAGCGACCCGCTGAATCCCTTCAGAGAAGGGTACCTCATGCATTTCTTGAATTACTTCAAAAAGGATAGGTAATTCACCTTCAATTATGGTATTCATCGGTGTTAATTGGAAACGAATCTTCCCTTCTTCTTGATATTTCCTCAAAACTTTTTGAACACTTGCCACATATTTACTGACACTTGGTGTTTCCGTACCAATTGGAATGACTGCTACATCTACAATGGCCATGCAATATTACCTTCCTCTCCTATATTTTCATCACAACGTGATTTTATCATATTGGGAGATTAAATAAAAAAATGACAACCGTATTGTCATTCTTTTATCAATTCATATATTTTCTTGGCCTTAATATCAATAATTTTTTCAAACTGATTCCCATACAAGAGTGCATCACCAGTAGGAGATAAATGAATGGGCTCATTTTCTAACCCATCCATGATTAAGCTGCTACTTCCGTTCTTAGGATTAAAAGCTAGGAGTTGGAAGCCCTCTGTATAGGAATCCGCTTCACCACTTGTGACAGGACTAAAGGTAAAAAATTGTCCCTTCTGCTCATTATAGTCATAGAAAGGAACTAACCAATCTGAATAATTTGTAAGTTGTGGAATAGAAAACGTGAATAGCTTTTTCATTTCTTTGTCAAAAAATGAATAGTTGGCCATCGATTGATCTTGTTCATTAACAGAGACAGTCACGAGCAAATCGCGAAATTCGGAAAAATCGATCACTGAAGAAAACAGTGTCTTTTCCATCCCATTTTCTAAACTTCTATCAATAAGTGGTGCAAATAAGGAAGGATTATTTTCATCCCAATTAATGAAGGCAACCTCATTCTCACCCTTCCATTTTATAAAAGGTTGGGGCAAGGTAAGTTCGGTAGTGTTTGACTTATTTAGATCAAGTAATAATACTTGAAAGCTCCAATCCTCATTAAATTTCGTGACCAGAATCTCTGATTCCTTATAAGGATTCCACTCAAAAGATAATTCATAGGAAGCAAAAGATTTTTTCAATTGTTCCTTCCCTTTTATATCTATAATTGTAACTACTCCTTCGTATGATGACGGCGAGGTATGAATTAACATTCTCTTTTTTGAAGGGCTAATTTGGACGTTGACTATGGGATATTCACTTTTATAAATTAGTTCACTTTTACCTGTTAAAAGATTGTACTGATAGACACTTGAAGTTTGTTCTAGATTTGTAATGTAGAGGACTTTGGTTCCAGAAAGCCAGCCGACGAATTTATAAAATTCACCTTCAGGGATGGAAATAGGTAATTTCCATTCGTTTCCTAGAGCAGTAGCAGGTGATTTAGGCTTTTCATTTTTAGCGGTAACTTTTTGTTTCAACTGCTCTTTTTGAGCACATGCAGTTAAAATGAGAATTAAAAAAAATAAACGGAGGATCAGAAAAATAGGATAATTTCTTTTTTGCCGGCTCAATTTATCAATATTTCCTCCTCTCATTTCCGCTCTCATAGGTTAGTACGTTTTTTTGACAAAAATGTTTCAACTTTTTAGCAAATAATACTAAATAGGAAAAAGCCGCATGACAGCGGATTTTCCCTTTGGAGTTTATTGATTTAATTTATTCTTTATTAGCCATGCTGCACCAAGGACACCTGCATCATTTCCTAATGTAGCCAAAGCAAGTTTTGTGGAATCCCTTACGGGTGAAAAAGCAAACTTCTCAAAATTATTTTTTACTGGAACTACTAATATATCGCCTGCTTTTGAAACACCGCCGCCAAGAACAATTTTTTCCGGATTTAGGGTGTTGGCAATACTAGCTAATACGAATCCTAAATGAAAGGAAACCTCATCCAAAATTGATTTGGCCAATTCATCACTATTACGGGCTGCATCAAAGACATCTTTTGCTGTAATGCTGCTATTCTCAGCAAGCTTTTCAGATAATTCACCTTTTAACCCCTTAGCTAGTTCAACCTTAGCTAATCGAACAATACCTGTGGCAGAAGCGACCGTTTCTAAACAGCCGGTCTTCCCGCAATTGCATGGTGCACCACCCGATGGTATGGCTGTAATATGACCTATTTCTCCCGCAGCACCATTAATGCCTTGAACAACTTTGCCGCCAACAATTACGCCGCCACCGACACCAGTTCCGAGTGTGACACAAACAAGGTCCTTCGCTCCAGCGCCCGCTCCCATCCACATCTCACCCAATGCCGCAGAGTTTGCGTCATTTTCAATCGCAGCTGGTAGTGAGGTCGCTGCTTCAAGACGGTCCTTTAGGGGATAGTTATCTGGCCAGCCTAAATTTACGACATTTAAAACGATTCCCTTTTCATAGTTAACTGGTCCAGGTGCCCCCATACCAATTCCTAGTAAATTACTTTTTAATTGATCATGTTCAGCAAGTTTTTCATCAATTGCCTTAGCAATATTACCTGTAATGTTTTGTCCTTCATTTGAGTTATCCGTTGGGATTTCCCATTTGTGAACGATTTCACCTTCAGTTGTTACGAAGGCTAATTTAGTAGTTGTCCCACCAAGGTCAACACCAACAATCCATTTTCTTGACAATAGAATCACCTATCTTTTTTGACTTTTTCTTTTTGAAATTGTATCTCATGCCTCAAAATTAACAGAGCTGTTTGGAACTCCATTGGCTCAATCAGCTGTGATTGATATAGTTCCTTTAGCTCCATTTCCATTAATTCAAGGTCCGCGACTCTTTCACCAATATAAATAATGGTTCCAAAGCGCTTTAAAAATTGCTGAATATCATAAATAGTTTTCATTTATATCTCCTTGTATTTTAATTGAGAGAAACATATTAGTACAAGCAATATTTTTTTCGAAACATAATTTGGTATTCTATTCTCCTCCGTCAGAGGATTGAAGCTGGCGATTAATTTCGTGTAGTAATTCAGAATACTCCTGTTGATTCGGTTTAAGCTTAATTGCCTGTTCTATATTTCCTTTAGCCTCTTCCAGATCTTTTTGCTCAAGATTAATGAGAGCTAAATTAAAGAAAGCCTTATCAAAACTAGGGTCTAGTTTTATTGCTTTTTGTAGATGTGTTTTGGCTTCAGGAAGCATTTCCTTCTTAATTTCTACGAAGGATAGAAGAAAGTAGGTTTTCTCTGATAGATTGACGGCATTTTCTTCCGATTCCTTTAAAACGTTGTAGGCCTTATCGTAGTTGTTTTGCTTTATATATTCCTGGGCCATCAACAAATTAGAATTTTCATCATGTGATTTTCCTAAAGAGCTAAAACCATATGATAAAGAACCATATAGCAGTGCGACAGACGCAATAAAAAACAACATTTGCAGCCATAGTTTGTTCTTCTTGGGAAAGTGGACAGTTCCTGCTGCTATGAATCCCCCTGCCAACCCGCCTAGATGACCTGCATTATCAATTCCCGATGCAGAGAACCCAACCATAAGGTTGATCCCAAGAACGACAAGCAAATTCAATCCCATTGTTCGGAAAAATAACTTCGGATAAATAACTCCAAAATAAAGTAATGCACCAAAACAGCCGAAAATAGCACCGCTTGCCCCTGCTGATAAGTTAGCACTGAAGATGAAACTGGCAATAAAACCTGTAACCCCAGCAAACAAGTAAATCCAAAGAAAACGAAGATTGCCAAAAATTCTTTCCACTTCAGTTCCGAGAAAGTACAATGCAAGGGTGTTCATTGCCAGATGGATAAAACCAATATGAAGAAAAACGGGTGTAATAAATCTCCACCATTCTCCTTCAACGATTAATTGGTTGACCTTGGCCCCGTATTTAATCAAGGTAGAAGTATTCGTGCTTCCACCATGAAGCTGAAGCCAGAAAAAAACAGCAACCTGAATGGCAATGAAAACATACGTAAATATTGGTTTGCCATTCAACAGAATAGCTCTTTCCGTCTTAACTTTCTTAATCGCATAATCCAATGCCGCTTTCTTAACGGACTCAACATCCTCTTCTAAGTAATCATCATTGATTGAAAAATGAAGTCCAGCCCCAAGCCTCTCTGAAATACGATGAAAACCTGCTTCGTATACCCCTTGTGCAAAAAGAATCGAGCTTACCATCGTTTTATTTCCTTCAGAATGGACAAAAGGTTTCACGAGACGAAATTCATATTCATCAACTGGTGGGAATTGACTAACATAAATATTGAGCACATTTAACTCATGTCGACCAATTTGCTTGCGGACTCTCTCTCCATTTGCTGCAGTAAACTCAATATCACGCTGCATAGCATTACTCCAATCCAAATTATGGAGCAGCATACGAATGATCGGTGCTTTTTTATTTTCTATTTTTTCTAGCCATAATTCTTTTTGATTTTCAAATAATTGAATAATACGGTAACCATGATCTGAAATAAATGAATACGCTAATTCCCAAAATATGTAACGTTCTCTATTATTCATTTCCCCCCTGCTTCCTATGTAAAAATAAACGGCCTTATCAAGCTGCGATAATTCTTTTTCTTATATCTTTCATTATAAACGATTCTCGAGTAACAATAATCAATCAAGCTTTTATTTTTATTGAGATCCGTCTTCTCCATAAAAAAAAACCATCTGTGGTTTTCACCATTCAGATGGTCTTCCAAAAACCGATTGCATCATTTTTTGTTTTACACCTGGGAAGCTCATAACTGAGCCTACTGCAAGCCTGCGCATCCAACTAAATCCTAGTAGCACATTGATAAGACGGTATCTATATCGGAACCCAAAATAACCAATAGAACCAATCATCAATATGGATGTTAACATACGAGACATTCTCATCCCTCCTACTAGTATTTTGCGATTATGACCATCATTTTATCCATAAAAAAAGGACTGAATTTACAGTATAAGAATTCAATCCTTTTGATTAATAGTTCTTAAAGACCGGTTCCATTGTTTGCTTTAATACATTCACAGAATTAACGAATTTTTCCTGCTCTTCGTAACCCCAAAAAAGTTAGTTATTCAAATAAATGACTCCTATCGCTGACATAGCAGCAACAAAACCTGAAAGGAAATTCACCATATCATTATCTACAAAGATAGACCCTTTTATTCTATTTGTCGGCAAATCACAATGCCTCTTTTTTTCAGTCTCTATCCCGCATTTCACACAAACATATACCTGTTGGTAAAATGCACCAATCAACGTATCAATAACATTTCCGAAAAAACCAAAAAGGAAAACAAGAGCTGTTAAGAAATAACTTAAATCAAAAAGCCAAAATCCTATGATTGAAATTAGGAAGGAACCTGCAAGGGAAGCCAAGCTACCCAATAAACTGATTGCTCCTGATGTCCCCTTATCAACCCGTTTAAAGGAACGTATGTATAATGGTTCTTTTTTGCTTAAACTACCGATTTCCGAGGCCCAGGTATCAGAATTTGCACTAGCCAGACATACTATAAAGCCAACTAACCAGATCATATCATTGTTGAAATACTGAATGATACTGAAAAGCCCGGCCGCTCCTCCGTTCGCCCCAACCTGACGCCAATCTCTTGTAGCCCCTTTTGCAAGCTTTTCTTCTATTATGCTCTTATCACTACTTTTATATTTTGACCAAAAACTTGAAGAGGCAAAAAATACCCCAAGCAGGAAAAGACCATTTTCACCGAAGCCTAAATACACTGCAAGTCCAACTAAAATGGCAGCAAAGGCCCCTGATCTAGTCAAGGATTTGGATTTATAACCTGCCGCACCTGTCAATAGAATTCCAACGAAAATCAAAATCGCTATGATCATTTTATTTTGATAACTCCATGGTTTGTAATAATTTGGGAGACCGGTATATCATGCTCCTCAACAAGAAACTGTGGGACCAATTGATCAGTAAAGGCAAGTGAAATCGTCATACCGTGGTAATTTTGTAAATAACGATCATAATAGCCTCCGCCAAAACCCAAACGGTACCCTTCTTTTGTATAGGCTAAACCTGGAACAATCAATAGGTCAATGCTATCTGCGTCAACTTCCTGGGTTACTTCCTCAATCGGCTCAAATAGACCATAAAATACTGATTCCAGCTGAGAAAATTCATTTAAAGTTCTAAAGGATAGCCGTCTTTCATTTGGATCACATTTTGGCACAACAACTTGTTTTCCTGATTCCCAGGCTTTGCGAATCAATTGATATGTATCCACTTCTGGTTGTTTTGAAACCGTTAATCCAATAACTTTTGCTTGTTTCCATGCTTCATCCTCATAAAGTGTACAAGCAATTTTATACGAATAATCTTCGTATTGAGGTTTTGTAAGCTTTGAAAGTGTCTCTCTCATTTGCTTACGAATAGAGTTTTTATTATTCATTTTAGTAAGCTCCTAACTTTTAGACAACAAAAAAAACAGCAGGAAGCCCCTACTGTTTATTTTGTTTCGCGATGTGCTGTTGAACGTTTTTCTCTTGGGCAATATTTCTTAAGCTCAAGACGATCTGGATTATTACGTTTATTTTTTGTTGAAATATAGTTACGATCTCCACACTCAGTGCAAGCCAATGTAATATTCACACGCATGTTTATTTCCCTCCAAACAATTAAGCATTTCTTTCATACGACTTTTCCATAATATCATTTTTTAAAAGGAAATGCTAGTATGTTTTTTTGTTAATAAACTTTCATTCATTTCAGTTAATTTTCTTTAAAAGTGCTTCCTCCATTGAAATCAATTCACTTTTGTTGGAACCCGTCATGGTCCATGTGTTCATTTTAGCAATTCCATGCGACTCTATCGTCATTTTCATTGCAAAAATACTGGCCGCTGGACCTTTTGCCATGGGAAGATAATTCAAGTTCCCCTTTTGAAGTGAACTCCAAATTTGATCTGTAAAAACCTTCCACTGCGGCATGGCTGTATATTCTTTCATACCCACTCCATTGATGTCTCCATTAACTAAATAAATATTCTTATTGGCGAGGTGAAAAATCCTATAATCTGTTGGAGATACAAAAGCTAGGTTGTCTTGAATAACATTGGGAAAATAATGCAAAGCCAAGATCTTAATCTCTTTCATTTGCTCGCTGTGATTACTGACATACACACTTGAAAAACGAACTTTGGAGTGGGGTTGCTCCTGTTTCACTTGAATAATTATTTCTTCCTCTTGAAAGACCTTTTCTGTACAATCATGGAGCCAAACATACTTTCCGTTTGCCCATAAACCAGGAATAAATTGCAGCGTATCCGGCGGCAGTTGGTGGACAGGAGTCTGTTTATATTTTTGTTGTTCAGTTAGAGTCATCGTTTTACACCTTTTTTAAATTATTTGGTGTTTCTTTTTGTGCATCAGTATGAACACGTTTGTTCAATACAGTATCTTCCATTACCCTGCTTGTTTCGGATGCAATACGTTTCCATCCATACAGGCTTGTTACAATTTGTCTTCCTTTTTTACCAATTTCTTCAGCTTTAAGTGGATGATTTATTAGAAAGTCGATTTGTTCGAGCATGCTCTCTGCATCCCCAGGGGTCATTAGTAATCCTGTATGGAGATGCTTCACAATACCCTTCATCCCACCTGTATTGGATACAATCGTTGGTTTACCTAAGATCATCGTTTCAAGTACCACTATTCCGAAAGGTTCATATAAACTAGGAATGACTGCTAGTTCACTTCCAGCAATGAGTGAATTCCTTTGCTCATCAGTAACATATCCCACAAATGTAATATGGCTTTCTATATTTCGCACGTTAATTTGTCTTCGATACGTTTCGAGCATCGGTCCTTTTCCTGCTATCACAAAAAAGCAGTCTATTTCCCTCTCTTTTGCGATCGAGGCTGCCTCTATTATGGTTTCAAATCCTTTTTCTTTTACGATTCTACCAATAGAAAAAATGTATTTCTGATCCTTAAGTTCCGGAAATATTTCCTCTGTATCAAGTTCATTCAAGACAGGTTCAATACCATTTGGAATAATGGCTATCTTATCATTTTTCGCCTTAAAGATGGAGTTGAGAACATCTTTCATGTAATCGCTGCAAACAATAATTTGATCGGATTCGCAAATTAATTGCTGTTCCTTTTTATGAATAAACTGTTGCATTTCAGTATAAATACCGTTGTTCCTTCCATACTCTGTCGCATGAATGGTTGCTAGTAGTGGAATTTTCAGTGTTTCTTTTAATACAATCGAGGCTGAACCAACAAGCCAATCATGGGCATGTATGATATCAAAATGGATTTCCTCCGCTAATTGTTCTGCCTTGAAAGCCATAGCTAAATTAAGTCCACCTATCCACGAAAGAAAATTATCATCGTATTGGTTTAATGGTTTGACTCGATGAACATTTACGCCGTCCATATTTTCAAATGAAGGAAGATTACCATTTATTGCCGTTAACACATGAACTTCATGTCCTTTTTCTGCCAAATGAACGGATAATCCAAATACATGTCTTGAAAGACCCCCAACAATATTAGGAGGATATTCCCAGCAAAGCATCAGTATTTTTAAAGTCCGATAATTGGATGGGGTTTTATGCAAACCATCGAGCTGGGAGAATATATTATCCATTAATATTCTCCATGTTTTTTGAGTCCACGTAATAACTATACGTACTAACATGATCAATCCACTTTGGCGACTGCTCTTCATGTTGCTTAAGCTGGATTAGATCATGATTCATTTCAGTTCCATTCGGTATTTCCATCATCGGAGTTTGAATGGAATTAGAACGATATAGGGGGAAAAATTTCTGGTTGGAAATAGTAATCCCTAATTCTGCTACATAGCTGCGATTTGCAACCAATCCTTTGATGAACCAATGTCCTTTCTGATAAGGAACCGCGATTTCAAAAAAATGATGAGCATTTTTTCCGGTAAAAACCAAATCTGTTACATCATAGATCCGAACAACAGGGATAAGACTCTCAAAACTAAGATGAAAAAATAGTTCAATCATTTTTTTGGGTATTTCGGAAACTTCCCAGAAGAGAAGCAATTTGCGGGGGGTAACAAGCTTTGCGGCCAACTCACCTTTAATTGGAATAAAATCTGTAGATGGATTGTTAGTTATATTTCCTCCATCTCCTTTTAGGTTACTAATCTCATTAATCATGTCTTCCTCCATTTCTGCAAACAATCAATATATGCACCAAATTCCAAATTATGCTTAATACATGATAATTTAATCGTACCACCAGATTCAACCGCGCACAATAAACGCAAATTGTCGTTTCTTGAAAGACTTTAATATTAAATGCCAATCCGTTTCCCTTGTAAAATAAAAAAAGATAAGGCATAAAAATCCTCATCTTTAATAAACACTATTTATCATTAGTCATTTAAATTCACGCGGTTACCTGTCACAAGGTAAATGACATGCTCTGCAATATTGGTTGAATGATCTGCGATTCTTTCAATATATCTACATACAAACGCTAATTGAATAATTTGGTTTGTTGAGTTTGGATTTTGTGGAATATAGCCCAATAACTCTTGAATTAAGCTTCCAAACATTTTGTCCACTGCATCATCTTTATCCGCGCACTTCTTTGCCAACGTAACATCTTCTGAATAATAGGCTTTTATGGAATCAGAAACCATCTCTAAGGCCATTTCCATCATTTTTGGTATATCTATTATTTCTTTAAAATGCTCTTCATTGCCAATATGGATGGTCGATTTTGCTATATTTACGGCTATATCTGCAAAACGTTCAACCTCAGATGAAACCTTTAATGCCACATTTATTTTCCTAAGATCGGTGGCTACGGGTGATTGTCTTGCGATTAATAATAATGCTTTATCATTAATTTCATATTCTAACTCATCGATTTCATTATCACCATCAATAACCTGTTGTGCCTTTTCCATGTCCTGATTAATTAGGGCAATCATCGATTCTTGGATTGCGTGCTCCGATTTTTCGGCCATTTTTAATAGAAGATCTTTTAATTCTTTTAAATTATTATCAAAATTTGTCCTCGTACTCATAGTAGACACCTCATCATCCGAATCTTCCTGTAATATATCCTTCAGTCCGTGAGTCATTTGGATTAGAAAAAATTGTCGAAGTTGAATCTAGCTCGATTAATTCACCCATTAGAAAGAAAGCTGTTTTGTCTGAAACCCTTGATGCCTGCTGCATGTTATGGGTAACAATAACAATCGTATATTTTTCTTTTAATTCTAGGATCATTTCCTCAATTTTTAACGTAGAAATTGGATCTAATGCTGAAGTAGGTTCGTCCATTAACAACACTTCAGGTTTCGTTGCAAGTGCTCTTGCAATACATAGCCTTTGCTGTTGCCCCCCTGATAGGCCTAAGGCAGGAGCATTTAAACGATCCTTTACTTCCTCCCATAATGCTACATCCATCAGTGATTTAATGACAATCTCATCTAGATGCTTCTTTTTAGTGATACCATGGACTCTCGGGCCATAGGCAACATTATCAAAGATAGATTGTGGAAAAGGATTTCCCTTCTGAAAAACCATTCCAACATGTTTGCGTAGTTCGACGAGATCCATTTTCTTATCTAATATATTTTGCCCATTTAGATTAATTTCGCCCGTCATTTTTACATTTGGGACCATATTAATCATTAAGTTTAAAGTTTTGATAAATGTAGATTTTCCACAGCCCGAGGGACCGATGATTGCGGTAACCTCTTTTTTGTCAATTGGAAAGTTGATGTTTTTTAACGCATGATGTTCACCATACCATAAATTTAGGTCTTTAATATCAAATACTTGTCTGGTTAATGTTGATATTGGCACAACTTTCCCCCCTTATCCAAACCTTCCAGAGATATATTCCTCTGTCTTTTTAACAGATGGATTGGTAAAGATTTTTTCCGTATGATCATATTCAATTAAATCACCGCTTAAGAAGAAGGCTGTTTTATCGGAAATACGCGATGCCTGCTGCATATTATGGGTGACAATAATAATTGAATACTCTTTTTTTAACTCAACAATTAAATCCTCAACTTTAGCATTGGATATTGGGTCTAGTGCCGAGGATGGTTCATCAAGGAGCATGACAGTCGGTTTCATCGCAATCGTCCTTGCAATACAAAGACGTTGCTGCTGCCCGCCAGAAAGTGACAAAGCCGATTTATGAAGCCTGTCTTTTACTTCCTCCCATAATGCTGCTTTTTTCAGACTCACTTCCACCATTTCATCAAGTTTGCTTTTCTTTTTGATTCCTGCAAATTTAAGGGCGTGTGTAATATTCTCATAAATTGATTTTGGAAATGGGTTGGGCTTTTGAAAAACCATGCCGATTTCCTTACGGAGAGCAACGACATCTATTTGTTCCGACAGAATATTAAGATCTTCATATATGATTTCTCCCTCCGCCCTTGCTCCAGGGATGAGGTCATTCATTCGATTAATACTTCTTAAAAAAGTGGATTTCCCACAGCCTGATGGGCCTATGAGTGCTGTAACGGAATTTTTTTCAATATCAAGTGAAATCCCATTGACAGCTCGTTTTTCTCCATAGAATATTTCTAGATTATTTACCTTTAAGATATGTTCCTTTTGCAAATGGCTGTTAGACTGAACAGCTTGATTATCGGTCGATTCTTCTTTAAATGCTGTAACCATCCTATCTCCCCGCCCCTTATTTTGATGCTGTTACCTTTTTATGAATCATACTTCCTATCCACCTAGCTAATAAGTTAAATATTAATACCGATATTACTAAAACAGCAGCTGAACCATTAGAAACCTCTTCCACATCTGGAATTAACCCTTGTGTATTTACAGACCAAATGTGAACTGCAAGCGTTTCTGCTGGACGAAATATATTCAACGGTGATTGAGGTGAAAATGGATTCCAGTTTGCGTAATCGAGTCTTGGTGTTGAAAGACCGGCTGTAAATAATAAGGCAGCGGCTTCACCAAATACACGACCTGCAGCAAGAATCGCACCAGTTAATATCGTCGGAAAAGCACTTGGTAATAAAATGGTTTTTATCGTATGCCATTTGGTAATCCCTAAGGCAAGACTAGCCTCTTTCAAATCACTTGGGACGGCACGGATCGCATCTTCACTCACCCTTACAATTACAGGCAGGTTAAAAACCGTTAAGGCTAAGGCTCCTCCTAAAATGGTGTAGCCCCAGCCTGTTAAATTAACGAACATTAATAAACCAAACATCCCAATGACTATGGATGGTAAAGAGGCTAGAACTTCGATACAAGAACGGACCATGTCTGTAATTTTCCCCGGCTTAGCATACTCAGCCATATATATTCCACCGCCAATACCTAACGGAAGGGCAATTAACATCGTAATAAATAATATATAAAATGAATTGAACAATTGGTCACGAATTCCCCCGCCCGCACGTACATTGCTTGACGGAGAGGTTAAAAAGTCAAGCGAAATATGTTTAAATCCATTAATCAAAATATAAGAAAATAAACCAACTAATATAGAAATGATTATGATTGCAATGGCTATAAATACTCCTGTGGCAATCCGATCTGCAGTTTTACTGTTCATCACATTTTCCTCCTTGACGAAAGGTAGCGAATGAGGAGAATAAACGCAAACGACATGATTAATAAAATTAAGCCCATTGACCAAAGAGTATTATTTTCTACACTACCGTATGTTGTATGGCCCATGTTAAGAGTAATAATTGTCGTTAAGGTTGCTGATGCGTCTAATAAGCTTGTTGGTAAGTCTCTAACGTTACCGATGACCATTTGTACCGCAAGAGCTTCTCCAAATGCTCTTGCCATCCCAAGAACGATAGCAGTCAAGAGGGTAGGTAATGCAGCAGGTATTAAAACTTTTCTTATAGTTTGCCAGCGAGTAGCACCTAAAGCATACGAACCTTCACGAAGATTTTTAGGCAGTGAACTCATCGCATCGGTTGCAATTGTAGTTACTGTCGGCAAAATCATGATTGATAATACAATGGTACCTGAGAGCAAGCTAAAACCAAGTCCGCCCACATGTTCCCTGATAAATGGTACTAACACTGTAAGTCCGATGAAGCCATAAACTACAGATGGAATTCCGACCAAAAGTTCTATCACTGGCTGTAAAATTTTCCTTCCCCATGAGGGTGCAATTTCGGTCATAAAAATCGCTCCGCCAATACCTAATGGCGCTGCCACAATTGCTGCAAGAAAGGTTACCGCAAAGGAACCAAAAATAAACGGTAAAGCCCCATATTCAGGTTTTGCTTGATTTGTAGGATTCCAGTGAGTACTGGTTATGAACTCAATAAGACTTACACCATTTTTGATAAAGGATTGTAACCCCTTTGAACCTAGGAATATGGTTATCGAGATGGTTGCTGAGATCATGATGACAGCACACAAGATCACGAGAATTTTCCCGCGCAATTCCCCATCGAGCCAATTTTTCTTAGACCTTAACAATCTGTCTTTTGCAGGAACTAACTTTTCCATAATGCACCAAACACCCCTAAAATACGTCATAATAGGGTAAATGCTTAATAGCATTTACCCTTTCATTATTCAACCTGTTTTTATAGGTCTTTTTGATTTCCTTTTGCATCGCGCTCAACTTTCATTTTTGTTACAGGAAGATATCCTTGTTCTTTTAATAGTGTGTTTTGGATATCGTCAGACATTAAATAGTCAAGGAACGCTTTTGCAAGATCTTTTGCTTCACCTTTTGTATAAGAGTGTTGGTATGCCCAAACTGGGAATTTACCAGATTGCACATTTTCTTCAGTTGGTTCTACTCCATCGATTGCAAGTGGAGTAACAGATTCGTCAGTGAAGTATGAGAATGCAAGGTAACCCACTGCACCATCAGTTTCATTGATAATCTTTTTAACGGTGTTTGAAGAATCTTCCGTAATCCCTTCAGCAGGTGTGGCACCATCAAGGGCGAACTTATTGAATACTGCACGTGTTCCTGAAGAGTCCGGACGGTTTACAAGAACGATCTTCTGGTCTTTTCCGCCAAGTTCTTTCCAGTTTGTGATTTTTCCAGTGAAAACTTTAATTAAATCTTCCTTTTTAATATCTTTAATACCAACTTTAGGGTTAACTGCTGCTGTCATACCTACAACAGCTACTTTATGGTCAACAAGCTGATCAGCTGGAATACCTTCTTTTTCTTCAGCGAATACGTCTGAGTTACCAATTTGCACAGATCCTTCGGCAACTTGTGATAAGCCTGTACCAGATCCACCAGCGTTTACTTGAACATCAACATTTGGATTTTCAGTCATAAACTCTTCAGCAGCAGCGGCAACTAATGGTTGCATTGCAGAGGAACCTGAAACGGTTAACGAGCCAGAAAGTTCTGTAGTTTTATTATCTTTATTAGCAGCTTCATCTTTTTTATCAGTAGAGGCTCCACCACAAGCAGCTACAAATACCATTAATGCTGCTAGAGTAAGTAATAAGCCAATTTTCTTAAAGCTTTTCATTTGTTTAATTCCCCCTGTGAATTTGGTTTGTTAGTAATTTGTTCTGCCTTACATGTACAATAATAATCCGCAACTGTTAACCGAGTTTTAATTGAATGTAAAGGTTTTGTAAAGATATGTTGAGTTTGTGTAAATCAGAAAAATTCTCTAGATATAAATTGTCCTAAATACGTTAAATCAATACAGAGTAGAACTTAAAAATATAAAAAACACCTGCCTCAAATTGAGACAGGTGTTTCAGTAATATTAATGATCAGCTTGACTACTGTTTTGGGTTTATTCGTTATTTACTTCCTGTTGATCAGAGGTTGCATTTTTTTCTGTATTTTGACGTTCTTTCTTTAAGTCAAAGTACGCATCCAAGACTCTTCGGCCGATTAAATTATTGATGCTTGGACCGCTATTCCCTTGATATGCCCACGGTACGACAACAGCCATTGCCACCTCTGGATTATTAGACGGTGCAAAACTTACGAGACTTAGGTTCATTACTTCTGTCCCACGCTTTGACTTATCAGAACCGTCATAAAATGCCTGTGCTGTCCCCGTCTTTCCTGCAGGGTGATAATCTGCGCTCTTAAAGTAACTTACAGCTGTACCGTCACCCACCTGCATGACCATCCGAAAACCTTCTTGAACCCGTTTAATCCAAGATTGCTTCATATCTAAACGATTTAATACTTTCGGCTGAATTTCCTCAACAATAGGACCCAATTCATTATTTTCCATTTCCGGTTCGCGAATTTCCTTAACCAGATGCGGCTGGATCCGATTCCCACCATTTGCGATTGTGGAGACGTACTGTGCGAGTTGGATTGGTGTATACGTATCATACTGACCAATCGAAAGGAAAAGAAGTAAACCAGGAGTCCTTTCAGGACCTGGAAAGCCGCTCATTTCATTAGGTAAGTCAATCCCTGTACGCGTACCTAAACCAAATTGACTAAATGACTGCCGCATAGTATCAAAGGCAGAATAATCTAATGGGAGCGGTTGATTTGGTCTATATTGGCCACCAGCCATCGCAATAACAGTTTTCCACATATATACGTTGGAGGAGACCTGTAGTGCCCTTAAATCATTTATCCTGCCAAATGTCCTCCATGAAGACATGACAGGTGAGCTTGCTATTCTCAAAGGCTCATCTAGTTGTGTAGATCCTGGTTGTATTGCCCCAGTTTTATATCCAGTTAATATCGTCGCCCCTTTAACGGCTGACCCAACGTTATAAGAAGTGGTAATATTTCCTCCCGCAAAGTCCTTCATGACTGTTTTTCCTTTTTTATCTTTACCAATTTGTTTTCCTGCCAGTGATAGGACTTCACCGGTATGTGGATCCATCAGAACGACGAAGGCGCGATCTAGAAGGGAGGTATTCGGTTTTTGCTTTGCACTCCACATTTCTTCTTCGATGATATCTTCTACCTTCTTCTGAAGATCCATATCAATGGTTAAAACAAGATCTTTACCCCTTTTTCCTTCCGAAACTACTTCAGTTGAAAGTATTTTCCCGGACTTGTCCGTTACATTTTTCACTTTTGCCTTTTGACCATGTAATACATCTTCATATTTTAATTCAAGATAACTTTTTCCAACTCGGTCATTACGGCTGTAGTCACGGGCCATATACTTTTCTAATTGCTCCTTAGGAATCCCTGCATCGGAGGAAGTTACATCTCCTAATATGGATTTTAATGTATCACCGAAAACATACTTTCGTTCCCAATCAGTTGTTGTATCAACACCAGGTAAGTTTTCTAAGTTTTCACTAACAATCGCAAATTCTTCAGGTGTAACATTTTTATTTTTAACAATTTGTGGCGTCAAGGCATAACCACTATTAAAGTCCCTATAGATGGCAAGGGTTTCAAGATCTTCTCCAATAATACTGTTTACTTCATCCTCAGTTATTCGATCGATCTGAAGTTTATAAATTTGCTTATCATCCAATTTTTTTTGTTCATATAATGCCCATTCTTTTTTCGTAACTTTTGCTTCTGCTTCTTTGGGATGTTTTAAAATCCAATAATCCTTTTTATCACGAACAGGAACTTTCGATGTATCCTTGTTTATGATTTTTGCTAATTTTGCCGCGCTTTCCAACATTTCCTTTTGGGTGGTTTGTTGATATTTTGTGTAAGTAATCGCGTTCAAGGGTGTATTATCAACAATGATTTTACCATTGCGGTCGAACATCTTCCCCCTTGGTACAGGGTTATTTACGGTAATATCTTCCGTCCGTTCAATTTCACGTTTAAAATCATCACCAAATACGATTTGCAATTCACCAAGTCTAAGTATAAGGATAGAAAATAGCAAAAACACGACAAAGAATAACATGTTTAAACGAAAGGGCACATGTTCCTTCTTTTTTTTCTTTTTATTATTCAAGGTATATAAACACTTCCTTTTTTCACGGCTTAAAGTCACTTTCTCTATTTTAAAGGATAATTCCGCTTTTATCTATGAAAAACCCTTACCATTTTCAGCATAAAAGCCTCAGTGAAAAATGAAAAATGCGGTGAGTAAATAAAATACTCATCGCATTACGTTGCTGGTAAATGTACTCTTTTAATAAAAAGATAGATGCATGTGTGCCCTGCACCCAAAGCAAGAAGTAGGATTGGTATACTGATTTCTGCATTAAACCAAGTGATAGCAGCTAAAAAGGATAATATGGAAACAATCCTTCCCAAATTCAAGAATATTTCCCGAACTACAATGTACTCAATCCTCATTTCTGCTGCTTTCCAACCTGTTCCAATCACGTCATATGTAGTGGACATATATGGGACGAGCAAAAGCGGATAGGCAATCGCAATCATCCCGCCATAGATTAACAATTTGACAAAATTCACGTCCCAAACAATTAACAGGACAGACGCATATAGGATAAGTCCACCAATAAGAATCGCTTTTTTTCGAAACTTTTGTTTAATTAACCTAGACGCAAGATAATACGCTATAAATGATATTCCTGAATTAAGGAGACCAAATGTTCCTAAAGACAGTTCACTTCCTGTCGAAATATAAACAAGCACTGATATGACAAATGCAAAGGTCCCTTCCCTCAGTCCCTGGAAAAAGTTAGCGTTTGTAATCAAACGCCAATTTTCATTTTGTTTTCTTTCAATAAAGATCTGTTTAAAACAATAGCTTCCTGCCGATGGTCGTGGTTTCAATGAAAAACTCATAAAAACCGCAAGTGCAAATAAAGCTAGCGACATCCCAAAAACAATGGTATATCCAGTGAATTTGTCAAATCTAGTTATGATGATTCCAGCAGCGATTGGTCCAATCATTCCACCCGCAGACGATAATATCCCTAAAAAACCATTAAAAAAATCTCTCGTATCTGGTTCAGTGATTTCGAAAGTTAACACATTATAAGCAAGCCAATAAAACCCATAACCTACTCCTAACAGACTTCCTAATAAAAGTAAATAAGTAGAAGCCTTTGTGCCAGCGATTAAAACCATGACATAGAATAACGCTAAAAAAATCACACCGATTCTAAGCACGATTACTCTGTCAATTTTCTTGGCCCATCGGCCCGCTAAAATGAAGGTGAGCAGCTGTAAAACAACAATTGATAAATTAAAGAGGGCGATATCTGAATACTTACCCGTTTGTTTCCATAGATAAATATTTACAAACGTATTGGATAAAGCAACACTTAATGAATATAACCCACCAATAATCAGCAAAAGTGATAAATCTTTTGTTAGTTTAACATCACCTAGAATCTTAAATTTTTTTGCCATAAAAAACTCCCCTTTATCTTATGGGTAGTCTTTAACAAGCAAGTTTTTCTTATTCACTTATTCAAATCCAAAAAAAGAAGACAGCCTAAGCTGCCTTCTTACCATTGCTATTATTTTGCTTGACTGTAACGTTTTGAAACTTCATCCCAATTTACTACATTCCAGAAAGAGGAAATATAATCTGGGCGTTTGTTTTGAAATTTCAAGTAGTAAGCATGCTCCCATACATCAAGACCAAGAATTGGAGTTTTACCTTCCATTAATGGAGAGTCTTGGTTAGGCGTACTTGAAACTTCTAATTCTCCGCCAGACACAGATAGCCATGCCCAACCAGATCCGAAACGAGTAGTTGCTGCTTTAGCAAACTCTTCTTTGAAGCTTTCGAAACTGCCAAATTTGCTGCTGATTGCGTCAGCTAATTCACCAGTAGGTGCACCGCCGCCATTTGGAGAAAGGATTTGCCAGAATAATGAATGGTTAGCATGACCGCCGCCATTGTTACGAACTGCTGTACGTGCAGCTTCTGGAACCGCATCCAAATTAGCAATAACTTCTTCAACTGATTTAGAAAGTAATTCTTCATTACCAGCTAAAGCGTTATTTAGATTGGTTACATATGTGTTGTGATGTCTAGTGTGATGAATGTTCATTGTTTCTTTGTCAATATGTGGTTCAAGTGCGTTTTCTGCATACGGTAATTGTGGTAATTCAAATGCCATGATTATTCCTCCTATGTATATGGTGATTTTTTCAGCCTTAGAATTTAGAATATTTCTAAAGCTTTCCATTTTAAGATACCAAAGTCAGTGCTCAGTTTCAAATATAATGCTTAGGCTCTTAACATAAATACCATACCCTTAATGAAGGATTTTATTCTAAATTTTATTAAAACGTAATCCACTACCGTTCCTATCAATTATTCGAAAATTTGTCACCCTTCATCCAAAGGGCAATCTGTCAACGATTTTTGTCATATCCGACTTTTGTCACTACCAATTCATGTAAGGGCTCTATTGACACCTTGTTAATAATTTATTTTAATTAAAGAGAAGGGTGCCAAGGAGTGATTTTCTATGCAGAAAAGTAGTAATTCTATATATAATTTACTAGTTTACTTTTACGAAAAAAAAGAACCAATTCAAAAGATTAAAGCCGGTTCCGTTCTTTTTCAAGAGAAGGACCCTGCCCAGTATGTTTTCTTATTGCTTAAAGGAAGTATTTCACTTGGAAGAGTTCATTTACGCGGCAAGGATTTTATCTTAAAAATCTTAAATGACCAGGAATTAATTGTAGAGTATCAACTTTTCAAACCATCTCCTCATTATCAATTTTACGCAAAAACGATGACAGATTGTGAAATGATCTTTATCAAGAAGGAGCAATTTGAAGAATTTATTAAAAATGATCCAGAAGCAATGAGCGCTCTTGTTGCATGGCTAAGTACAGGTTATTTAAAGGCACAAATGAAATGCCAAGACCTAATTATGAATGGTAAAAAAGGCGGTTTATATTCTATCCTCATCCGCTTATCTAATACTTATGGAATTAAGACAGAAGATGGAATTCTTATTGATCTGCCCTTAACACATCAAGAATTAGCTAATTTAACCTATGGGACGCGTGAAGTTATTCAACGAGCCTTAAAAGATCTTCGCGAGAAAGAGATCATTACCTACGATAATCAAAAGTTTACTATAAAAAAACTCAACTATTTAAAAGAAGAAGTTGACTGTCAAAATTGTTCCTTTGAAATTTGCGGATTAAATTAACCAAACAAATCCACCCATATAAGTGGCTCAGGCTGTCGAAAAACTTTCGATAGCCTTTTATTTTAACCACTTTCTTTAATAATTCACCGCATTAATTCGCTATAATATAATAATATATAGGATTTTCAACTTGTCTGTTGATTTGCGCTCCAGGCGCTTCGCTCCCCGCGGAAAGCGAGTGCCCGGAGCGGAAATCAACAGGCCCTTTAGCAGGAGCAATCAATTACTAAAAATCGGGATTTTAGATTCAGACAAAATAAAAAATCACCGAGAAAACGACCCTTTCTCGACAATCAAAGCCACCCATATAGGTGGCTTTTTTACAAGACTAAAATGAAAAAATAAACAATCATAAGAATTTGAATAATTGTTTTTGTAATAACACTGCTTACAAATCCAATGACCGAGCCAAAACCAATTTTAATACTATCAGTGATATTTCTTTTGTTGAAGATTAATTCAGCTCCTATTGCCCCGATAAATGGACCAATAAGGATTCCTAAAAAAGGGATAACAAATGGTCCAACGATAATCCCTATCGTACTTCCCCAAATTCCGGCCTTGGAACCTCCATATTTTTTAATTCCAATCATATTAGCAATAAAGTCGGCAACAAATAAAAGTACAATAAACAAACCTTGAATCAACCAAAAGTACCATCGAAAGGGTTGAAAATTAAAAAAGACTCCATATAGTAAAAAGCCTGCCAATATAAATAACACACTTGGAACAATCGGATACACCAGACCAACAAATGCAACAATAAATAACAAAATGATGATACTCCAATAGACCAATTCCATTTTATCCATCCTTCATAAAACTTTTTCTAGATATTTTATACAGTTTACACTTTCCTTCATACGATTAAAACTTGGAATAGGTTTCAAAATATTAAATTGAGTTGCTGTCATTCTTGTATATAACCTTTACTAAAGATACAATAGATGCTGAAGCAATCATTTGTGATTTAATGTATAAAGGTGGTCATTATGAATATTTTCAAGCAATTGTATAAAAGTATCTACTCTCCTAAAGATATTGCCTTATTTCGATTCCAAGGGATAGGAAAAACAATATTATTTGTTTTCTTCTTAACATTAATTTCGATTCTGCCGTCAGTAATTTACTTAAGTACCGCACTTACCACGGGTGTCGATACGGCAAGAACCATTATTACTGACGAATTACCTGATTTTTCAATTCAAGACGGGCATCTAACAGCCGATACTAAAGTGCCCATTACATTAAATAAGGATGATTTTTCTATTATTTTAGACCCAACTGGAGCTATTTCTGCAGATGATATCCAAGATGAGGGAAATTCTTTTGCCATGTTAGAAGATCAATTTGTTTTAGCTGCAGGCGGCCGATTTGATACATATCCCTATTCCATGTTAGAAGGGCTAAACATTGCAAAGGGAGACATTGTGGATTTTATTAACACAATTGGCGGAATAAAATGGATAATAATCCCTGTGGTTTCTGTGTTTATCTACTTGTTTGCATGTGCTGGCAGTTTTATCGAGGTAACGGTATTGGCTCTAATTGGTTTATTATTAAAGAACCTTTTAGGTAGAAAACTAAATTACCGGCAGTTGTGGCGAATGGCTGCATACAGCGAAACATTACCAACATTGTTTTTTACCATTATGGCGGCAATTAAAACAACCGTTCCTAACAGCTTCTTGATTAATTGGTTTGTTGTGATCATCGTTTTATACCTGGCCATTAATGAAATTCCAAAACCCAAAAAAGTGAACTAAGAAGCGCCCAAAGCGGGCGTTTTTTTTATTAACTCGTTCTTTTTCCAATCGGACAAGCATACCAATGTACAAACTGTCTATTTGGAGGCTTGTCCGATGAAAAAGTTATTTGGTTTCTTATTAGCCGTTTTAATCATATATGTAATTTATATTGATTTAACTGTTGGCACCCTGCCATCCCAATTCACACAGCAGGTGGATGCTAAAATCCAAACACAAAATACGGAGTTGAAAACAGAAACAGACATCCCTTCTTTCGAAGCACAAGTTGAACCAGGTGAAACAGTTCTATCTATCGTAGAACATCAACTAGATAAATCACTTCCCGTATCGATTTCCAACTTAATCGAGGACTTTCGAAAATTAAATCCTGGGGAGACTCCAGAAAAAATTCAAATCGGGTCTACATATCATTTCCCTGATTACTCAAAATAAAGAGGATAGTGCTTATTCTTGTCAAAAATAGTGAAAGGCTGATAAAATAGAGTCGGATTGTTTTTATATACCTTATTCGAATCCCATTTTGAAGGAGCGAATTACACGTGAGTGAAATATTACACCGCACAAAAACCCGACCAATTAAAGTTGGTAACTTAACGATTGGCGGGAGTAACGAATTATTTATACAAAGTATGACCACAACAAAAACACATGATGTTGAAGCAACCGTTGCTGAAATAAAGCGTCTTGAAGAAGCTGGCTGTCAGATTGTTCGGGTGGCTTGTCCGGATGAACGGGCTGCGAATGCCATTCCTGAAATCAAAAAAAGAATCAACATTCCACTTGTTGTCGATATTCATTTCGATTATAAATTGGCTCTTAAAGCAATTGAAGGCGGAGCAGATAAAATCAGAATCAATCCCGGTAATATCGGAAAACGGGAAAAAGTCGAGGCTGTCGTAAAAGCCGCGAAGGAGAAAGGCATTCCCATCCGAATCGGGGTAAATGCTGGCTCACTCGAAAAGAGAATTTTAGAGAAATACGGATATCCAACAGCAGATGGTATGGTTGAAAGCGCGCTACACCATATTAAAATTCTTGAGGATTTAGATTTCCATGACATTATCGTTTCCATGAAGGCCTCTGATGTAAATCTTGCCATTGAAGCTTATGAAAAGGCATCGAGAGCATTCGATTATCCCCTACATCTTGGGATTACTGAGTCTGGAACCCTTTTTGCAGGCAGCATCAAAAGTGCGGCAGGTTTAGGCACTATTTTACACATGGGAATCGGTAACACACTACGTGTTTCCTTAAGTGCAGACCCAGTTCAGGAAGTAAAAGTTGCTAGAGAACTTTTAAAGGTGTTCGGTCTCTCTTCTAACGCGGCCACATTGATCTCTTGCCCGACATGCGGCCGGATTGAAATTGATCTCATTAGTATTGCTAATGAAGTCGAAGAATACATTGAAAAAATTAAAGCTCCGATCAAAGTAGCTGTTTTAGGCTGTGCCGTTAACGGACCTGGAGAGGCCCGTGAAGCCGATATTGGCATTGCCGGTGCTCGAGGTGAAGGGTTATTATTCAGGAAGGGTGAGATCGTCCGCAAGGTTCCTGAAGCGCAATTAGTTGAAGAATTGAAAAAAGAAATTGACCAAATTGCCGAAGAATATTTTCAGAAAAAAGCAGAGGAAGATAAAATTACGAATTAACATCAAGAAACCCGGTATTTTCACCGGGTTTCTTTTTGCTCCTATGCAGGTTGTGTTAAAAGAACGGAAGAATAAAGATACCAATAACAATTGATATTGCACCGATACCAATGGCCCAAGCACCTAGTCCTGTGGCCCCTCTCCTTCTGGCAACAAAACCTAACACAATACCTGCAGCTCCAAAAAGAATAGGTAATACAAACAGTGATAAAATCGAAAGCACTAAAGCAAGCGTTCCTAGACCTGTACCACCTGCAGCATTTTCCTTTTGCCCCGTCTGTTCCTTTCTTCGAATAAGTGGAACAGGAGCAGCTATTTCCGCTGCTGTTTCTTCCCTATATTCTGAAGATCGTATCGGAACAGAAGCACCAATCGTAGGATTATTGTCATCTTTTTTCAATGTGTAGTGAGCCCTAATAGGTGCGGCAATTTCTGATGCTGTTTCCTCCCGATATGATGTAGGAGAATTGGGAATATCTTGGCCAATATTTGCACTTTGAAGAGCTTCCTGCACTTTCGTGTCTCTTTCATCTGCCATCCTAATCCCTCACTTTCAGTAATAGGAGCATTAATTATTGTTCGCCTCTATCTGCTTTTTAGTATGTTAATGTTTGCCTAAATTAGTTTTTTGTTTCTTTTCCCCCGTTGACCACTCAATTTTGGTAAACTAAAAGGAGAATCCTAAAAGCTATATGAAGGTGAGAGCAAAAATGAGAAAAAGGTTTGGAATCGATATTGATGGAACGGTTACATGCCCCAAATCCATCATCCCTTTTATTAATAAAGCATTTGACATGAATATTATGTATGAGGACGTTAATCAATATGAATTAACTCCATTCGTAAATGTTTCAGAAAAAGAGTTCGCCACATGGTTTTCCGAAAATGAACCCATGATTTATAAAGGCTCTCCTCTCGCTGAAGGAGCGGGAAAAGTCTTAAATAAATGGGAAAAAGAGCATGAATTGTTTTTCATTAGTGCACGTGGCTCCCATTTACTTGATGTAACCATCCAATGGTTCCTTGATAAAGGCTTAACCTTTGACCACATCGAATTAATTGGATCACATGACAAAGTAGCCACAGTGAAAAAGCATTCGGTTGATATCTTTTTTGAGGATAAACACGATAATGCTGTAATGATCCATGAAGAGTGTCAGATTCCTGTCATATTATTTGATACACCATATAATCAAGATCCTCTTCCAAAGGGTGTCATCCGGGTTAATAACTGGAAAGAAGCTTATATTTGGGTAGAAAACTGGGAAAAGCAGCAGCAGGTCCACAGGGAAATGGTTAGTTCCAGCATTTAATTTTAGATACAAAAAACAGCTTGTATGCAGACAAGCTGTTTTTTAATGACATTCAGGACAAAGACCGTAAATCTCAAATTTATGACCTGAAATATCGTATCCTTTTAAATTTTCACTTAAGTCGTTCATTGGGCAAGTTTCAATTTCTTTCGTTTTTCCGCAGGTCATACAGATAAAATGATGATGATGGTGATGTCTTGAACATGTAAAACGGAAATGTTTCTCTCCTGATAATTCTGTCATCTCAAGAATCCCCATATTCACAAACAAGGAAAGATTACGATAGATAGTATCAAAGCTCAGACCTGGATAATCATCTTTAAGCTGATCTAAGACGTCCTTAGCCGTTAAATATTTATCACTGTCAGCAAACAATTGAAGCATATCTTCTCTTTTACCAGTTTGTTTAAATCCTTTTTCTTTTAAGTATTGGATTGCCTCATTAACGTTCACCTGACGGCACCCCCTTACGAATTAAGAATTTTTTATAAAAAATAGAAAAAATTAAGATAAGAACAGCAATCATCACGATTGTTCCACCGGGAGCTAAATCTAAGTAATACGCAGTAAACAAGCCGCCAAGTACTGACACTTCACCAAAAAGGACAGATAAAAAAATAGTTTGCTTAAATCCTTTGGCTAGCCTTATACTGGCTGCTACAGGTAACGTCATTAAAGATGAAACCAACAAAATTCCGACAATTCTCATAGAAGCTGCAATTACCAAGGCCACCATCACAATAAAAATAAAGTGAATACTTTTGGCCGCTATCCCTGAGGCTTTCGCGTGTTCTTCATCAAAGGATAATAAAAAAAGCTCTTTATACAATAAAATAATCACTAAAATTACTAAGATACCAATAATAAATACGACCCATAAATCGGTTCTGCTAACTGCCGAAACACTGCCAAATAAATAACTAAACAAATCAGTATTAAAACCATTAGCAAGCGAAATAAATATCACCCCTAAGCCAATACCACTAGAGAGAATAATTGGAATCGCAAGTTCTTGGTAGTGCTTATAGACGCCCCTAAGTTTTTCGATGAATAGTGATCCCCCAACAGAAAAAACCATTCCTAAGTATAGTGGATTTACTCCTGCCATCATCGCAACATTTCTTTCAAGAAGCAGGCTCGCTGCTATGCCTGCCAGAGTAACATGACTGAGTGCATCCGCAATTAACGATAGTCTTCTTACAACAACAAATACTCCTAGTAACGGGGCAATAATTCCGATCATAAGCCCCGTTAAAAAAGCATTTTGTAAAAATTCATAGTGAAAAATTCCTTGAATCATTTTACAACGCCTCCGTGCTCATGATGATGGTCTAGCATGTGAACATCATGGCCATAAATTTTAGAAATACCATCAGCCCGGAGCTGTTCAAATTCCATTGTTTCCCCATGAAAATGCAAATGTTTATTCAAGCACGCAACATGTGAGACTTTTTCCGAAATCGTCCCAATATCATGAGTAACCAATAAAAGGGTAATATCATGACTTTTATTTAAATCACCCAGCATTTGATAAAAATTATTAACATTCTCGGCATCAACGCCTACCGTAGGTTCATCCAGAATGAGGAGACTTGGTTCACTAACGAGGGCTCGTGCAATAAAAACTCTTTGTTGCTGACCTCCAGAGAGCTCACCAATATTTCTGTTGCTAAACCCTTCCATACCGACTGCCTCCAAGGCTTCGATTACTTTTTGCGCATGTTCTTTTTTAAAAAACTTAAACATCCCAAGCTTTTTGGTTAAACCACTCTCGACAACTTCAAATACAGTAGCAGGAAAACCAGTGTTGAAGGAATTAGCCTTTTGAGAAACATAGCCAATTTTTTGCCAATCTTTAAACTTATTAATTTCCTTACCGAATAAAAAGATGTCCCCTTTTTGCGGCTTTAATAACCCTAAAATCAACTTCAATAGTGTGGATTTTCCAGATCCATTAGGACCGACAATCGCTAAAAAAGAACCACTTGGAATAGTAATGTTAATGTCCTCTAGCACAACATCTTTTTCATAACGATAAGAAAGTTTTTTTACTTCTATAATTGATTGCATAGTCAGCGCATCACCTTTAATTATAAGAATCATTCCGATTTAACCTAAAGTAGTATACAATAGGTATTCTTGAATGTAAAGTCTGCCACTCCGGCATTCGTCCATTTGATTCACAAAAATCTCTAATCACACTCCCGGAACTTCTTCATACATTAAGGTGAGGAGTGGTGAGGGTGACAATTTTTCAGAGCATCATTAATCATAAAATTAACACGATCACAGCTGAAGAACTGGTAAAATATGCGGATCAATTTAATATATCAGTGACTAGGCAGCAGGCAGTGAAAATTGCCGAATACTTAAGAGGGAAAAATGTGAATATATTTGATGATTCACAGCGGACTCAATTAGTGAAAGAAATTGCCAAAACAGCGGGTCCAGCAACGGCCCGAGAAGTAAATAAATTATTTATACAGTTAACTAAAAAGTAAAAGCTGTGCACTTTGCACAGCTCTTTTTTATGATTGCATGATAAGGTCAAACAGGTTCTCATTGAACTTTTGTTCCCGAAGCATATGAATCTCAAATTTATATGGGGCTTTTTTATTATTCTTATCCTCACCCACATATGGAGTTTCTAAAATCTTTGGAACATCGGTAAGCTGTGGATGGTGGACAATATAATTTAGGGCCTTAAAGCCGATATGGCCAAACCCAATATTTTCGTGTCTATCCTTTCGCATTCCGACCGCATTTTTACTATCATTAATGTGCAGTACTTTCAATTTGTTCAAGCCAACTATTTTGTCAAACTCATTTAATACACCATCAAAATCCTCAACAATATTATAGCCTGCATCATGCGTATGGCAGGTATCAAAACAAACGGATAACTTATCACTATAGTTTACTCCATCCATTATCATCGCTATTTCTTCGAAGGATTTTCCACACTCGGAGCCTTTTCCAGCCATCGTTTCCAATGCAATTTGTACTTGCTCTTTGCCAGTCAGTACTTCATTTAATCCTTCGATAATTTTTTTAATACCAGCCTCGGTACCAGCACTTACATGTGCTCCAGGATGCAGGACGATTTGCTTTGCTCCAATTGCCTCTGTTCTTTCAATTTCTGTTCGAAGAAATCTAACACCCAATTCAAAAGTATCTGGATTGGTTGTATTTCCAATATTGATAATATAAGGAGCATGAACGACAATTTCGGAGATACCGTTCTGTTCCATATGCCTCCGCCCTGCTTCAATATTGAGATCTTCGATTTTTTTTCTTCTTGTATTTTGCGGTGCCCCGGTATAGACCATAAACGTGTTTGCACCATAGGAAATTGCTTCTTCACTTGCGGCAAGCAGCATATCTTTCCCACTCATCGAAACATGTGATCCTAATTTAAGCATACCTTTTTCTCCCTGGTTTGATTATTTTTTTCTTTGCTCAACCCTTCGTTCGCGCTTTTTAATTTTATCCATTTCCCATTGCATTTTCTTTTTATAACCCGGTTTTACTTTGTTTGGCTTCTTAACCAACGATTTAGCTTTTTGATCGGCCTTATCCTCTTGCCTTACACGCGTCTTCCTTTTATTACGTTCATCGACGGTAACAAATTCGTTATTTTTAAGATCGACATTCTTAAATTGAATCCCCATTTTTTCTAACCGGTTTAACGCATCTTCATCCGATGACTCATAAATTGTGAGGGCAATGCCCGAATTTCCGGCACGCGCTGTTCTCCCGACTCTATGGATATAAAAATCTAAGTCTGAAGGGAGTTCATAGTTGATGATATGGCTGACCCCTTCTATATCAATTCCTCTAGAAGCAAGATCTGTTGCGACAATATATTGATAATCCAAATCCTGAATTTGCTTCATCATTTGTTTCCGTTCCCGAGGATTTAGATCACCATGAACTCGGCCAACTTTTAAACCTTTTTCATTTAAAAAGTACGCCACTTCTTCAGCCATTTTTTTTGTATTCGTAAATACAATCGCTAGATAAGGATTGTAGGCAAGAAGGGCATCATGAACAAGCTGCTTTTTACTCCGGTGTCTTGATGGCAAAAGATAATGCTCTAAATTTTCTGCTGCTCTTCTTTTCGGTTCTATCTGAACAGTTTTTGGATTTTCCATATATTTTTTAAGAAAGGGTTTTAATTTTTCAGGGATCGTTGCTGAAAAAACGAGCATTTGCAAGTTTTCTGGCATTTTAGCCGCTACTCGATCCAAATCTTCAATAAATCCCATATCTAACATCATATCAGCTTCATCCACGACCAGCATTGCCGCAGTATGAACAAATAAAGCTTTTTCACTCATCAGGTCCTTGATTCTACCCGGAGTTCCAACAACTATATGTGGCTGAACCTTTAATTTTTCAATCGACCGCTGCTTATCCGTCCCCCCAATATAGCATCTAGTCATAATGGATTGCTCTGGGCTGCAATGTGTCGTTATTTTTAATATTTGGTGATAAATTTGAGAGGCAAGCTCTCTTGTAGGTGCAGTAATGACAGCTTGAACTTCCTGTCGTGACGGGTCAATTTTTTCGAGGATTGGAAGAACATAGGCAAGAGTTTTTCCCGTCCCTGTTTGTGACTGACCAATAGCACTCTCTCCCTTTAAAACGACAGGAATCATCCGTTCCTGAATTTCAGTCGGCTCAGTAAAACCGAACTCCTTAACGGCTTCTATAATAAATGGTTGAAACGTAAAACGATCAAAACGATTTTCTTTCATATATTTGCTCCTTATAATTAAAATCTCATGATTTTGGAGTAGTTTTCTTATTTAAGCAAGTGCAACACTTTCTATTCCATCATGCAATTATAGTCAATATTTCATCAAAACTCCAGTTATCTTTCGTTTTAATATCATTTTCTACTTATTACTGACTTTTAAACAACTAAATTTAGACTTTGTCCTGTGTATAATACCTAAACCAAATTAGGGTAAATGCATAATTTAAAGCATGAGGCAATTGAAAGGAGGCAACGAGATGCAACCAAGACCAAGAATGCCTATGCAGGGGGGAATGGGACCAGGACCTTTTGGACCACGTAATCAGATGATGAACCCTGGTTTTAACCCTTTTAGCGGCAGGAATCCAATGATGGGTGCCCCTTCCAATCCGTTTGGAGGGCGAAATAACCCCATGATGATGGGGCAAATGATGGGAAGACCTAATCCTATGAACAAAGGCGGCGGGGGATTACTTTCGAAAATTCTCGGAGGAAGAAGCCAGGCTGGCGGCTTTATGGGAATGCAAGGAGCAGGAAAAGCAGCATCAGGAGGCGGAGGACTGCTCCAATCTTTGAGTAACCCCGGCGGACTAACTAGCATGTTGAACAATACGCAGCAGGTGCTAAAGACAGCCCAGTCGATTGGGCCCATGATCCAACAATATAGCCCAATGATAAAAAATCTTCCTGCAATGTGGAAGATTTATAAAGGATTCAAAAATGCTTCAAAATCTACGGATGAAGCAACAGTAGAAAATAACCAATCAACTGATGCCGCCGTCGATGAATCATCCAATCATGAAGAACCTGTAAAAAGTACTTCCAATAAAAAAGGGCAACGCAAAAATAAGCAACAGCAAATACCTTCAAAGAAAAGTCCAAATCAAAAAGGAAGTTCTGTTCCGAAAATGTATATTTAAAAGCAGAATGCTGGAGACAGCATTCTTTTTTTCTTCCTAAAACTGCTAAGGAAAATTGTATCTTTGTATTATTTCTATTAGTTTTATATAATAAACACGTAAAACTATTAAACAATGTCTTTTTTAGGAGGACTTTTAATATGCAAATTATCAAAATTTCACCACGAGGCTACTGCTATGGTGTCGTCGATGCCATGGTTATTGCAAGAAACGCTGCTTTAGATAAAACATTACCACGCCCAATCTACATTTTAGGGATGATTGTTCATAATAAACATGTTACAGATGCTTTCGAAGAAGAGGGGATTATTACCCTAGACGGAAAAAACCGTAAAGATATTCTCGATAAAGTAGAAACAGGTACTGTTATCTTTACTGCTCATGGAATATCTCCAGAAGTTAGAGAACTCGCAAAACAGAAAGGGCTAGTAACGATAGATGCGACATGTCCTGATGTAACGAGAACCCATGATTTGATTGAAGAAAAAACAAAAGAAGGCTACCAAGTAATTTATATAGGAAAAAAAGGCCATCCAGAACCGGAGGGTGCAGTTGGTGTGGCCCCTGGCATGGTCCACCTGGTTGAAACTCCAAATGATGTTGATGCATTAACGATTGACTGTGAAAAGTTACTTGTTACAAATCAAACAACGATGAGTCAATGGGATGTGGCTGATACGATGAAAAAAGTTCAGGAAAAATATCCAAATGTGGAAGTCTATAATGAAATTTGCCATGCAACGCAAATTCGCCAAGAAGCAGTTGCAGAACAAGCAACAGAAGCTGATGTGACGATTGTAGTAGGTGATCCAAAAAGTAATAATTCCAATCGCCTTGCACAGGTCTCTGAGGAAATTGCTGGAACAAAGGCGTATCGCATTGCTGATATAACTGAGTTAGAAATTGAGTGGATTAAGGATGCCAAAAATGTCGCGGTAACATCCGGAGCCTCTACTCCAACACCGATAACAAAGGAAGTAATCACATTCCTTGAACAATTTAACCCAAATAATGAAGCCACATGGGAACGTCGAAAAAAGGTCCAATTAAGCAGAATATTACCAAAGGTTAAAAAAACTGAAGAGTAAAATAGTGAAAGAACCGAGTCTGCGGACCGGTTCTTTGCTTTTATACAAATTGGAATGGATCTGTATTTACTTCAGAAGGAAAAATCTCCACGGTATAACCCGTTTCTTGACACATCTTTTGTAATGTTGCAGTCAGGCCTTTTTTCATCACTTTTTCAACATTATGGCCTGGATCAATCATATTCAAGCCCTGCATTGCTGCATCATGGGCGGTGTGATAATAAATATCCCCTGTAACATACACATCTGCCCCTTGAAACTTGGCATTCATGAAGTATTTATTTCCATCCCCGCCTAAAACAGCAACCTTTTTAATTTTAGTGCTTAAATCGCCAACCACACGGACAGTTGAAACTTCAAGTGCTAATTTCACTTTTTCCGCAAATTCTCCTAATGTCATTTCATGGACTTTTCCGATTCGGCCAAGACCGAGTATTTCTCCTTTGTTCTCAAGCGGGTAGACATCATAGGCCACCTCTTCATATGGATGCGCTTTTATCATAGCAGTAATCGTTTTCTTTAGAAGTGGTTCAGGAACAATGGTCTCGATTCTTACTTCCTCCACTTCTTCTAACCTGCCTGCCTCACCAACAAATGGATTGGTATTTTCACCAGGCACAAATCTTCCTGTCCCATTTGCGGAAAATGAACAATGGCTGTAGTTTCCAATAAATCCTGCGCCTGCATTTCCAAGGACTTTTCTAATAACTTCTGCATGGCTTGCTGGGACAAAAACAACTAATTTCTTTAGCTTTGTATCAAAAGTCGGCACGAGTACCTCTGCATCTTCTAATTCTAAAGCATTTGCAAGCAGGTCATTTACGCCGCCTTTTGCGACATCAAGGTTCGTATGGGCTGCGTAAACAGCAATATCGTGTTTCAATATTTTTTCGATCATTTTCCCTTGAACCGTGTCAGTTAGCAAATTCTTAAGAGGTCGATAAATAATCGGATGGTGGGCAATAATGAGCTGAACATTTTTTTCAATTGCCTCATCGATTACATTTTCCAGGACATCAAGGGCAATCATTATTCGTTCAACTTTTTTATTTAAGCGTCCTATTTGTAAGCCAATCTTATCCCCTTCCATCGCCAAACCTTTCGGGGAAAACTGTTCAAATAGTTGAATGACTTCGTGACCATTAGGAATTTTCATTCTGTAAAGCCTCCTCTACCAGCTTAATTTTGGCGATCATCTCTTGTTTTTTTTCATTCGTTTCAGGAGATTGGCTTGCACCCTCAAGTGCTTCATAAATACGCTGCCAATTGTTTATTTCTGCTGTCCATTTTTTCTTAAAGGTTTTATCCTGTTTTTGTAGAAGGAATGGACCCACTAAAAGCCCCATATCAAGATTTTTTTTATAAGGCTTATTAGGATCGCCCTTTTCACCTATTAAAATCTCGTATATTTTCCCATCTTCCTCGAGTATTTCTTCGTCAATTAGTTCCCAGTTATTTTCAATAAACCATTTCCTGATCGAAATCGCGCTAATATTTGGTTGTAACACCAGGCGCTTGACGGAAGTCAGTTTATCCTTACCATTTTCTAGAATGTTTGCAATTAAGGCACCGCCCATTCCAGCAATTGTAATACAATCCACTTCACCCGGTTGAATAACTTCCAGACCATCACCTAATCGCACGGAAATGACCCCCGCTAACCCTTCTGCTAATACATTCCTCTCAGCCAACTGGAAGGGACCCTTAGCAACCTCACCAGCAATGGCAAATGGTAATCCCTCATTTTTTGCTAAGAAACAAGGTAAATAAGCATGGTCTGAGCCAATATCTGCGAGCCTCGCTCCTTTTGGAACATAGTTAGAAACCGCAGTCAATCTTGCTGACAATTTATCTGTATTCAAACATACCACCACTTTTTATATGTAATTTATATAGTATAAAAAAAGTCCTTTACAGATGCAAAGGACCTTTTCTAATTATTTAATGTTTGCTAACCAATCTGCCATTGCTGCAGCCTGTTCTGGTTTAACAAGACCTGCTGGCATGCCTGTACCCTTACCTTTTGTAACAAAAGTCATAAGTTCTTCCTTAGAATACTTGCTGCCCACACCTTTTAATGTAGGTCCTACTACCCCTTGATACTGGTCGCCATGACAGCCAATACAAGATTGCTTGTAAATGTCTTCTGGCTTTGATGCGGCAACCTCTGTTTTCTCATTGCCTTCACCATTTTCCTTAGCAACTTCTTTCATATCACCAAGGCCTTTGAAAGACAAAATTAGAATTAACACAATTCCAAATGCCATGATGAGAACGTAAGGAATAACCGGATTTCGCTTCATGATATAACCTCCCTTATGTACGAACGTCTGTTAAATATTGAATAAAGTCTACAAACAACTACTATTTTACTTGAAAATGAACAGAAGGAAAAGCCCTAAACTTATTTTATCACTATAATCTTAATAAAAAAAAGAAAACAAGCCAAATTAGTGAAAATATCTAGTTTAGCCTGTTTATAAATTTGCTATTTTATTTTATTAATCATAGGCTCCCTGAGCAATCCCTACGCCTATTGCACCAATCCCTATACGTCCGATACATCTAACCATAATTAAAAACTGTTTAAGGCCTCTCCAAGCTTCCCTAAAAGGTTCTCAACAGGTACTCAGACATCTTCTAACACACGTTCGGTTGTATTTGATAAATTCAAGCCCATCTCCTAAAATAAAAGAATAAAAAGCGGGCCATGAATTTTCTTAAGTCTATTTGCAAAATGAGAGACAATTCAGTAAAATGGATTCAAATAGAGAAAGTGCTTACATTTACTTAAGTGTTTCCACTTGTGTATTCATTAATTGATGCACAAGAAAAAAGCCTACTTCAGTTATGAAGTAGACTATTCATTAGACATATTTTATTCTAAGAAATCTTTTAATCGTTTGCTGCGACTAGGATGGCGTAATTTCCGCAATGCCTTTGCTTCAATTTGACGGATACGCTCACGAGTAACACCGAAGACCTTCCCTACCTCTTCGAGTGTACGAGTACGTCCATCATCCAGTCCAAAACGCAGGCGAAGGACATTTTCTTCCCTGTCTGTTAAAGTATCTAAGACATCTTCAAGTTGCTCTTTTAATAATTCATAGGCAGCATGCTCTGAAGGTGAGGTTGCATCCTGGTCTTCAATAAAATCACCGAGGTGGGAATCGTCTTCTTCACCAATAGGTGTTTCCAGTGATACAGGCTCTTGGGCAATTTTCAAAATTTCCCTAACCTTATCAGGTGTTAGATCCATATCTTCACCAATTTCTTCTGGTGTTGGTTCACGGCCAAGATCCTGAAGTAATTGACGCTGAACACGAATTAATTTATTAATGGTTTCAACCATATGCACAGGAATCCGGATGGTCCTTGCTTGGTCTGCAATCGCACGTGTGATGGCTTGACGAATCCACCAAGTTGCATAGGTACTAAATTTGAAGCCTTTTCGATAATCAAACTTCTCAACAGCTTTGATTAGACCCATATTACCTTCCTGAATAAGATCAAGAAAGAGCATTCCACGACCGACGTAGCGTTTTGCAATACTTACTACAAGACGGAGGTTTGCTTCAGCTAGACGTCGTTTAGCTTCTTCGTCGCCTGCTTCAATTCGGTTAGCCAGCTTAATTTCCTCTTCAGCAGAAAGCAAATCAACACGGCCGATTTCTTTTAAGTACATACGAACTGGATCATTAATCTTAACCCCTGGAGGGACGCTAAGATCATTTAGATCAAATTCATCATCATCACCTTTAGCTAATTGCTTAGGATTTGGATCTTCCTCGTCACTTTCACCAACTAATTCAATACCTTGATCACCGAGGAACTCGTAAAATTCGTCCATTTGGTGTGAATCTAGTTCAAAATTAGCCAATTTCTCAGCAATATCATCATAGGCAAGGACGCCGGTTTTTTTACCCAGTGCCGTTAACTGGTCTTTCACTTGTTCAAAAGTGAATTCATTCTCAACTTCTTTTGAACGGGCTGATTTTTCAGCAGCCATATGTCCCCCTCCTTCCAGAATCAAAGACAGTAAAATGGAATCTATAGAGATTTACGCAATTGAATAATTTCCATTGCAATTGCAGCAGCTTTACCAAGATCACTTTGTCGCTCTGCTTCTTTTTGTTCCACTTCTTTTTCTTTTATCTTTAACAATTTTTGATAATTCAACACCTGTTTGATATAATCAGTTAATTCTTGATTGCTTAATTCGTCATTTATGGACATCATTTCAATATTAGCAACCATTCTTCTTAGATTATCATCTTGAATATAGGATAAAAATGCACTTGAATCAGGTTGGAAATGATCCTCATAAAATCCTAGCAGATAGGTTATTATTGCCTGATGTTCATCAATATTAAACGTATTTCCTTGTAATAAATCCTGAACTTTATAGGCAACATCTCGATCTTTTAGCATGTGTGCGATTAATCGCCTTTCTGCTGTGTAATGCGCTGGCTTGAGTTCACTTACTTTCTTAGGAATTAAAATAGGTTTATCAACAGGTTGGTTTTTTCCGGTAGTTTTTCTTTTATCAGCGAAGAAAATTTGCTTTTGCTGCTGTTTCAATGCATCTAATGAGAGTGAAAATTCTGCTGCAAGTTGCCGCAAATAATGATCTCTTTCAACTGCTTTATTCAAATTGCTGATTTCTTTAATTATCACTTCGATATATGCAAGCCTATCTCCTTCTAGCTGAAGATTTTTACCTCTGCGAAAGTAAAGAAATTTAAACGCCATCCATGTTAAGCCGGCCGCGATAACCTCATTTCGGAATTTCTCAGGACCGTTCTTTTTAATGTATTCATCGGGGTCCATGCCGTCTGGCATCATCGCTACCTTTATTTGAAAGCCAGCATTGTTAAGATGGTTCCCCGCTCGAAAAGCAGCTTCAATTCCTGCCTTATCTGAATCGTAACAGATGGTTACGGATTGGACACTTTGCCTTAAAAGGGCTATATGTTCATCTGTCAAGGATGTCCCCATTGTGGCAATGCCATTTTCCACACCCGAGCGATCTGCGGAAATTACATCGGCAAATCCCTCAAATAAAACAGCATATTGCAATTTTTTTAAACTTGGCTTCGCATTATGATAATTATATAAAATTTTACTTTTATTAAAGATTGGCGTTTCAGGACTATTTAGATATTTGGGCTCTTCGGCCCCGAGTGATCTGCCTGAAAAAGCAATCGTATTACCATTTCGGTCAAAAATCGGAAACATTATTCGATCCCTAAATCGATCGAAATAAGTCCCATCCCTTTCACGTTTGATAATTAATCCGGCTTTCTCCATCCATTCAGGTGGGAAATCTCTTTTAGATAGAAATTTATAAACAAAATCCCATGAATTTAGGGAATACCCAATTTGAAACTTATCAATCGATTCGCGAGTAAATCCCCTGCTCAGCAGATACTCTAAAGCCTGCCCGCCTTCTTTTGTATTTACAAGCAAGTGATGGTAAAATTTCTGTAACAGCTCATGAGCCCCTAAAAAAGCTTGGTGCTCTTGAGAAACCTTTTTCTCGCCTTGTCCCCCAGATAAATTAATTTCAAGGTCGATATTTACCTTCGAAGCTAGTTTAATGGCAGCTTCCTGAAATGAAATCCCTTCAAGTTCCATTAAAAAAGAAAAAACATTACCGCCAGCGCCACAGCCAAAACAATGGAAAATTTGTTTATCAATTGATACTGAAAATGATGGGGTACTTTCTCCATGGAATGGACATAATCCGAAGTAATTTCGCCCCTGTTTTTTCAGTTGAACATAATCGCTGATTACTTCGACAATATCAACAGCCTGACGAATTTGATTAATCTTTTCTTCGGCAATACGCTCTGCCATGAAAACAACTCCATTTGTACTATCAGGTATTCGGCAGGCAATCTTTAAATTCCTGCAAATTTCGACAAAATTTTTATTAATTTTGTCATAAATTTTGAACGATCTTCAGTTTGGAAGGTTTTAGGGCCTCTCCCTTCCCAGCGTCAACATATTTCCAGTCTTCCTATGTAGATTTTTCTTCATTCATATGGAGACGGAAGAAGCAACAAAAAGAACACGGACGCTAAACTCGGTTCCAATTTCGACAATCTCTGCCCAGAGGGCATGAATCTGCATCGACATAAATAGTCGGATTGCCTTCTACATTAGTATTAATTCTACATCTCTCCGCATATTCCTTCTTTAACAAATAACTTTTGTAAAAGGATTTATGTCGAATTCTTTTTAGGGGGTCCCCTTGACATCTAACAATAAATAGTTTATTCGTTCACAAGCAAGTCTAAACCTAAAAAGATATATTTTTATCACAATTTTTTATTATAGTACATTTATTATCATTTTACCATAACTTTTTATCATTATTATTCCACTTTCTATCAGAAGAAAACACATAATCAGATGATTATGTGTTAAGGTCTCCCTTTATGAATATAATTTAGGATAACATTTGCTGTTTCTTCAACCGCTTTATTGGTTACATCAATAACGGGACAATTTATTTTCTCCACTACTTTTTCAAAAAAGATTAACTCCGCTTTAATCCGTTCAATATTGGCATAACTTGCCTTATCATTTAATCCTAAGGAAATTAATCGTTCTCGTCTGATATTGTTTAACTTTTCAGGACTTATTTTTAAACCGAAGCATTTTTCGATCGGAACCCTATATAGTTCTTCTGGCGGATCCACTTCAGGTACCAGCGGGACATTAGCAACCTTTAAACGTTTATGGGCTAAGTACTGGGAAAGTGGTGTCTTTGAAGTTCTTGATACGCCAATTAGGACAATATCTGCTTTTAGGATTCCTCTTGGGTCACGGCCATCATCATATTTTACGGCAAATTCAATCGCTTCTACTTTTTTAAAATAATCCTCATCAAGTTTTCGAACAAGTCCTGGTTCACATAAAGGTGTCTTCCCACTAAAAGCTTGAATCTTGTCCATTATTGGACCAATTAAATCGACTGCCAGAATCCCTTCCTGTTCCGCTCTTTCCTTGATATATGTACGCATTTCAGGTTTGACAAGCGTAAATGCAATCATGGCTTTATCCAGTTTAACAAGTGAAAGAACTTCATCAATATGTTCCTGGTCCTCTACATAGGGAAACCTTTTTAAATTCATTCCTGAGCCATTAAACTGGCTTATTGCTGCTTTGGTAACTAATTCAGCCGTTTCCCCTACTGAATCAGATACAACATAAATAATTGGTACACCCATTCTCCCTACACAACCCCTCTACAAGTTAACTTGTGACTTACTCATCACCCAGTCCAACAAACGCTTTTGTAATGTTTGTTTTCGTTAATCTGCCGATAACCTCATATCCATTTTCTGATTTTCGAACCACTGGCAGGGCATCAATTTGTTTTTCAATTAATTTTTTGGCGATATCGATTAATAAATCGTCCCGTTCACACATAGTTATATTCGGCATTCTAGTCATAATAATGTTGACAGGAATGGTGGAAAGCTCTTGTTTACCTATACTTGCTCTAAGCAAATCTTTTCTGGACAATACCCCGACAAGGATGGTATTTTGATCCACTACAAATAATGTTCCCACATCTTCAAGGAACATGGTACAGATCGCATCATATACAGAAATATTTTCATTCACCACAATAGGGATGGATTGATAATCTTTCACATATATTTTTTGTAAATTTTCAGTTAACAGCTGTGTCCCAGATTTACCCGTATAAAAATAACCCACACGCGGTCTTGCATCTAAAAAGCCAGCCATTGTCAAAATTGCCAGATCCGGCCTCAATGTTGCTCTTGTCAAACTTAATTGATCGGCAATATGCTCTCCGGTAATCGGCCCATTTTCTTTTACAATTTGTAAAATATGTTCTTGCCGTTTGGTCAGTTCGATTGTACACACCACCTTTGTATTACAATATGAAGGGTTACCCATAACCTTCAAATAGTCATACTTTATTAGGAATATTATATACTAAGGAATGTATTAAGAAAACTCGCCAATTGGCGAGTTTTCCATTAAAACGTCATCTTTTCTTGCAAAAAGCTAACAAGATCACTTACTGGAATCCGTTTTTGTTCCATTGTATCACGGTCTCGAACAGTAACCATATTGTCTTCTTTAGAGTCAAAATCATAAGTGATACAAAAAGGTGTACCAATTTCATCATGACGACGATAGCGTTTCCCAATGGAACCTGATTCGTCATAATCCACTGAAAAGTGCTTAGCTAAAGTAGCAAATACTTCTCGTGCTTCTTCAGACAGTTTCTTCGATAATGGAAGGACTGCCGCCTTAAATGGGGCTAGGGCAGGGTGGAAATGCATGACCGTTCTTGATGTACCATCTTCAAGCTGTTCTTCATCATAGGCATCAATTAAGAAGGCTAACGTAACCCGATCCGCTCCTAAGGAAGGTTCAATACAGAATGGGACATACTTTTCATTTGTTTCAGGATCAAGATAATGGAAATCTTCACCGGAATACTCCATATGCTGCTTCAAGTCATAATCTGTTCTTGAAGCGACACCCCAAAGTTCACCCCAGCCAAACGGGAACTTAAATTCAAAATCAGTAGTCGCATTACTATAATGGGATAATTCATCTTCAGAGTGGTCGCGAAGCCTTAAATTTTCTTTGGTAAGACCTAAAGACATTAACCAGTTTTCAGCAAATTGTTTCCAATAATCAAACCATTTTAGTTCTTCACCAGGCTTACAGAAAAATTCAAGTTCCATTTGTTCAAACTCTCTTGTCCTGAATGTAAAATTCCCCGGAGTAATTTCATTTCGGAAACTTTTTCCTATTTGAGCAATTCCAAACGGCATTTTCTTTCTCATCGTACGCTGAACATTTTTAAAGTTAACAAAAATACCTTGGGCCGTTTCAGGGCGAAGGAAAATTTCATTCGTACTTGATTCTGTTACCCCTTGGAAGGTTTTAAACATTAAGTTGAACTGACGGATACCAGTAAAATCATGACTGCCACAATCCGGGCATGCGATATTGTGTTCTTTAACCAGTTCTTCCATTTTTTCAAATGGTAAGCCGTCGACAATCATTTCAATGCCTTTTTCATCTAGTGCATTTTCAATTAATTTATCCGCGCGATGGCGTGCTTTACAATTTTTACAATCAATCATTGGGTCATTAAAGTTCCCAATATGCCCTGATGCTTCCCAAGTACGAGGATTCATCAGAATACTTGCATCTAAGCCTACATTATAAGGCGACTCTTGGACAAACTTTTTCCACCATGCCTGTTTAATATTGTTTTTAAATTCAACGCCTAGCGGGCCGTAATCCCACGTATTTGCAAGTCCTCCGTAAATCTCTGAACCTGGAAAAATAAATCCTCTGTGCTTTGCATGTGAGACGATTTGTTCCATTGTTACATTCATTGAAATTGCTCCTTTTAATAAATTTGATTCAAACAAAAAAACTCTCGTTCCTATGCTTGTTAAGCATAGGGACGAGAGTTACCCGCGGTTCCACCCTATTTGCTGCAAAAAACAGCCTCTTTAATCGTGTTAATAAACACAAAGATTGCTCAGGAACGCCTTCCTTAGTGCCCTATACCCTAGCTTCCACCACCCTAGGTTCGCTTTTATAGAGATGACTAAGTACTTTTTTCCGTCAATGCAAATATTTTATTAATGAAAATAATAACGAAAACTCCAAAGATTGTCAACAGGGTGTTTATAAGAGATTTCTGAATTTATCCATGGAATTAAGAAACTTCTTTGTTTTGAGATGAAGTCCGGAATACTCTTCATAGTAAGAAGTAATAACATTCTTAAGTTCAGCCTTTGTATCTTCTTTAACAGAAATATTTCCTAACCTAGAAAGATCAAAATAATAAAATAGCCTTAATAATTTAATCGTACTCGGTGTTAATTTGAAATGGTAAGGATCTTTATCCAGACAACGATGACAGATAAGCCCACCTTCACGAATGGAAAAAGAAAAATGTCCGTCTGTACTGCCGCAAACGGAACATTGATTTAAGATTGGGTTTAATCCCAACACATTTAACATTTTCATCTCATAGATATTCATGAGAATATCTGGGTCATAGCCCTCATTCAAATAATTTAATGTTTGATAGAGCAATTCAAAATGAAAAGGGTTTGGTTTTTTTTCTTCCGTGCATTTATCGGTTAACTCGACAATATAACTAGCATAGGCAGTTAAAAAAATGTCTTCACCAATCGATCTTAATGATGTAGCAGTTTCACCCTGCTGCATGCTTCCTAAACCAGATCCTCTAGTAATTAGAAAATAACCATGTGTAAAAAGTTGTGTAATAGAGGAAAGGCGGCTGTTTGGCTTTTTCGCACCACGCGCCATCACTCCAATCTTTCCCCATTCCCTTGTATATATTGTCACTATTTTATTTGTTTCACCATAATCTGTTGTTCTAATAACGATGCCTTCACACTTCTGAAGCATTATTGTCACCTTCTAAAGTAGCACGAAGACAAACTTATGAAACGGGAAAATCGATTTGTGCTAGCTCATCATTCAGATTTCCGGGTATTTCTTGGTTTTCCTTCTCAAGTTCTTTAATGAGAAGATATGTGTCAATATTACCTGTTTGGAGGAATACTTTCCACGTAAAATCCATCATCGAAAACCCCACCTTTCATATTTAGACTAGCTTTCATTCGGTCCCAAACCTTACAATTATCATAGCCTGCCAGCGCAAAAATCATAAGACGAAATATTTGTTAATGTTGTCCATGCATAATTTGAAATAATCGGTAATATTTTAGTTAGGGTTATTAGAAAAGCGGAACCGCCTTGGTCGGCCATTATTAATCAATATTCATCCTCATTGAAGCCATAATCTCGAAGCTGGGACATCTTATTGCGCCAATCTTTTTGAACTTTTACCCATAGCTCTAAATATACTTTTGACCCTAAAAGATTTTCAATATCTACTCGTGCACGCTTGCCTATTTCTTTTAACATGCTGCCTTGCTTACCTATAATAATTCCTTTTTGTGAATCACGTTCGACAATTACGGTTGCCATGACATCAATAATTTCTTTACCCTCTCTCCGCTCCATTTTGTCAAGAACCACAGCTAAAGAGTGGGGAATTTCCTCTCGTGTTAAGTGGAGGGCTTTTTCCCTTATTAACTCGGTAATAATAAACCGTTCTGGGTGATCTGTGACCTGGTCTGCTGGATAGTATTGTGGTCCCTCCGGCAAGAAGGACTTAATCTGTCCTAACAATTGCTCCACATTGTTTCCTTCAAGCGCTGATATTGGGACAATTTCTTTAAATGGGTATTTTTCTTTATATGATTCAATAATCGGCAATAATTTATCAGGATGGACTTGATCAATTTTATTAATTACAAGAAAGATTGGCGTATTTACTGTTTGAAATTTTTCAAGAATAAATTCTTCACCACGTCCAAATCCTTCTTCAGCATTTACCATAAATAAAATCAAATCAACTTCTTTTAGCGTATTTACAGCAACCTTCATCATAAAATCGCCTAATTTGTGCTTGGGTTTATGGATACCTGGTGTATCTATAAAAATCATCTGGGCATCATTTACTGTTAACACACCTTGGATTTTGTTACGAGTTGTTTGTGCTTTATCACTCATTATGGCAATTTTTTGGCCAATCACGCGATTAAGAAACGTGGATTTACCTACATTCGGCCGGCCAATAATCGAAATAAAACCTGACTTGTATCCTTTTCTTCCGTTGTCATTATTCAGCATATAGATCCTCCTGTATGAAGGAACTTGCCTTTTTTGTTTCTTTAATTAGTTGATCGATGTTCACTAGTGTTCTTCCCTTCCAGCAGGAATCTGCTGTTTCTTTATTTTACCCCAAAATTGATTGAAAATCATTAGGTTGAAGTAAAAAATTTATAAAAATTAGAATTTTCTCATAAATCAGCAAGTCTTAATAATTTTGCTGATAAGTTATTTTACCTAATCCAGTATCTCATTTCAAATGATGGTAAATAAACTCTATTTAGCTTAATTTTTTAAAGCCTTTGTATGTAGGGTAAAAATATTAATAGGCCAATTACAACCGATAGGACGGCATAAACTAACACCGCCCCTGCTGCCAAATCCTTCGCTTGTTTTGCTAATGGATGATACTCTTGTGTAACTAGATCGACAACTCGTTCGATTGCGGTATTGGCTAATTCCAATGCAAACATTCCCGCAATAGCAAAAAGGATGATTATCCATTCAGTCTTTGTAATGGAAAAATAATAAGAGACGAGTAAAACAAGAATGGAGCAAAAGAAATGGAACCGCATATTTTTCTCAGACTTCAGGGCCACTAAAATCCCGGCGATTGCATTTGAAAATGTACCCAACCATGACTGCTGTGGTCGTTTATCGTTTGAGTCCATACTCGTCTAATATTTCCTTTTGCAATGTGAACATTTCTTTTTCCTCTTCATCGGTCATATGATCATATCCAAGAAGATGAAGGAAACCATGTACAGCTAGAAAACCAAGCTCACGTATAAAAGAATGTCCATATTCTTCTGCTTGCTCGATTGCTTTTGGTATAGAGATAATAATATCCCCCAAGACACGAGGCATATCAACTCCTACCAGTTCCACCTCACCTTCTCCAAGCTCTTCCATTGCAAACGAAATAACATCCGTAGGCTTGTCTTTATCGCGGTATTCCCTGTTGATCTCCTGTATTCTATCATTTGAAACAAATGTTACTGAAACTTCGCTATGCTCTTCAACATCCTGTTTTCTAGCCGCAAAGGTAAGGATCCTTTCGATTTCAAGCATTTGTTCTTCTGTCAGTTTTTCCGTTTCGTCGATACAATCAATTAGTAATGTCATGCTTGCTTCACCTTCTTTATCATTTCTGGATATTCAATTCTGGAGTGAAAAATCCCCTTTAAGGTCTCACATAAAGCCTCTGATACGATTTCAATTTCTCTTATTGTGATATCACATTCATTTAATTGTCCATCTTGGAGACGATCAGCAACAATTTTTTTAACCAGTGATTCTATTAATTCAGGCGTAGGCTGGGATAATGAGCGAACTGCCGCCTCGACACTATCTGCAATACCAACCACCGCAGACTCTTTTGTTTTTGCCTTTGGACCAGGATAGCGATAATCCTCTTCCTTTACTTCAGTTTCACCTTGGATAGCCTTATGATAAAAGAATTTTAGCAAGGTTGTCCCGTGATGCTGTTCAGCGATATCGATAATTTCTTTTGGCATATGGTACTTCTTTAATATATTAGAGCCATCTGTTACATGGGCAATAATAATGTTTGCACTTTTATCTGGCGGCAGCCGATCATGAGGATTTTCTAGATGCATCTGATTCTCGATATAAAAATTCGGACGTCGTGTTTTTCCAATATCATGGTAATAGCTGCCCACTCTTGCTAAAAGTCCATTTGCACCGATTGCTTCACATGCAGATTCCGCTAGATTAGCAACCATCACACTATGATGATATGTACCTGGTGCTTCCATTAATATTTTTCTTAATAGTGGATGGTTTGGATTGGATAGTTCAATCAGCCTCATCGTCGACAGAATTCCAAAACTCGCCTCAAAAAAAGGCAGTAATCCAATCGTTAACACAGCAGAACCTATACCTGAAACAAGAGCAGTGGTTAAATAATATCCATACTCCATACCAGAAAATTGTCCATTTGGAAGAAACATTAACGCTAAAATAGACAAAATATTTACGATTGCCGCAAACGAACCAGCCTGCAAGATTTTTGAACGCTGGTTTTGGTTACTAAGAAACAAAATTCCTGCTAAGGCACTGAATAGGATGTAAATCCCCTCTGAAAAATTTAGTGTCCCTGTAATTCCCTCGTTAAATAAAATACTTCCGCATACCGCCATAATAATCGACATAAGAATGGCAAGCTTTTCATCAATCAAGATCTTAATTAACATTCCCCCTAAAGCCGCAGGGAAAAGATAGCCAATTCCGGCAAAATTAAAAATTTGCAGCATGCTGATTATTTTCATAATAAAGATTGAAAGCATGAAAACAATCCCATACAACAACAAGTCTGTCTGTCTCTTTTCTGGAATTGATTTTATTTGGTAAAAATAAAAATAGATTGAAGACAGAATAATGGTTATCAATACCATTAATCCAATAAAAGGCTTAAAGGATCTCTCATTATCTAGAAGGCCGACTAATTTTAACTGCCTATAAATATCCTGGTTGATTAATTCTCCTTCTTCAACAATAATTTGCCCCTGAAGAATTTTGGCTGGCTCCACACTTTCTACCGCTTGCTGTCGCAGCTCTTCTGTTGCATTGGGATCATAAAATTCATTTTGAATAACAGCATACCTGCCGAGTTCAATGACACCATTTCTTAAATTATCATTTAAAGTTGTATATTTTAATTCTTCCTCCACTCTTTTTTTGGCATTCTCTACTTCATCAGCAGAAATCCGTTGGGCCATAACATTGTTAATCGCAGTAACAGTTAAATCCTTCGCGATCGATAATTCATCATTACTAGCTTGGACTAAGGCCGTAAAAACCTGGTCAGAAAGTCCCTTTGCTACATTCGATGTTAATTTTGCCTTTAACCTGATCACTTTTTCAGAATCACTAGGTTCCGTTTTTGCTGGTTTTTCTTCTGGGGCCAGTTCTTCAAACTTCTTGATTTCTGCATTTATTTCATCATTCACTTCTGTAACCGCTTGAAAAATGGAGCTAATTAAATCGACCCGATTTTGCGTATACTCTTTTTTTAATGCATACACATCCTGTACTTGGTCAAGAGCATCCCTACGCTTATTTTCAGTACTTTTCTTATCCTCCACTGTTCCAGGGGAACGGATGGTTTTTTCTGCTACTGAAAACAAGCTTAAATCCAACTTTTCAGGTTTTACATTACTATACATTGCTGCAAATAATACGGTACCTAACATGATAAAAAAGAGAACTAGAAAAAAAGTGATATCTAGCAGTTTGCGTATCCGTATGAAGTATTGCTGTAGTTTACCCAACTAAATCCCTCCAACCACGGCCCATGAAAATGATTTTATATTAAAAAAATCATTTCTCAAAAATTGTCATATTTTCACTGTTCCTGCTTTATGTAAAATGATAACAGTTTTTCGAAGAAGTTTCATCTTCTTTAGAAGAAGATTAGTTTGAAGTTCACTTTTCCATACAAAAAAGAGGTAAACCACAAATAGTTTACCCCTCTTGATTTGCTTTGTTCTCGTATGCCTCAATAATTCTGCCAACAAGCGGATGACGAACCACGTCAGTTGTTTCTAAAAAGACAAAGGAAATGCCCTTTACATTTTTTAAAATTCCTTCGGCTGCAATTAATCCTGATTTTGCACCTTTTGGCAAATCGATCTGTGTTTGATCACCCGTAATGACCATTTTTGACCCAAAGCCAAGTCTTGTCAAAAACATTTTCATTTGTGCATGGGTTGTGTTTTGGGCCTCATCAAGTATAACAAAAGCATCATCTAATGTTCGACCTCTCATATAGGCGAGCGGAGCAATTTCAATGGTTCCTCGTTCAATTAACCTTTGCGTATGTTCAGCCCCAAGCACATCATGGAGAGCATCATATAGTGGTCGCAGATATGGGTCTACCTTTTCTTTTAAATCACCTGGAAGAAACCCAAGACTCTCGCCTGCCTCAACAGCAGGCCTTGTTAAAAGTATTTTATTCACTTGCCCATTTTTGAGAGCACCCACGGCCATGACAACAGCAAGATATGTTTTTCCTGTTCCGGCAGGGCCAATCCCAAATACAAGATCTGTTTTTTTAATTGCTGTTACATATTCTCTTTGCCCAAGCGTCTTGATCCGAATCGTTTTACCTTTTACATTTTTGCCAATTTCTTCTTCATATAAATTCACAAAATATTCAAGTGTCCCAGCGTTCGCCATTTGAACCGCGTATAGGACGTCTCTTTGACTAATATTAATTCCCTTTCGAATCACAATCATTAATTTATTTAGTATTTGTCCGGCCAGATTTACCTTTTCCTCATCACCGGATAAACTGACAGCTTCACCCCGAGTAATGATGGTAACATCAAGCTCTTGTTCAATAATTTTTAAATTGGTATCAGAATTCCCTAGCAAACTAATTGCTTCTGCAGGATTTTCAAGTTGTACATTTATGGTAGTTAACTTTTCTGTCATTCACTAGTCTCCTTGGAAATCGGTTGTCCGACTGCAATATTTTCTATTACCTTAAAATGAATATCCAGTATAACTTTACCATTTTTAATTGCTTTGTGTAAAATTTTTTCATCTTTTATCATAGCATCTTCATCTAACCGACCTTTTATTTGTTTTTTTGCCAGCTCAATTGCAATTTGTTGGGCCTCTGTATTTGAATAGGTACGCTGAATTTCTTCCCGCTCGCGAAGGGTTTTGTTGAGATAAGAAATTGGCAATTCCCACTTTAAGAAATGAATTTTATGAACATTCATTTCAGTTTCATATTTCAAGAATTCAGGCTTACCAAAGCCCCAAACAGGGAGTTCGAAATCCCCCAGTAAAATAAAATGTTTTTCCTTTTCCTTTCCATTATATACTTTAAAGTTGGTTACTAACGGGAGCTCCACATGACTTTTATACCACGTTTCACCCCAAACCTCACCTTTGGCCGCAACCAATTCCGGAGTACCTTCTTGTCCAAATTCACCTGAAACGAGTAATTGCCCCGGTTCCACATGATCATTAATTTCCACCATTTTTTGGCCATTTTCAATATACATATTTACGATTATCGCTTTCTTTTTTGCGATAAGGTTCCTCGGTGATAAATGCTCTGGCTTTTTTGGCTCATTTTTCTCGACAACTTGAAGGTGGAAGGTTGTCCCTTCTAATTCCACTCCAACCCATGTTAGATCCCCAACATTATTAGTCAGTTGCCTTTGAATACCTTCCACATTATCTACAAATAATTGCAACTTTCCAATCTTAACACCCATCTTGTCCAATTCTTTACGAATCTGATACTCTGTCGCTGGTTTTGCCCCTTTTATTTCAATCCCCCAAATCACATTGGATAAAACCATTAAGATAAGCAAGAAAATTCCTGCCCCCACTAAAAAGCCACTATTTTTAAGCACTCTCTTAATTAAAAAAGGCACTCCGCTCCTTCGCAGGAAGGAAATGGAGCATTCACTTTTCCTTGCATAATGTCTTATGTTCTTGGCATCTCTAAGTCTCATCTTAAAAGTAATTGTCTCTGTTCCATGACGTTTGACATGCCAAATATGAAGTCCATTCCTGGTAAGAACATTTAAAAAGCGTTCAATACCCTTTCCTGATACTTTAACAGTAACCCTGCCATATAAAAATTCGACCCACTGATTATTCATTTTGTTCCTCCCGGATTATCATTTATATAAATGACCTGTTCAATTTTCCCTTCAAGCAAAATTTCTTCAGGTAAAATCGTTTTAATAACAAAGGATTTACCTTTTATTAATAACTGCCCTTGCTTTAATAGCAAACGGAGTTCTTTATCAGTAAACACAAGCAAGCCACGATGGTTCTCAATATATACATGAATTTGCCCAACCATCGTAATGCGGGGTAAATCCATCATGACATCTTGAGGAAGATCCATTTTTTCAGCCATCCAGTTACGGACCCGTTGGCCCCATTTTTTCGCCATAAAAAAAGAACCCCCTTTCATCTCATATTTATGAAATGAAAGGAGGTTCTAGCACACCTTTTTCTATTTAGCTATGTTGATTTACAACTAACCTTTTCTTGGGAAAAAGGGCTTTTTGGAACGCGGCTCACCAAGAATTTCTGACCAAACCATACCATTAATGAGCGTTTTTCCATCTGGATAAAGAGAAATGACGCTTCCTTCCTCTTGCCCGGATTTAACTTCTACTTTCTCGACCTTTGGCTGGGCTATTGACATTCCAATTCGTTTAACCTCAGACTCTTGTTTCAACTGCTGGTATTTATTTTCGAGCTTTTCGAGATTTTCCAGTGGAATTTCCGATTGTATATTCTTTGATTTTAAAGTGTTGGTTGTTGGAATTTCATCATAATTGAGTTGCTTTTTAACTAGTGTCCGAATTTCTTCAAAAGTATCCCTTGAAAAAGTCCTATTGCGAGATTGACCTGTCTTACCTTTTGCCTTACGGAAAATGACAGAGACAATACCCATGACAATCAAAAATACTAAGGTTTCCAAAAATCACCACCCCTTTATTATCCCAAAGCGGGCCTTATTGTCCGTCTTTTTTGTCTCCCGTTATCTTACCAATTGAACCTCTCATTTCAGTATCTGCTGAAATATTTTTAAAGTTCATATAATCCATAACACCAATATTTCCTGATTTGAGCGCTTGAGCCATTGCAAGAGGAACCTCTGCCTCCGCTTCCACGACCTTTGCCCTCATTTCCTGGACCTTAGCTTTCATTTCTTGTTCTAAGGCCACAGCCATTGCCCTGCGCTCTTCTGCTTTCGCTTGGGCAATTTTCTTATCCGCTTCAGCTTGTTCGGTTTGTAGTTCAGCCCCAATGTTTTTACCGATATCCACATCAGCAATATCAATCGATAGGATTTCAAAAGCTGTTCCGGCATCTAGTCCCTTCGAAAGAACCGTTTGCGAGATTAAATCTGGATTCTCGAGCACCTTGCTATGACTATCCGATGAACCGATGGTGGAGACAACCCCTTCACCGACACGAGCAACCACGGTTTCTTCCCCAGCACCACCGACAAGACGCTCAATGTTAGCCCGAACGGTAATTCTCGCTTTGGCCTTTACTTCGATACCATTCATAGCTACCCCGGCAATAAATGGAGTTTCAATTACTTTCGGATTAACACTCATTTGTACCGCTTCTAAAACATCACGCCCTGCTAGGTCAATGGCAGCGCAGCGTTCAAACGATAATTCAATATTTGCCCGATGTGCAGCAATTAGAGCATTGACTACTCTGTCAACATTCCCGCCGGCAAGATAATGGCTTTCCAGTTGATTGGTGGTAACGTTTAAACCAGCTTTATGGGCTTTTATGAGTGGATTAACCACTCTGCTTGGCGTTACCCTTCTAAGCCTCATCCCAACTAACGTAAAGATACTAATACGGACTCCTGCCGCAAGCGCAGAGATCCAGAGCATGACTGGTACAAAGGATAATAAGATCCCAAATAAGATTAAAGCGACAACGACAACTGCAATGATAAAAATCGTTCCACTACCTACAATCATTTTTTAACCCCCTTCTTTTATTCTAATTCTCTTACAACAATACGTGCTCCTTCAACCTTTATGACTTTAACGATAGCATTCTGCTCGATAAAGCCTCCTTCGGTTACCGCATCAATTCTTTCGTTGTTAATAATAACGGTTCCTGCTGGGCGTAAAATGGTCAAGGCAATCCCTTCCATTCCCAACAGATCGGTACGATTAATATTAGAAACATATCCATCTTCTTTTCTGGCTGAATCAAAAAGAACCATTTTATTAAATAAAACAAGCTTTTTATCAAAAATTTTAATCATCATAAAGAAAACTAGGACAGATAAGAAAATCGCAATTAAGATGGAAACCCCGATTTGGATGCTGTCCGCTCCTGCTAAAAAAAGACTTAAAATTAAAGCGGCAACACCAAGTGTGCCAGAAATAGCTCCAGGTAAAAAGAACTCCAAGAAAATCAGCAGTAATCCTGCCACAAATAATAGTAAAGTACCATAACCTGCAAGTCCTGCTTGAAAATGCCCATAAAAGAATAAAATGAGCGCAAACACACCAATAAATCCTGCCACACCAAACTTTGATGAAAAAAGCTCTAATACTATACCGATTCCCGCAATCGATAATAGAACGGTTACAACAATCGGGTCAGTAAGAAATTCAATCATTCGAAGGCCCCCTTTCTTACTTTAGCTTCGACAATTATTAATACGTATGAAAATCAATTAAGTTTCATTATTAAAAATGATGCTTTGTTAAACTTGGCTGTTAATTTCCGCTCCAGGCGCGTGCGGTTCGCGGGCGGTCCGGGGAGCCTCATCGGCGCTAAGCGCCTGTGGGGTCTCCCCTGCCCCGTCCTCCCGCAGGAGTCTTCGCGCCTTCCGCTCCAATCAACATGTGCCAAAATCAACAATGAACTTTAACATAGACAAAAATAAAAGACCGCAGGCCAATAGCCTACAGTCTTCATGTCAGAATACTATGAAAGGTGTTGTTGTACAAGTTTATTTACAAGTGCCCCATCTGCTTTGCCCTTTACTTTAGGCATAATCGCAGACATCACTTTTCCCATTTCTGCTTTTGATTTTGCGCCGACTTCAGAAATTGTTTCTTTAACAATTTCCACCAGTTCCTCTTCAGAAAGCTGTTTTGGCATATACAATTCTACGATAGCCAACTCTGTACGCAACTTATCAACTAGGTCATCACGACCAGCTTTACCAAATTCATGGAGGGAGTCTTTGCGTTGTTTTACTTCGCGAGAAAGGACTGTTAACTCTACATCTTCTGCAAGCTCTTTTGTGCCGAGCTTGATAGCTTCATTTTGCAATGAAGCTTTCACCATCCGAATTACTGAGAGTTTGTCTTTTTCCTTGTTTCTCATCGCTTGTTTCATATCATTATTCAAACGCTCGAGAAGACTCATGTATTGCACCCTCTCTTAAAACTTACGTTTTCTAGCTGCTTCAGACTTTTTCTTGCGTTTTACACTTGGCTTTTCATAGAATTCGCGCTTTCTTGCCTCTTGCAAAGTACCAGTTTTTGATACTGTACGTTTGAAGCGACGAAGAGCATCTTCAAGCGATTCGTTTTTACGAACGACGGTTTTAGACATTCTCTTTCCCTCCCTCCGAAACACAACACACTAACATTCAATCCATGTACCTTGCAATTATAATATAACCTTGATACAAGGTCAACTGAAATTCACAGTGATAGTACATGCTTTTTATTTTTTATTCAATTAAATAAAGACTTGTCTTAATTTCCCTTAAAAAGTAGCATGTCCCTCCTTCCACCACCATACAATGAAGCGAGGGGGGCCATACAATGTTATACATATTATCATTTGTTCTTTGCATTTTATTATTTGTCTTTGGAATGACTATTATTAGATTTGCGCTGTTTAATTTATCAGCAAATAAATTAAAGGGCTGGCTGATTAAACTGACTAGTACTCCCTTAAAAGGGATGCTAACAGGGACATTTATTACGGCACTATTACAAAGCAGTACTGCCGTAATGGTGATTACGATTGGATTAATTTCAGCAAGGATCATGACGTTCCCACAGTCGATTGGGATTATTCTAGGAACAAATATTGGAACTACCTTTAAAACAGAATTAATTACGTTTAATATTGATAAAGTCCTCGTTCCACTCGCTATTTGTGGAGCTCTTCTTATATTATTTAAAAATAAAAAAGCGAGAAGTATCGGGATGCTACTATTTGGAATATCCTCTGTTTTCGCAGCTATGAAAGGCTTCGAAATGCTTGCTGTCCCGTTAACATCGATGAATATAATCAATAATTTTATCCTTTCCATTAATGATCAGATTCTTTTAAGCCTGTTAACCGGCACCATCATGACAGCTATTATTCAATCGAGTACGGCGATGACTGGAATTGCAATGAGCTTCCTAACAGCTGGGCTCTTGCAGCTTGATGCAGGTATTGCTATTGTCCTCGGGGCGAATATTGGGACATGTATTACCGCCCTTATTGCTTCGATTGGCGGGGGAAAGGAATCGAGATTAGCTGCATTTGCGCACGTTTGGCTCAATGTATTTGGGGTACTTCTTTTTATCCCGCTCATCCCAACACTTACTGACAACGCCCCACTCCTTGCAGATACAAAAAATGTCCAATTAGCCCATATAAGTGTCATCTTTAATGTTGCCACTTCTTTATTGGTCTTACCATTTGCAACGAAGTTTGGGAAAATGATTTTATTTTTACATGATAAAACACCTAAAAATCCAAGTACATGAAAATAAGACGGCTTTTTAGCCGTCTTATACTGAATTCACTGGATATTATCGGTAGTTCTCTTTAAATTTAGATACTTCTTAGATGATTTTCGGAACTTATGACATATTTCCAGATACTTATTACCTATTTTTTGGCACTTATGACATATTTCTGGACACTTACTACTTATTTTGTAAAACTTACGACATTTACTGGATATTATTGGAGTTTATATCATCTTAATAATCTGAAGTAGCAGTTTGTCCCTTGACAATGGCGATACTTGAACTGGCCCCAATCCTTGTCGCTCCAGCCTCAATCATTTTTTGAACATCTTCCGTATTTCTAACTCCACCTGATGCTTTAACACCCAAATCTGGACCGACAGTTTTCCTCATTAAGGCGATATCTTCCGCTGTCGCTCCTCCAGTTGAAAATCCTGTGGATGTTTTCACAAAATCTGCACCTGCTTTAACGGAAAGTTCACAGGCGCGAATCTTTTCTTCTTTTGTTAACAGACTTGTTTCTATAATAACCTTTGTATGTGCTTTGCCCTTTGCAGCCTCAACTACCGCCCGAATATCTTTTTCCACCAACTCATCGTTATGATCCTTTAATGCCCCTATATTTATGACCATATCCACTTCTTCCGCACCATTTTCTATAGCGTTTTTTGTTTCAAACGCTTTAGTTTCAGAAGTAGCCGCTCCTAACGGGAATCCAATTACGGTACAAACCATCACACCACTGCCTTGTAGCAGTTCTTTAGCTGTGACTACCCATGTAGGATTTACACACACTGAAGCAAATTTATATTCCTTCGCCTCTTGGCATAAAGATTCAATTTGCTGTCTCGTTGCTTCCGGCTTCAGTAGGGTGTGGTCAATCATTGCAGCAATATTTGTAGTAGCCATTATCATGCTCCCTTCGATGTCCATTCGAATTAATAAAACGCTCCACAGTAGATTAAAATGAAATTTGCGGTTGAAAATAGTTTAACCAAAATACCACAAAAAAAAAGGACCTAAATGGTCCTTATATGGCAGCTTCTTCTTCTATTAACAATTCTGTTTTTGAGACGGAATCCTCAATAACTTTCACAAATTGTCCCTGGTTGTATGGGTAGCCTGCTTTGGAAATCTTTACTTTAACAATTTTACCAATCAAATCTTCTGTCCCTGAGAAAACAACTTTCATGTAATTATCAGTATATCCGATTAGGAAACCAGAATTAGCTTCGTCCTTAGATACCTCTTCAGGGATCACTTCTACCACTTCATCCTCAAATTTTGAGGCATATTCCTTTGCCAGCTGATCTGAAAGGGAAATTAAGCGGTGAACTCGTTCATTTTTTACTTCTTCATCGACTTGATCTTCCATCCGAGCTGCTGGTGTTCCTGTACGTTTAGAGTACGGGAATACGTGAAGTTCAGAAAATTTATGGTCATTAATAAAATTAAATGTTTCCATAAACTCTTCTTCTGTTTCACCTGGGAAACCTACAATTACATCGGAGGTTACTGCTAATCTCGGAAGAACTTCCTTAAGCCGATCCAATCTTTCTCCAAAGAACTCCATCGTATATTTGCGTCGCATTCTTTTTAGAACTGAATTGGAACCAGATTGCAACGGAATATGCAAATGACTGACAACAATAGTTGAATGTTTAATTACTTCGATCACTTCATCCGTAATCTGACTTGCTTCAATCGATGAAATACGTAATCGTTTTAGCCCAATGACTGTTTCCAAGTCACGAAGTAATTGTGCCAGATTGTAATCCTTTATGTCTTCTCCATAACCGCCAGTGTGAATACCTGTCAGAACAATCTCTTGGTAACCAGCATCAACTAATTGTTGGGCTTGACGGATAACTTCCTTGGGATCACGAGATCTCATTAAGCCGCGTGCCCAGGGAATAATACAGAAGGTACAGAAATTGTTACAACCTTCTTGGATTTTTAAAGAGGCACGTGTTCGGTCGGTAAAGGACGGGACATCAAGTTCTTCATAGATACGACTTTTCATGATATTGCCTACACCATTAATCGGCTGACGCTCAAGCTTATATTGCTCAATATATTCCAACATTTTAATACGGTCCTGTGTTCCGACCACAACATCCACACCAGGAATAGCCATAATTTCTGCAGGAGAGGTTTGCGCATAACAACCTGTTACACAAATTACCGCATCAGGGTTTTTCCTGACTGCGCGACGAATGACCTGTCGGCTTTTTTTGTCGCCGGTATTTGTGACGGTACATGTATTAATAATATAAACGTCCGAAATTGATTCAAAATCAACTCGTTCATAGCCTTCTTGTTTAAATAATTGCCAAATAGCTTCAGTTTCATAGTGATTAACTTTGCAACCTAATGTATGAAACGCAACTGTTGCCATTATTTTCACCTCATTAATTCAAAATGATAGGAAATAGCCGCTAATGCATATAATGGAGCGGTTTCCGTTCGTAGTATTCTTGGGCCTAACCCACAAACTGCAAAATCGTTATTCTTTAATTGCTGTACTTCTGCATCAGATAAGCCGCCTTCTGGTCCAAAAACCAAAAGAAGAGAATCACCTTTGCTCATTTTATTGAGGGTAGACGTAAAAACGGATGTTTCGCCATTTCTACTCTCTTCTTCAAAAGCAACCAATTTATATTCAAATTCTTTGCTTTTTGAAAGCAATTCTTTAAAGCTAATCGCACTACTAACTTCTGGTAAAAAGGCGCGGTGGGATTGCTCAGCAGCTTCTTTTGCTATTTTTTGCCATCTATCTATTTTTTTCGCTGCTTTTTTTTCGTCCCATTTTACAACTGAACGAGCCGCTGAGAATGGGAGAAACTGATGTGCACCCAGTTCTGTTCCTTTTTGAATGATCCATTCCAGCTTGTCCCCCTTGGGTAGTCCGCTAGCAATCGTTATTGAAATCGGAAGCTCTGAGACCTCATCCTTCCATTGTACAACGTCTGCAACAACACTTGTATCGGTAATTTCTGCAAGGGCGCATACAGCTTGCTTCCCCGCTGGGTCAACACAAATAATCTGATCACCGAGTTGCATGCGCATAACCTTGACGATATGATGGCGGTCCTCTTCATCAATCAAAAAACGCTCACCATTTGCTCGTTGTTTAACAAAGTATCGTTGCACACTTCCTGCACCCTCTCTAAACATTTACAATTTATTTTACTAAAGAAAATCTTGATTTAAAAGTATAGCATGAAAAAAAGGGGTAAGTATCACCCCTTTTTTCAACCATTATAACCTTTTGGCAATGATTGCAACCCAATCTTCCATCAAAATCGTTTCGATAATTTCAAAACCAGCCGCTACTAATGAATCTTTAACCTGATCTTTTTTCTGATTGATAATTCCCGAGGTAATAAAAGATCCGCCAGGTTTGACAACCTTGGCAGCATCCTCAGTAAACCGGAGAATTACTTCAGCTAGTATATTAGCAACCACTACATCAGCAGAATTTTCTTCCACGCCATCGAGCAGATTATTTTGTGCGGTTGTTGCACGATCACTCACTTTATTGAGTTTAATGTTCACTCTCGCAGTTGTTACCGCTACCTCATCAAGGTCAAAGGCACGGACATCTTCGGCACCAAGCATGGCTGCTGCAATACTTAATACGCCCGAACCTGTTCCCACATCAATAACCCGGTCACCAGGACGAACCGTTCTTTCAAGTGCTTGAATACACAAGACAGTTGTCGGATGTGTACCTGTTCCAAATGCCATTCCTGGATCTAATTCAATAATTAATTCATCACTGCTGACCGGGGTATAAATCTCCCAAGTCGGAACAATTGTAAACTTTTCAGAAATTTTCACAGGATGATAATATTTTTTCCATGCTGTTGCCCATTCTTCTTCATTTACTTCACTTATGGTTACTTTATTTTTACCGATATCGATATTGTGAATAATTAAATTATTAATTGATTCTTTAATCGCATCCACCGTTTCGCCTAAAAAGCTGTTAACCGGAAGATATGCCTTTAATATTACGCCTTCATCTGGATAATCATCGGGATTGAGTTGATAGATTTCACCAAATTGATCTTCTCTTTCTTTCGTCAGTTCAAATGGATCTTCAATGACTACACCGCTCGCCCCAGCTTCATGCAAAATATGAGAAATAGGTTCAATCGCCTCATTTGTTGTGTGAATACTGATTTCGGACCATTTCACATCTACCAACTCCAATCCTTACTCGCTTTTAAAGGCTCGTTTTACTTTTGAGAAAAAACTTTCTTCGTGTTCACCAATGGGAGAAGAGCCACTAAGCTCTGCAAATTCTTTTAAAAGTTGCTTTTGTTTATCTGATAGTTTTGTTGGAGTAATGATTCGAACTAGAATATATTGATCTCCAACACCGAGTCCGCGGACGTTAGGAACACCTTTTCCTTTTAATCGGAATTTTTTCCCTGTTTGCGTCCCAGCAGGAATTTTCAACTTTACTTTCCCATGCAATGTAGGAACTTCAATCTCATCACCCAAGGATGCTTGAACAAAAGTGATCGGCATTTCACAATATATATCATCGCCATCTCTTTCAAAAAACTCATGCTGTCTCACATGGAAAACAACATAAAGATCTCCAGCTGGCCCACCGTTAATTCCTGCTTCTCCTTGACCTGACATACGAAGCTGCTGTCCATCATCAATACCTGCAGGGATTTTAACATGAATTTTCTTGCGCTTTTGTACTTTTCCTTTACCACCGCAAGTTGAGCACTTATGTTTAATTTCTTTCCCGGTACCATTACAGTGATTACATGTACGACGATTTACAATTCTGCCGAATGGGGTGTTTTGCTCCACATTTAACTGCCCGGTTCCATGACAGTGCTGGCAAGTTTCTGGTTTGGTTCCAGGCTTTGCCCCAGATCCACTGCATGTACCACAGGTTTCTTCACGTGGAATTTCAATATCTGTTTCTTTTCCAAAGGCCGCTTCTTCAAAAGTTACGGTCATCGTATACTGAAGGTCAGCACCTTGTCTTGGTGCGTTCGGATCACGTCTTCTTCCGCCTCCACCGCCGCCAAAAAAGGTATTAAAGATATCTTCAAACCCGCCAAAGCCGCCTCCGAAATCTCCACCGCCGCCAAAGCTTTGGTTTGGATCCGTATGACCAAATTGATCATAATGTGCCTTTTTCTGATCATCGCTTAATATTTCATAAGCTTCAGTTATTTCCTTGAATTTATCCGCCGCATCTGCTTCTTTATTAATATCTGGATGATATTTTTTTGAAAGCTTTCGATAGGCCTTTTTTATTTCATCCTTTGAAGCACTTTTACTAATCCCAAGTACTTCATAGTAATCCCGTTTACTCATGATTACCCACTCCCGAATCTGTCACATAAAGATTATTCTATCATTTATTCCGATAGTATTGCAATAAAAAAGCCAAAGCCCATAGTTCTGACTTTGACTTTTTTCTAAGCTGTAAAAAACTCTTATTTGTCCTCTTTTACTTCTTCAAATTCTGCATCGACAACATCATCTTTACCGGCAGTATTTCCAGCCTCAGGGCCACCCTGTTGTGCTTGTTGCGCAGCTGCTGCTTGCTCATAAAGCTTAACTGTCAAAGCTTGAACGATTTCTTGTAATGCATCCTTTTTCGCACGGATTTCAGTAAGATCGTTTTTCTCAATCGCTTCTTTTAATGCATCCTTCGCTTCATTTGCTTTCGCAACTTCACCTGCATCTACCTTACCTTCAAGATCTTTTAAGGTTTTTTCTGTTGTAAAGACAAGTTGGTCTGCTTCATTACGAAGTTCCACTTCTTCTTTGCGAAGCTTATCTGCATCTGCGTTTTCTTCTGCTTCACGGACCATTTTTTGGATTTCTTCGTCTGATAGTCCTGTTGAAGACTTGATGGTAATTTGTTGTTCTTTATTTGTACCAAGATCTTTCGCACGAACATTTACAATACCATTCTTATCAATATCAAAGTTTACTTCAATTTGTGGAATTCCACGTGGTGCTGGTGGAATATCTGATAATTGGAATCGTCCTAGAGTCTTGTTATTGGCCGCCATTGGACGTTCCCCTTGTAGAACATGGATGTCAACAGCTGTTTGGTTATCAGCAGCAGTTGAGAAAACCTGCGATTTAGATGTAGGGATTGTTGTATTACGATCAATTAACTTCGTAAAAACGCCGCCCATTGTTTCAATACCAAGAGATAGTGGTGTAACGTCAAGCAATACAACGTCTTTTACATCACCAGTAATTACACCGCCTTGAATGGCAGCACCCATTGCTACAACTTCATCTGGGTTAACACCACGATGAGGCTCTTGTCCAGTTGCTTGTTTAATTGCTTCTTGAACAGCCGGAATACGTGTTGAACCACCAACCAGGATCACTTTATCAATTTCTGAAGGAGTTAAACCAGCATCGCTTAATGCTTGACGCGTTGGACCCATTGTCCGCTCTACAAGATGCGCAGATAATTCGTCAAATTTTGCTCTAGTCATCGTTACTTCTAGGTGAAGCGGGCCAGCTGGACCAGCAGTGATAAATGGTAGTGAAATTTGAGTAGAAGTCACACCAGATAGATCTTTTTTCGCTTTTTCAGCTGCATCTTTTAGGCGCTGTAACGCCATTTTATCTTGAGCTAGGTCAATCCCATTTTCTTTCTTGAATTGATCAACGAGGTAATCAATAACGACTTGGTCAAAGTCGTCCCCTCCAAGTCGATTATCACCGGCAGTTGACTTAACTTGGAATACACCGTCGCCTAATTCAAGGATTGAAACGTCAAATGTTCCACCGCCAAGGTCATAAACAAGGATTGTTTGATCTTGATCCGTTTTGTCTAATCCATAGGCAAGAGCTGCTGCAGTTGGCTCGTTGATAATACGCTCTACTTCAAGACCAGCAATCTTCCCAGCATCCTTTGTTGCCTGGCGTTCAGCATCATTAAAGTACGCAGGAACTGTAATGACGGCCTTTGTAACTGGTTCGCCTAGATAATCTTCTGCATAAGATTTTAAATATTGAAGAATAATGGCAGACAGTTCTTGTGGTGTGTACTCCTTGCCTTCAATCTCCACTTTATAATTTGTGCCCATATGGCGTTTAATCGACATAATTGTATTTGGGTTTGTAATTGCTTGGCGCTTTGCTACTTCCCCAACTTGGCGTTCCCCATTTTTAAAAGCAATAACTGAAGGAGCCGTACGATTGCCTTCTGGATTTGGAATAACCTTAGGTTCGCCACCTTCAAGGACAGCAACACAAGAGTTGGTTGTACCAAGGTCAATACCGATAATTTTACTCATTTCCTTTTCCTCCTAAAAAAATATGTAGTTTTATTGATTTACTTTCACCATTGCTGGGCGAATGACACGATCCTTTAACAAATAACCTTTTTGAAATTCATCCGTCACAATGTTAGAGCCATAGTTCTCGTCCTCACCCTGCATTACAGCTTGATGCTGATACGGATCAAACTCTTTGCCTACCGATTCAATAGGTTCAACACCTTCAATTTTCAAGGCATCCAGCAAACTACGGTAAACCATGTCCATCCCTTGCAGAAGTGTCTTTGTTTGTTCATTATCTGCTTCAACTTTCATTGCTCTTTCAAAGTTGTCTATTGCAGGCAGTAAATCTGTAATTAATTTTTGTGCTCTATATTTTTGGCTTGCTTCTAGATCTAATCTAGTACGCCTCCGGAAATTATCAAAATCTGCTTGTAGTCGTAGATATCGATTATCTGCTTCATCTAATTTTGCCTTCAGCAATTGAATTTCTTGTTCCTTTTCATCAACTGGAAGGACATCAACTTTTTCTGTTGTGCCATCCTCTTCAAAAACAGTCTCAACCGTTTTTTCATCGGTAAGTTCAACATTATCAGTATTTTCAATCTCAACTTCTTCATTTATCGTGTTATTATTCTCATTTGTCAACTTACTCACCTCCCTTAAAGCATTTGCACCCATTTATTTTAAAATTCATATTCACAAGAAAGGGGATGAAATTAACGGCATTTCACCTAGGTGAAATAAACGGTTTTTCACCCTTACTCAATATTTCCAGTGCTATTTATTTTGATACAACTTTGTTAAAACAGCCGTTAAATCCTTACTAAAAAATTGTAATAAGCTAATGACTCTAGAATATTCCATTCTTGTAGGACCAAGGATGGCAATCGTTCCTAAATTTTCAGCACCTGCTGAATAGGTAGCTGTGATTAAGCTGCAATTATCCATGACACTATTATTATTTTCTCTGCCAATTTTGACATGAATACCCGCTGAATCATTTCTGATTAAGTTATAGATCCACTCTTCTTGGTCAATCATGGTTAGCAGGCTGCGGAGTTTTGCTACATCATGAAACTCCGGCTGGCTTAACATATTTGTTTTTCCACCAAAGAAAAGTTTTTCATTGCTAGGCATTTTTAATGAATCAGCGATCGTATACAGCATTAGATCATAATTATGGATATGCTGCCTTAAGAGCATGGCAACTTCCTTATAAATTTTATCATTTAAGTCTTCAAGTGGAACTCCCGCTAAACGATCATTCAAGATATTTACTGTTTTTTCTAAATCACTTGCATCCACGGAGGGCGGTAAAGAAAAGGTCCTGTTTTCAACATGTCCCGTATCTGTTACAAAAATGGCCACCGCGGTTTCTTTATTTAATGGGATGATTTGAATTCTTTTTAACTTATTAATACTTACTGCAGGACCAAGGACAATCGATGTGTAATTGGTTAGTTCCGATAATATTTTTGCTGACCTCTGAATAATTTTTTCGAACTCGAAAATTTTCTCAGCAAAAATCGACTGAATAATGGATACATCATGCTGATTTAACACCTGTGGAGACAGGAGATGATCAACATAATACCGATAACCTTTTTCCGATGGGACACGTCCTGAAGAGGTATGTGTCTTTTCAATATATCCCAACTCTTCAAGGTCGGACATTTCATTGCGAATAGTTGCCGAACTAAAAGAGATTTCCTCTTTTTTCGACAAGCTTCTTGAGCCGACTGGTTGGGCAGATCGAATAAAGTCATCAACAATAACCTGAAGAATTAACAATTGACGATCTGTTAACAACATTCATCACCTCTGTTAGCACTCCTAGTTACCGAGTGCTAATTATACTAATAAATTATCAAAAAAGGGGGGATGGTGTCAATCAAAAAGAAACATAGACGAGCTGAAGTATGACTGTTAATAAAATCCAATGCGTTATCTTAAAAATGCCTGAAAAACTTCATTTCCTAACAACCGGCCCTTTTTTGTTAAAAATATATGATCTTTCCCCACTGCTAACCACTGTTTAGCAGTTAATTCCGCAATCTCTTTTTCGAATAACTGAAGTGGATCAACAGAAAACTTTTCAATAAAGTGACGGACCGATACCCCGGCTGTTTTGCGTAAACCTAAGAACATTTCTTCTTCCATTTGTTCTACTTTTGTGGTCTGATGTTCCTCAATAACAGGGAGTATACCACTATTAATTTGGTCCATATATCTTTTTAACGGACCTGTATTTGAACGTCTCATCCCATTTAAATAACTATGTGCCCCCGCTCCAAACCCATAATAGGATTCGTTGTTCCAATAGGTTAAGTTATGCCTGCTTTCAAAACCAGGTTTGGAGAAATTACTAATTTCATATTGGTTAAAGCCATGCTTTTCCATTTCTTCCATTAGTAATTCATACATGGCTGCTTCCACATCCTCACCAGGAGTTGGAAGCTTTCCTTTTTTCAGTAAGTTATAAAAGACCGTTTTCGGTTCAATGATTAAGGAATAGGCTGAGTAATGTGAGATATCAAGGGAAAAAGCTTCTGTTAACGACTCTTTAAAATCAATTATCGTTTGTGACGGTAAACTGAAGATCAGATCGATGCTGATATTGTCAAAGCCTAAAGATTTTGCGTTATCAATGGTTTGATAAACATCTTTCGCTTTATGAACGCGACCGATTTTTTTTAGTAATTCCTCATTAAAGGTTTGCACACCAAGACTAAGGCGATTTACACCTGCATCTTTTAATATTTGTAATTTTTCCTTTGTTAAATCACCTGGGTTCGCTTCAAAGGTAAATTCCAACTGCTTGCTCTTGGGTAAATTCCTGTTAATACTCTCACAAAAACGATCCAGTTGCTGCTCATTTAACGATGTCGGCGTACCTCCACCGACAAATATCGTTTGCAGATCACTTGTGGGAAAATGGTTAACCGTCATTTTCATTTCTTGATCAAGAGCATTTAAATAGTCATCTACCGGCTGTCCCTTAAGAAATACTTTATTAAAATCACAATAATGGCAAATATGTTCGCAAAAGGGGATATGGAGATAAGCAGATTTAATCATTTCTTTCACTTCCTCTGTTCTTGTAACAAAAAGAGGCTAGAATTCGCCCGAAAAAATGGCTTGTCCTAACCTCCCGCTAGTTTATTTTTTTGTGTTGTTATCATCCATTTTTAAGACAGCCATAAATGCTTCTTGTGGTACTTCAACGGATCCAACCTGTTTCATCCGCTTCTTACCTTCTTTTTGCTTTTCTAACAATTTACGTTTACGAGAGATATCTCCACCATAACATTTTGCTAATACGTTTTTACGCATGGCTTTAATTGTGGAACGAGCAACAATTTTTTGACCAATTGCAGCTTGAATAGGAACCTCAAACTGTTGTCTTGGAATAAGTTCTTTCAGCTTTTCGACGATGATTTTTCCGCGTTCATACGCAAAATCTTTATGGACAATAAAGCTGAGTGCATCGACTTTTTCAGCATTTAACAATATGTCCATTTTAACCAGACTCGAAGGCTTATAACCAATTAATTCGTAATCAAAGGATGCATATCCTCTTGTGCTTGATTTTAATTGATCAAAGAAATCGTAAACAATTTCCGCTAATGGCATCTCATAGATGATACTCACCCTATTTTCAGCCAGATATTCCATCGTAACAAAAATACCGCGTTTAAGTTGGCACAGTTCCATAATCGTTCCTACATAATCATTCGGTGCCATCATTGTTGCTTTTACATATGGCTCTTCCACACGGTCTATTTTTTGCGGATCTGGTAAATCCGATGGATTATCCACCTTTATTTCAGAACCATCTGTCATGTGAACGTGATAGATAACACTTGGTGCAGTCGTAATTAAGTCAATTTTGAATTCACGCTCAATCCGTTCTTGAATGATTTCCATATGAAGAAGTCCTAAAAATCCACAACGGAAACCGAATCCAAGTGCTTGCGATGTTTCAGGTTCAAATTGAAGTGATGAATCATTTAACTGCAGCTTTTCAAGCGCTTCACGCAGGTCATTAAATTTCGCTGTATCAATTGGATATAACCCGCAATAAACCATTGGATTGAGTTTGCGGTAACCAGGAAGGGCTTCTGTTGCCCCATTTTTCGCATTTGTAATCGTATCACCGACGCGAGTGTCACCGACATTTTTAATCGATGCAGATAAAAAGCCAACATCTCCGACGGTTAACTCATCAAGCAACGTCGCTTTTGGTGTAAATACACCTACCTCATTCACTTCAAATTCTTTCCCAGTAGCCATCATTCTTACTTTGTCGCCAACTTTAACAGTTCCTTCTACAACACGGATGTAGGCAACAACACCACGATAGGCATCATAGAGGGAATCGAAAATCAGCGCTTTTAATGGTGCTTCCGGATCTCCTGTTGGTGCAGGAACTTTTTGCACAACCTGTTCAAGGATTTCTTCGATCCCGATACCTGCTTTAGCTGAAGCTAATACAGCTTCTGAAGCATCTAAGCCGATGACTTCCTCAATTTCACCGCGGACCCGTTCTGGGTCAGCACTAGGTAAGTCGATTTTATTGATGACTGGTAATATTTCAAGGTCGTTATCAAGGGCAAGGTAAACGTTCGCTAGTGTCTGTGCTTCAATTCCTTGTGCAGCGTCAACGACTAAAACAGCCCCTTCACAGGCTGCAAGGCTCCTTGATACCTCATACGTAAAATCGACATGTCCCGGTGTATCAATTAAATGGAAAATATATTCTTCTCCATCTTTTGCTTTGTATTTTAACTGGACGGCATTTAACTTAATGGTAATCCCGCGTTCTCTTTCAAGGTCCATTGAATCTAATAGCTGGTCTTTCATTTCCCGAGAGGTTAAGGCATTGGTTTTTTCCAAAATTCGGTCAGCCAATGTTGATTTCCCATGATCGATATGGGCAATAATCGAGAAATTTCTAATTTTTGATTGTCGTTTAAGTCTTTCATCATTGTTCACGGTATTTCACTCCTACTATACTCGCACATATACACTATTTTGAATTATAACAATAGGATTAAGAAGATTCAATGGAAACTCTAATAAGATTATTTCCTGAAATAAAATAGCGGCACCCAAAAGGTGCCACTTACACGTTTTAATCAGCTATGAGATCAACTATTTTTTCGGAGGCACCTGATATCCCTTCAGACATCTTCTTTCCCATCGAAGAAAAAAAATTATAAGCACTTATTTCTTCGAGTTTCTTCTTCTTTGCCTCAAGATCATGGCTTGAGATATCATTCCCCAGAAAGGTAGCTCTTAGGTCACTGTCCGTTTCATTTAAACTGACAGCATTTTGAAAATTGGGATCATCATAGCCTTTCATTTTATGAATACCATCATTAGCTAATTGCATTCCTACTAAAACAGAGATTAACATGAGAGCGCTTAAGCATAAGCTTTTTAACATGAACATCTTCATAAAAAATGCTCCCTTACATCTATTGTTTATTGGTTGATTGCTCAACATCCTGGTTAACTTTTTCAGCCTGCCAGTAAAATTCACTAAATACATCGGCAAGCGCGTCAGCCGAGCGATTTAATTCTTCAAACGTATTATCCACTCCGCCAAATTCAATCAAAAGTGCATTTTCAGACAGGTTTTGATTGTAGATACTGTTAGAGCCAGCAGCGTTTTTAATCATAACTCCCCTGCTTAAACCTTTATACTTCTTTTGTAGGAGATCGTGTAGCTCCTTTGCTAGTTTTGCATTCTTTTCATAATTTGGGTTTTTACCACCGATAATAAATGCAAGTCTGGCATATGATTTACCATTTATACTTACGGTTGTTTGTGGTTTTCGTTGTGAATCCCGATGAATATCAATAATATAATTTATATCTCGGTTTGATGCCATTGCTGCTTGAACAACCGGACGGGATTCTTGGTACGATTTAGCATAACTTAAATGTTTTTTATTTAAGTTCCCTTGAATATCAGTTTTATCAATAAAAGTACCGATTCCTCGATCTTCTAAGCTCGTTTTTAGTTGATCGCCGATTTTGGTAACGTTTATCTTTGAATGATATGCCGTATCAGGATCGTTGACCCCTTTTAGATATGGGATATACGATTCCCGATTATGTGTAAAGTAAACATACATAACCTTACGCTTGCCTGTTGTTTTACTAGGATCAGCAGGCGGCTTTTCACCTGCAGGCGTTTCGATACTATCTAAATTCTGCAGTGATGCCTCCCGCTCGGCTTTCATAATTTCAATCGGTGGGGCGGATTCTATTGGCATATTGGTATAGTTAGTTCCCTCGCCAGCAACAACAATTTTCCCATCAAATTGAAAGAATCCAGGAAGCTCTCTGCCAAGCAGGCTTCGGGGATCATTTAAATTTATATTGCTTGATAGCTTAAATACTAAGTTGGTTAATTTAGGAGTTGCCGTCCAGTCTTGTCCAACTGATAAAAAATGATGGTTTTCCCAGCCCATTAATTGATAAAGCAATTCTCCATTCACATTTGTTGCAGCCTGATTTACTGAAGATGACATAGGCCGATATTGTGGTTTTAACGAGGTTAATAATCCACTAATAGAGAAAATCATTATCATAAATATTAACAGTAATCCAGCGGCTTTAAGTAAACTTGATCCTTGTACCATAACAAACGTTCCTGAATTTCTAGCTTTCATGGTTCCACCTCGCAAATCGGATTCTAGTAAATGTTATGAAGATACTAGAATCGATAGAACCACTAGTTATATTTTCGAGGCACTTCCTGTAAAACATAGATTTCGAAAGCACCTCTAAAAATTCTGCTATTTTGTATAATACCCAGCATTCTCTTGGTCCACTGCACTATGAAGCGAGGAATTCAATCCGTTCGCAATCAAATTTGCCATATCTTCAATAAAAACGTCTACTTCCTTTGGAGTGACCATTAAATTATGTCCGATCGGAGATAACACCTCATAAATTAATTTTCTTTTTTCATCATCCTCTAGTGTACCAATCATCCCAAGAAACGTCTTACGGTGCTGTTCCTCAGGTAAATCCTCTTCGGTCAATTTTCGCTTTTCTCCGAAACTCATTCCTGCTGGTGCAAGTGCCCTCGAAGGCCGATTTCCTTCACGAAGTTCTTTCCCAAAATGCTTGAGAATAAAATCAATCGTATCACTTGTAATGGAGACGGCATCGACAACGGTCGGAACTCCAATCGCAATGACAGGAATACCCAAGGTTTCCTTACTCAGTTCTTTTCTTTTATTACCGACACCGGAACCAGGATGAATGCCTGTATCAGAGATTTGGATCGTCGAATTAACTCTTTCAATCGATCGTGATGCTAGTGCATCAATGGCAATCACAAAATCAGGTTTTGTTTTTTCAACAACTCCAAATATGATGTCACTTGTCTCAATCCCGGTTAAACCCATAACACCAGGTGATAATGCACTTACGGATCGATAGCCTTCTTCGACATTTTCCGGCTGAAGCTGAAAAAGGTGACGCGTAACCAACAAGTTTTCACATACCATGGGTCCAAGTGCGTCTGGGGTTACATTCCAATTTCCGAGCCCAACAACAAGACACGAATCCGTCTTTTTAATCCCAGTTCCCTCCAAAAAGTAAGCAAACTCTCTAGCGAAAATTTCTTCCACCTTTTGCTGTACCTCTGTATTTTGCTGGCGAATCCCTTGTACTTCTACCGTTAAATATCTACCAGCCTTTTTGCCCAGCTGTTGTTCACCCTGTTTGGTCACTTCAACTAATGAAATCTTTATGTCATCAACATCTTTTTCCTTAATAATCACGCCTTCAATTTGTGAAAGATCTTTCTCTTGCCCGACAGTTCCTTTCTGCTGTGTAAGGACCATTTCCCTTGCTTCAATTGCCAAATCCGTTCGAACGGAGTACTGACTTAAGTCAATCGACTCACCCATTGTTATTCACTCCCATCAAAATTTTCCTAAAATCTAGAAACTATTCCCTATTTTTGCCCTTTCCGGCATAAATCATGCAAATGATATTCTTCTTCGTAGAAACAAGTATTGCATTATAGGCTTCCATTTGATAAAATATTTCATGTTCTGAATTATTTTTTATGAATGTTAAGTCGAGTTCATATAGTGTCTCGATTCTTTGTAGGAGGTGAAAGTAATGCCTAATATTAAATCTGCTATTAAGCGTGTAAAAACAAGCGAAGCTCGTAATGCTCAAAATACAACTGCGAAATCTGCAATGCGTACTGCTGTTAAGAAAGTAGAAGCTGCTATTTCTACTAACGACGGTGCTGCTGCTAAAGAAGTATTTGCAACTGCTGCTAGTAAATTAGACAAGGCTGCTGCAAAAGGTCTTATCCACAAAAATGCTGCTGCTCGTAAAAAATCCCGTCTAATGAAAAAAACTAACGCTCTATAATTGAGCGTAAAAAAACGATTCCCTTTAACAGGAATCGTTTTTTTATTTCTTTAAATGAAATAGAAACATCTCAATTAATAAAGATTTATTCATGCCTCCTGTTTTCATTTGGTAGTCCGCTTCAGCAAGGAGGTCAATTATATTAGCCAATTCTTCATCTGTAAATTTAGGAGCTTGACCGAGAGCAAGTTTGACTCGGAATGGGTGTGTTTTCAAGAAACCTGCTATTTGCTGCTGTCCATATCCTCTTCTAGAGAGCTCCTTCACTTGATAAATTAACCTAAATTGTCCTGCCAACAATGCCAGAATCTTAATCGGCTCTTCATTTTGTTTTAACAAATCATAATAAATTCTTAGGGCCTCATCGAGTTTTCGCTGAACCACTTTTTCAATGAGCGTAAAAATATTTTGCTCTAGTGAACGAGCAACTAATTTTTCCACTAGGCTGACATCAATTCTTTTTTCATCTGCAGCATATAATGCTAATTTGTCCACTTCACTGGTAATCATAAACATATTTGTTCCAACCAAAGCGAGCAATTGTTCAATAGCATCAGGTTCAAATTCAATCCCACTTCTTTTCGCCCTGCTCTTTACCCAGTTCCGTAAATCATGTTCATTTAACTTTTTGGCTTCGACTATTTCAGCATTTCTTTTTAATTCTTTCGTTATTTTTTTCCGTTCATCCAATTTTTCATATGGTGCCGAAATAACTAATACTGAGTAGGGTGCCGGCTCTTTTAAATACATTTCGAACCTAGATAAATTATGATCAATCTTTTCTTTTGATTTTTCAGCCGTTAAAAAAACAGGATTATGTAAAAAGATAATTTTCTTTTCTCCTAAAAAAGGAAAAGTTTCCGCATCTTCGATTGCAACCTCAATTGGCGTTTCCTCTAAATCATAGCTCGCAAAATTAAAATCCTTTTCTTCTTCGTTTAAAATATGGTTAAGTAATAATTGCTTTGTTTCATTTATTAAGAATGTCTCTGTTCCAAATAATAAATAAATAGGAGCAATTTCCTTTTGTTTAATTTTTCTCCAAATATCCACTACCATTTGTCAGCGCTCCCCTTCTCCCACTCATATATATGGTAAAGAAGCTTGGACAATTTGACAAGCATTTAAAGGGAATTAGCACTTATCAATAAGTGCTAATTCCCAATCTATAATGAACGCCTGCAATAGAAGCCCTAGGATATTCTATTATCTGGCGGAGTTCCTTGTGTAAGTTTAGTGTAGCCTTTTATCAGTCTCACTATTTTGACAACTCTTGTCAGTTAAGGAAAGCATTTTGATGTACGCTGGATTTTTTCTTGAGAATGACTTATACTATATGTGAAATAGGAGGGGTAGACTGTGAATGAATTTGAAAAAGATGTGCAAAGTAAACGAAACGACGCGATTGATTCTGGGGTAGGATTTGGGGTTTCCTTTGGTTTTTTTGCCATAATGTTTATTGTTGCTACAGTCATTAAATTAATCGGTTCATAATGAATGGCTACATATGGGTAATTTAGGAGACTGCATTCGTGCAGTCTTTTTTAATTTTTCTTGAGATGCTTTATCCTATGGTAAATAGGGAGAAATGGTTCCTTTTCCTTGATAAAATTTATAGGTTATTGCTCCTTGCTGATCTGTTCGAAAAATAACTGTATTTGTTTTTCTTAACCGGTTAAGCACCTCTGAATGTGGGTGACCAAAACGATTTTTTTCACCGACCGAAATTAATGCTATTCTTGGGCTAATTTGATTAATAAAAGATTCTGCACTTGATGTTTTACTCCCATGATGACCAGCTTTTAAAACATCAACCTTTAAATTAGGATATTTTTTTATGATTTTCTCTTCCCCTTCTTGATCAAGATCTCCACCAAAAAACCAACTAACTCCCCCTAATTGAGCAATAAAGGCTATGGAGCCGCTGTTTCTTTCACCAGCAAAATTCTTTTCAGGTGAAAGGATATCAAATTCATTTTCCCCGATAATCCACTTGTCTCCTTCTGACACTTTTATGACAGTAATGTTTTTCTTCTTCGCCTCCTCCAAAATGGCAAGTTCAGTAATTGATGGCTCCACTACAGAAGGCATTAGGATTTGTTTTACTTCAAGCTCTTTTATAATCGAGAATGCCCCCCCAATATGGTCCATATCCCCATGAGTTAAGATTAGTTTGTCAATTTTGGTAATACCTTGTCCTTTTAAAAAGGGAACAACTACATCCCTTCCTACCTCAAAGGCTCTGGCTCGTTCCCTCCACTTTTCTTCTGTGTAGTTCATTGTCCCGCCTGTATCAATGAGATAGGTTCCTTTATCATGTGCAAGGTGAATCAAAATACTATCCCCTTGGCCAACATCAATCATGGTCACTTCACCATATGGATTTAACCAGTTCCAGCCTTGTTGAAAAATAATCAGCACAACAATCAATACGAAAAGATGGACCTTCCTTTTCGGATACGCTTTAGTTTCCCAAATAAAAAAAATCAAAAGCAGGATAAAAATATACACAATGAGTAAAAACCAATTTGGTCTTCCAGGGATAAAGCGGAAGAAGGTAAAGTCAGCAAGATATTCTATAAGATAATTGGAGAGGCTAATGATTGTTCTGAAAATGCTAATAAGTATAAGCGGAGTTTTTCCGAACATAAACTGGATGATAAACAAAAGGTACAATCCTGGGAGGTATACAAATGAAAAAAGCGGAATATAGACCATATTGGCGATGATACCTATCATTGAAACCTCAAAGTAATGATACAGTAAGAACGGGAGTGCAGCTAATTGAGCAACTAACGAAGTCGCAAGCATACGCGTTATCGTCTTTTCATAGCCTTGCAAAATATATGGAGCAGACAAAATGATCACCAGACTCACTGAGAATGAGAGTTGAAAGCCAGCATCAAAAATCACCATTGGGTTAAAAAATAAATAGGAAATAAATGCCAAGCTAATAGCATCCAGGGGAAAAAGCCTTAAGCGAGCTTTTAACTTTACAGTAAGTAACACGAGGAAAATCATCATCGCTGAGCGAATAACAGATGGTGAACCGCCTGTCAGAATGACATAAATCGGCAGGATGATGAGAAGAAAATTGATCATAAACTGTCTCGTTAGGCCAAATCGAATGCCGATATAAAAAACCATCGCAATTAATAACGAAACATGGAGTCCAGAAATGGCGAGCAAATGAACAATACCGGTTTTTTGGTACGCAGTTAAAACTTCCGGGTCAAACAAATTTCTGTCACCAAATAGTAAGGCGGCGGAAAGTGAAGCAATTTCTATCGGAAAATGTGACTCAAGATAATTAATACCAGAATATCGAAGTTGTTTTATCAATTCCACTGGAGAAGGATTCATCGGAGAGCAAGTTTGCAATGGGTTTTCTTGGATCTCGATGATCCAATAAATGTTCTTCCTAGATAAATACTTTCGGTAATTAAATGCATTAGGGTTTTTGGCAATCGCCGGTTTTCCCAGAGTGCCTGACACCCTGCATAAACAATGATAAAAGGTTTTCGTCTTTAATAGATCTTTTTCTTGTTCTGATTGGATTTTGTAGCGGATGAGGAGTTTTTCCTTGTACCGTGCATCAGCAGCCTGCACTTGTAATAAGTCACCATCAATTTTTGGGTCTTCGGTATATTGAAGATAAAAGGTGGTAGTGGATGAGGGGATCGCTGTTTTATTGGTTGAGACTGCATGTTGACCGATAAAAAAGAAGGTCAAAAAACACACAGCTACAAGCCCAAGTTGAAATTTCATAAATCGTTTATATTTATATAGAAGATAAAGATACAGGGTTTGTAATAAGAAAAAGGGGAGAAATGTTAATTGAACACATAACACACCTAATAAAGCTGCAATTGCAAAATAAATATATTTTCCATTCATTTGACTTCTCCATTTAGGTATTTTCATTACAAAATACGGAAGAGCCGGAAATAACCGGCATCAATCCGTAGAATTATTGACTAACCTTCCGTAAATCAATCACTGACTCATGCAGCTCTACCTTCTCAATGGTAACATTTGCCTGCTGAAAAAGTTCAATTGCATACGGGTGATTTTTATAATCCTCCGCGTAATAAACGGTTTTAATACCCGCTTGGATAATCGCTTTACAGCATTGTAAGCAGGGGAAATGGGTGACATAAATTTCAGCTTCTGCAGTCGGAACACCAAATTTAGCACATTGAAGCAGCGCATTCATTTCAGCGTGTATGGTTCTTACACAGTGATTGTCAATCACGAAGCAACCTTCATCAATACAATGGTCTCCACCAGCTATTGAACCATTATAGCCACCAGCAATAATTCGTTTATCCCTTACAATTGTAGCTCCCACTGTCAGCCTAGTACATGTGCTTCTTAGTGCGAGCAAATGGCTTTGTGCCATAAAATATTGATCCCATGAGATTCGTTCCACTTCTCCCACTCCCTTTTATGTTCATTCACTTAAGTTTAATAGTGATTGTCCCTATAGGTCAATTAGAGATTTACTATATAGCAAGTAAATCTTTAAATTTTTCGAAGGTTTTATCCCCAATACCGCTAATATTTTTCATGTCTTCAATAGCTTTGAAAGGGCCGTTTGTATTCCTATATTCAATAATGGCAGCCGCTTTGGCAGGACCGATGCCCGGGAGATTTTGCAATTCAGTTTCATCCGCCTTATTTATATTAATTTTTGATTCCTTTTGATTGCCGCCTGAAGAAATTTGGCTGCCTCCCAAGGGTGCAGAAGGAAGTCCTGCCTCACCCTTCGCTGGGATGTAAATGATCATTTCATCTTGGACATGTTCGGCAAAATTCACCTGACCTTGGTCGGCCTTGTCCGTTAAACCACCCGCTCGACTGATAACATCAATAACTCTCTCACTTGTATTTGCTTGGTATACTCCTGGAAGTTTGATTTGGCCCTTGACATCTACCATTATTTTCTCTGGTAATTCTGGGAGATTAGCAGGTTTCGTCTTTTCTGTTTCCTTCTCTTCCCCTTGAAATTTCTCTTCGATACTTTGGGAATTAGTGGGGATAGGCTCAGGGGCATCATTGACATAAAAAAAATAAAATCCACCGAGTGCAATAATCGCAACAACTACAACAATGATCTTGTGTTCAATCAACCAGTCTTTCACTTGAATCCTTCCTTTCTAAAGGTATATTTCACTTACAGATTTCATATGGTTATAAAAGAAACTTGCATGCGAAGGAGGGTCGGAACAATGAAAATAGGCATTATCGGTACCGGTAATATGGGGAGAATATTGGTGGAGGCCTTGATTGACGGAAAAGCCATTTCCCCTTCCTCTATCATGATTACAAACAGGACAAAATCAAAAGCTATGGTGCTTAAAGATAAATATAGGGAACTAAGGGTTGGAGCGAATCCAAGAGAAGTTGCCGCGGAGTCCGACTTGGTATTTATTTGTGTAAAACCATTAGATGTATTTCAAGTTCTAGATGAAATTAAACCACATTTAAGCCCAGAAAAATGTCTCATTTCTATAACGAGCCCTATCAGTACAAGCCAAATTGAAAAGAAGGTTTCCTGTTCAGCCGTTAGAGTAATCCCAAGTATTACGAATCGCGCATTATCTGGGGTGTCATTGATTACCTATGGGGAAAATTGCAGTGACCATTGGAAAAGGAAAGTGGAGAAATTAATTACGAAGATTGGGGTGCCGTTTCATATTGATGAAAAAATAACGAGGCCTGCCTCTGATATCGTTAGCTGCGGGCCAGCTTTCTTCAGCTATCTTCTCCAAAGTTTCATCCAAGCGGCAGTAAAAGAGACAGAAATTGACGAAGATGCCGCAACAATTATGGCAAGTGAAATGATTGTGGGACTGGGTGAATTATTAAAGCAAGGGCATTATACGCTTTCATCACTGCAGGAAAAGGTATGTGTAAAGGGCGGGATAACCGGTGAAGGTATAAAAGTACTGGATAACGAGCTCGGAGACGTATTTGAGCACCTATTTCAGGCTACGCAGGCAAAATTTAAAGAGGATCTAGATAAAGTAGAGGTGCAATTCTCTAATTATTAATTTCGCCATTTACTGACAAACTCCTTCTTTTCTCATAATAAAAAGCCATCTTTTTTTAGATGGCTTTCTCTATTTTTTTCGCTACAAAAAAGATTCGCTCTGATTGTGTTGAGGGCTTAGCATCTTTAAAATCAGCACAAACCTCCAACAATTCAAAACCAGTCTCGACTAACCAGTCTGAATATTGCTGGACTGGATATGTTCGTTGAAAATGAATCTCATCAAATCGGTCATACTTTCCTGTCCGTTCATCCAAAACAAAAAAGCTTAACTCATGTTCCACACTATTCGAACTTTCTCCAGGGAAGCTATTCCAGATAAATGAGACATGATCCTCACTGGAAGCAAAGGTTTGATTAATGAATAAATGAGAAATTTTATAAATCGAATGAACATCAAAAACGAATATGCCTTCATCGCTCAAATGCTGGAAGGCGTTTGAAAAAGTAGCCATTACCTCTTGCTCGCTCTGAAGATAATTTAACGAATCACAAAAAATACCGATGACATCAAATTCCCCCTGGCCCTCCAAGTCAGCCATATTCTGCTGAAAAAACGGAATTCTAACCCCTTCATCCTCGGCCTTCGCCTGTGCCACAGCTAGCATATCCTCAGATAAATCGACTCCCGTTACTTGAAATCCGTCTTTCGCTAACCGGACGGAGAGTACACCTGTCCCACATGCTAGGTCAAGCAAGCGAGTGCCAGTAACGTTATAGTTCACGCATTTATCTTTGACAAACTGGACCCACTCATCATATGGTGCGTCCTTCATCAGTTCATCATAGAGATACGCAAATTGCTGATAGCTCATGTATTTAGCGCACTGTGGATGTCTTCCAACGGCGCATCGCCCCATAGACGCTCCAATTTGTAATAGCTTCTTTCGTCACGATGGAATACGTGGGCAACAACATCGCCAAGATCAATCAACACCCATCTTGCTTCATCATAACCCTCAATTCTTTTTACGTCATATCCATGTTCTTGGGCTTTTTCTTTCATTTCCTTTGCAATCGCCTGTACTTGTTTATCTGAGTTTCCGTGACAAATGATAAAGTAATCAGCAATTAAAGAAATCCCCTTCATATTAAGGGCTAAAATGTCTTCAGCACGTTTGTCATCCGCTGCCTTAACAGCAATTTTTAGTAGTTCTTGATTATCCATTAATCAATCCTCCAGTTTTTTGATTAGATCATTGTACGTATAGAATGTATCAGGGTATATTGTTTGATTCTTTTTAAATAAAAACATGATCGTATTTTGAATGGCCTTAATTAGTGCTCTATCTAAATTTTCTTTAGCCATATCTCGTACCTCTTCCACGCCTGGAAAATGACGGCCTGGTTCAATGTAATCGGCTAAATAAATAATTTTATCCAGTAAAGTCATTCCTGGTCTTCCCGATGTATGATAACGGATTGCTTCCAATACTTCACGGTCGCTGATCCCCGCTTCTTTTTTCACCAAGTAGGCCCCTGCAGGTGCATGCCACAATTCTGAATTAAATTCAAGCAAATCCTGTGGAAATCCTTGACCAGTAATGATTTCCTTCATTTCGTCTTTTGGACGAAATTTTGCATAATCGTGAAAAATCGCAGCTAATTCGGCTTTTTGTTCATTGCCTCCATATTGCTTTGCAAGTGCTATCGCTGTCTCCATTACTCCCAAAGTATGCTGATAGCGATGATCGGTTAATTGTTCCTTTACAAGCTTTAACGCCTCTTCACGTTCCATATAAATGCTTCTCCTCGATATATTGAACGACCGGATCAGGCAGTAGATAACGAACTGTCTTTCCGTTTTTCACCCTATCCCTAATCATACTAGATGACACATCCAGTGCCGGAACATCTACATAAAGGACAGGGTAGTCTGTTTGACTGCTATATGCCGGTCTTTCAACTCCAACAAATTGGACAAGTTTAATAAGTTCGTCTATTTTATGCCATTTCGGCAGGTATTCAATCATATCCGCCCCAATAATAAAGAAAAACTGATGGTCAGGGTACTGGTCATTAATCATCTTCATGGTATCGACCGTATAAGAAGGACCTTCCCTATGAAGTTCAATCGTTTCCACTCGAAAAGCAGCATTTCCACCGATTGCTAATTCCAGCATTTGCAGGCGATCTTCATTTTTAATCGATTCTGATTTTCTCTTATGGGGAGGCTCTTGGTTTGGCATAAACCAAATTTCATCAAGCTGAAGAGTGGAAAGAACCTCATTTGCAATTAAAAGATGTCCATAATGCGGAGGATCAAAGGTTCCTCCCAATATTCCCACCTTCAACATGCGATCGTCTCCTTATACATTCAATTATGGAAGTTTAATTGTTTTCTTTTCCACAGACTCTTTATAAAGGACAATGGTATTTCCGATAAGTTGAACAATTTCTGCACCCGTACCTTCAGCTAACTGCTCAGCAACGGCCGCTTTATCTTCTTCACAATTTTGCAAAATGCTGACTTTAAATAGCTCTCTTGCTTCAAGTGCATCAGCTACTTGTTTAATCATATTTTCGTTTACTCCACCTTTACCTACTTGAAATATCGGATCTAGGTGGTGCGCCTTTGAACGTAAAAAACTTTTTTGCTTACCTGTTAACATGTTCTTCCTCCTAATTGTTTTAAAACATTATCTCTCATTCTTTCCACATCAGGGAAAATTCCCGTCCATTTTTCAAAAGCAAGTGCGCCCTGATATACAAACATATCTATCCCGTTTTGGATGCTTGCTCCATTAAGACGCGCTTCTTGTAAAAATTGCGTTTCAAGCGGATTGTATATGATATCACAAAAGACAGTTTGATTCCTTATTTTATTTAGTGGGAATGGCTGCTCATTAATTTTTGGGGACATGCCAATCAGTGTCGTTTGAATAACTAAATCATATTCCCCTAATGATTCACTTGCCTCTTCAAACGAACAAGCACTAGAACAAACTGAATAAGGACATTCTTTGATTAGTTCCCAGGCTTTCTCTATCGTGCGATTGGCAATGTTCAAGACGAGCGGGTTTTCCTTTGCCAAAGTTAAATAGATGGCTCTCGCAGCCCCGCCTGCTCCAATAATCAGAACCTTTTGGTCTGTTATTTTAGGCAGAAAAGCATTTAAGCCTTTTAGAAAACCAGGGCCATCCGTGTTATAGCCAATTAGTTGACCGTTTTCATTTACAACGGTATTCACAGCCCCGATGTTCGCGGCCAATTCATCTATGCCATCCAGAAAGGGAATGATTTTACTTTTATGCGGTACAGTTACATTAAATCCACTGACGCCCAGCGCTTTTAATCCCTTGACAGCATCATGTAAATCCACTTCCTTAACTTGAAATGGCAGATAGGCTGCATCAATGTTATAAAATGAAAATAAATCATTGATCATAACCGGAGACATACTATGTCCAATTGGATTCCCCAAAACAGCAAATAATTTCTTCATCTGAATTCCCCCCACCCATGTCAGCACGTGAAAACCTGACCTTAAAGATATCTATTTATATTAAGGATTTTCGAATTAATGCTTGTACACCTTTTGGTACATAGGCAGCTACTTTTGCACCCGCCTCATTTACGGTAATCCAACCAAGTCCTGAGAAAACGATATCCGTTTTTGCTTCTTTCACAATAAATTCCTGTTTCACAAGCTCAGGAAAAGATTCTAATTGTTCCATACGAGGCGGTGTCAGCATTTCCCCCACATGCTTTTCATAGAGTTCGTCCGCATTCTCGATTTTGGTCCTGTGAATATTCAATTCATTGGAAACATAACAAACAAAGGATCTACGGCCGCCACTAATATAATCAAAGCGGGCCAAGCCGCCAAAGAATAAGGTTTGTCCTTCATTCAATTGAAACACTTTTGGCTTGATTTCTTTTTTGGGGGTGATAATTTTTAAATCCCTCTTATCAACATAATGCGCCATTTGATGATGGTTGATAATACCTGGCGAATCAATTAATGATTTTTCATCATCAAGTGGAATTTTGATAATATCCAACGTCGTTCCCGGAAAATGGGAGGTGGTAATAACATCGGATTCTCCTGTTACTTCTTTAATGATTCGATTGATAAACGTAGATTTTCCAACATTAGTACACCCAACCACATAGACGTCTTTACCATTTCGGTGTTCATCAATGGCCGCCGCCGTTTCCTTAACAAATAAGCCTTTCGCAGCACTTACAAGGAATACATCTTCTGGCTTTAACCCCAGTTCTTTGGCTTCATGCTTCATCCAGTGAATTAGCTTACTATGCTTCACAGATTTAGGCAATAAATCCACCTTGTTTCCAACAAGAAGCACTTTATTGTTTCCTACAAAACGGTGTAAACCTGGAAGCCAGCTGCCATTAAAATCAAAAATGTCAACAATCATCACGATTAAGGCATCCGACTTTCCCATTTCATTTAATATTTTTAAAAAATCATCGTCGGTTAAGCTAACATCCTGAACCTCATTATAGTGCTTAAGACGAAAACATCGCTGGCAAATAATCATTTCTTTTTCCAAGGCCGATGTTGGGGCGTATCCTAGATCCTCTGGGTTTTCTGTTTGGACCTTTACTCCACAACCCATACAAATATGTTGATGTTCACTCACACATTAATCCTCCCATTGAAGCATACCTTTTTTTCGAAACCAATTTAAAATTCTTCTCTCGGCAAAGCGGTTAAATTTTGTAAAAAACCCGTCAGTCTGAGCAACAGGGACAACCAGGATCGTATGAAAACCACCCCGGTTCCCGCCAAGTACATCTGTCAGTAACTGATCTCCAATTACCACTGCCTCTTCTTTTCTAATTCCCATTTGTGAAATGGCCTTGTGAAAGGCAATGGCAAACGGCTTCCTAGCCCTAAAAATAAAGGGGATTTTTAAAGGATCAGAAAAGGCTTTGACACGTTCTTCATTATTATTAGAAACAATTGTCACGAGGATATTATGTTTTCTAATTTCATCAAACCATTTGATTAATTGAGGAGTGGCATAGGGGCGATCCCATTCCACTAACGTATTATCCAAATCAGTAATGATCCCCTTAATCCCTTTTGCATTCAACTGTTCAGGGGATATATCAAGAATGCTTTTAACATGTTCATTCGGTAAAAATTGTTTTAGCACTAAGCTTACACCTCATTGAATTCTAAATATAATCGTTCAATATTTTTTTCTTGTACAATCATAACCAATTTTAACCTTTGTTTCAAAGATTAAATGTAATTTGTTTATAGTCTTATTATTCATCAAAAACTGATAATACATGATTTTAAAATATTATTGCTTTTTATATGAGCGCCTAAATCTTTCTAAAATAGGATGAGATTAAAAAAATCAAAAAATATTTTTCGACAAAAATCTTCATTTCACACCTTTGTGGATAAAGTTATTAACATTATACCCATTGAATCATACACATTTCATCATTTTATAAACAAAGTAATCACAAGTTATCCACCAGAAGCTGTGGATAGTTAGAACGATTGTTCTATAGGAATAAATTTGGTAGATTTAGGGTACACCAATTGAACATACCATTTTATGCTTATGGTTCATATAATAGAACAATTTATTTTCAAATCGGAGGTGGATTCTGCCGTGCGGAAACTGTCAGATGAATTATTAATTGAGTCATATTTTAAAGCAAGAGAATTGAACTTAAGCCCTGATTTTATTGGACTTATTGAGTCAGAAATGCTCAGACGCTCCTTATACCATAAAATAAAAATTTCATCATAAAATTAGCAATAGCTCTATAAGGGCTTTTCTTTTTGTCTAGCCTCAAGACCAAGTCTCTGAGGCTGTTTTTTGTTACTGATTTCTCAAAACCCCAAGTTTTTCTCCAACCTTAATGTCCTTAGGGGTCTGAACGTTTGAATCCATTTGAAAAATATCTTTTTCGAATAACAGGACTACGGTCGAACCAAAACTAAAATAAGCCATTTCGCCGCCCTTCACTAATTCTGATCCCTTGTGTGTGGTTTCAATTGAATTAACAAACATAGCCCCAACCTTTACGATTGCAACATGCCCATAATCCGTTTTCACTTCAGTTATCACTCGATAATTCTTGGCGAGTGTTCGAACCCCATATTTTAGCCCCAGCTTATTGACTGGATATGATTTTGAACCAAGCGTCCATTGTTTGGTGACGATTCCATTGACAGGGCTGTGAATACGATGATAATGACTTGGGCTTAAATAAAGGATCATGTATGTACCATTTAAATACTTGGCTAATAGTTGTGGATTTCCCAGCATTTCTTCAATGGAATACGTCTTTCCTTTGACATGAATATCACTCGTCTCTTTAATCGGACCCACATCTTCGATAACCGCATCCACCGGACTGACAACTGAATTCTCACCTTTATCAATTTCTCTTGCATCCTTTTTCAATGTCCTGACGAATAAATCATGAAGAGTAGGATATTCTGACAAGTCCTTCTCCATTTCTTCTAGATTTAAATGATAAATCTTTGCAAAGGATGGTACCACGAAACGACTGACATGTGAACGAGCAAACCTTCTTAAAATTCCTGATGTCCACCTTCCATTTGTTAACTCAATCAATAGACGATAAAAGCCTTGGATCATCTAACTACCCCCAAATAGTGTAAAAATACTCTTTACGAAAAGACATAAAACACTTAAAATTAAATAATATAGAATGAATGAAAGAAATTAATTTACCTTCCGGCTTGTAAGAAAGGAGTGGTGTGGAGCATGTTTTTATTAGACGTACTAGATCAAACAATAAAAAAACTCAAATCACAAACAGCTAATGTTATCACTTTAACAAACTTATCATTGGGCGGTTTTGCCATTGTATTCGGGCTTCATGGGAATTTGAGATTAAGCCTGCTGTTAATTTTTATTGCCGCATTGGCCGATCGTTTTGACGGAATGATTGCACGAAAATTTAATATTGAATCTGAGTTAGGAAAACAATTGGATTCCATGAGTGATATTATATCATTTGGCGTAGCACCTGCACTATTACTATATCAAGGAATTTTACATGAATTTGGCGGACCGGGTTCATTTTTTACCGTTTTCTACATCGGTTGTGGCGCCTTCAGATTAGCACGCTTCAATATAACGGAAAGCAATGGTTATTTTACTGGTCTACCAATTACAGCAGCAGGATGCTTGGCAACCTTAAGCTTTTTAGCCATTCCCTATATCCCTTCCCAAACATTCTTATTTATCATCATCATTCTATCATTCCTAATGGTCAGTCCATTTAAACTGAAAAAAGTATAGAAATAGCAAGAAAGCACCAACCAGTCCTTGGTTGATGCTTTTTTTATAAGGATCTGTTAAAGGTTATTATTGATTTTGGCACATGTTGATTGGAGCGGAAATCAACAGCCAAGTATAAAGAGCCTTTTATAATAAAATTCCTACTTAAATAAAAAAGTTTATGGACAGACACAATTTCCCTTTTCCTTCATAGGAATTAATAATAGGCGAATAAGCCAAAAAAGACGGGGGTAGATGTGGATGTCTGGAATCTTAACAGCTCTCGGATATTTAATGAAGGAATTCTTATTTCTTGTTTCCTATGTAAAAAATAATGCCTTTCCTCAACCCCTATCTGCCGCAGAAGAAAGAAAATATCTTCGATTGATGGCAGAGGGAGATTCCCATGCGCGCAATATGTTAATTGAACACAACCTAAGATTGGTCGCGCATATAGTAAAAAAATTCGAAAACACTGGGGAGGATTCGGAAGATTTAATATCAATCGGAACCATTGGGTTAATTAAAGCGATTGAGAGTTACTCCGAGGGGAAAGGAACAAAGCTCGCCACCTATGCCGCACGTTGTATTGAGAATGAAATTTTAATGCATTTACGAGCTCTTAAGAAAACAAAAAAAGATGTTTCCTTGCATGATCCAATCGGTCAAGATAAGGAAGGAAACGAAATATCATTAATCGATGTGCTTAAATCAGAATCAGAAGATGTGATTGATACGATTCAGCTAAACATGGAACTGGAGAAAGTAAAAAAATATATTGAAGTGCTGGATGACCGAGAAAAGGAAGTAATCATCGGGCGATTTGGTCTTGACCTACAAAAAGAAAAAACACAACGGGAGATTGCCAAAGAATTAGGAATATCACGAAGTTATGTTTCAAGGATTGAAAAACGTGCCTTAATGAAAATGTTCCATGAATTCTATCGAGCCGAAAAAGAGAAGAAGAAAAAATAGAAACGCACGCTTCCTTTGCGCGGCGTATGGACTGGAGCGCTTCGACTGAGATAAAGGAAACACGGAGAGCGTAGCGATCCGATGTTGACTTATCGTAGGGAGAAGAGCGAAGTCCATTAGCCGCTGGGCGCTGGAGCTAGACAGTTATCTAAGTTCAAAATTTTATATTTTTTTCTTTTAACCTAAAAAAAAACAGAGCTAAAGATTATTTCAGCTCTGTTTTTCCATTTTGTAAAGGATTATTCCACTTCATTCCACCATCAATAGATTCATATACATCATTCTTATAAGTAGTGAAGGCGATTTGCTTCGGATCTCTTGGATTAATCGCTAAATAAGTAATTGGATTATCATAATCAAGGAATGGGAAAGCGATATTCTTTTGTTCTCCAGTTGCAGGATTGATTGTTTTTAATAGTACTTTTTCGTTTTCCACACTTGAAAATAAAATCGAGTCTCCACTAAATGTAAGTGCCGTAACCATAAATGGATCTGTAATTTGCTTCATAGTGTTCCCATTGTCGTTCGAATAAAAAATACCAGACCTTGTCGACATCGCGATAATATTGCCATTTTTCGGATGAACCGCGATCATCCCAAATGAATCCGCGTTAAAATCCTTTAATGCACTTTTTTTCCACGTCGCTCCATTATCCAGAGAATAATTCACGCCTTGACCCAGTTTTCCATTAGGTTCTTCGTTTATTACATAAAGACCTTTTCCTGAAAAACTCGCACCCACGAAATGGAAGAGCGACTGATTATAAAAGGATAATTTCTTGAGGGTTTGTCCTTTATCAACACTCTGAATTACACCGAGAGGGTCCTTAAGACCCGATCCTTTTTGAGGTTGACCACTTGCGATAAAACCAGCACTTATAGCTTGAAAGCCAAAGTAATCATGTTGGTTCGTTGTTGTTTCATACCATTCAGAACCATTATACATTTTTAGGCCGTCATCTGTAGCTACGTACAAAGCAAAATCATTTCCTGGATAGCCAATACCCAGAATCTGACCTACTTTTAATGATTTCGCCTGGATAATATCAAAGTTTACTTTTGCTATCTTTTCCTGTTCTGGTTTCTGTTCTTGGCTTTTATTTGTGCAGCCTAAGGCCAAAATCAGCATGATTCCTGTCAAAATAGCAAGATAGACTTTCATTGTAATCTTCACTTTTTTCCCTCCATATTAAACTATGAGGTATTCATTTATGAATCCTTATCCATCCACTTATACCCCAGTCCCCATACGGTTGTCAAATAATCGTCAACAGGAAATCCCGTTTTCCGTAATTTATCCCGTAAATTCCGAACATGGGAATCAATCGTCCGGTCTTCTGTTGGAGCAGCATAGCCCCATATCGTCGTCAATAGATGTTCCCGGGTAAACACTTTGTTATGATTCTTTAGTAAAAGCGCTAATAAAGAAAATTCCTTTGGTGTGACAGGTATATGCTGATTCTTGTATGAAACATCAAAAGAATCCTCGTTTAATGAAAGACCATTAAAGTCAATGAATGCTGGATGACCTGTTTGTCTTCTTAAGACAGCGTCGATACGAGCCGTTAACTCCTCTTCGTCGAAGGGTTTAGAAATATAATCATCAGCACCCATTTTTAGGCCTTTAACAATATCATTTTTTTCACTGCGTGCGGTTAGCATAATGATCGGGATGTCCCAGTTTTTTCGAATCTCCTTACATGCTTCCCACCCGTCCATTTCGGGCATCATAACATCTAACAAGATTATATCTGCTTTCTCCTTTTCCAAGTAACAAATTGCCTTGAGAGCGGAAGACATTTTAATGCAGGTATACCCTTTGGGAGTTAAATAAAGAGAAAGTAAATCTAACATTCTTGTTTCATCATCAACGAGCAGTATTTTTTTCACTAGTTTCCTCTCCCGTATATTAATTCTTGGATTAAATTATACTACATACGGTTGAAAAACAAATTTGAACATTAGGTGAATTACTTTTTTATTCCCTTTTGCATTCCATCCTTCGGGAAGCGTAATGTATAGAATTTTTAGAAAAATAACTATATAATAATGAAAGTACATAAATAAAGGAGGTATATTGAATGACAGCCACTCCATATTCGGATGTGTGGGACCTGGAAATAATTTTTAAAGGCGGCAGTGATTCCAAAGAATTTGCAGACCACTTAACCCTTACTTCAGAGTTAATTGATCTTTTCCAAGCAAAAGCTAGCAGTTGGACTCCACTCAATACAACTGAGGATTCAAAATTCCTACAAGAGTTACTTGAAGACTTTGAGCATGCCGCCAAAAAGCTTCGTCAAGCCGGTGCCTTTGTTGGATGTTTGCAGGCACAAAATACCGAAGACAAGAAAGCATATAACCTGGAAGCAAGAGTGACCAGTTTAAGTGCTGCTTTCCAAACTGCTCTTGGTAGATTTGATAGCTTATTAACAACAATCAACGATGACGTTTGGGTACAGTTGTTAGCAGATGAAAAACTCAAAGTGCTCTCTTACATATTAAATGAACGACGAGATCGTGCAAAAGATAAGCTCTCTAAAGAAGAAGAAGCTATTATCAGCGCCCTTGGTGTGGACGGTTACCATAGCTGGGGTCAACTGTATGATTTAATCGTTGGAAAAATTAAAATCTCATTTAACGAAAATGGCAAAGAGAAACTACTCTCTGTCGGGCAGGCTTTCAACAAATTTTCCAGCCCAGACAGGGAAATTCGAACAGCTATTTTTGAAAATTGGGAAAAAGCTTGGGGAGATCAAGCAGACATCTTGGCTAAAACACTTAATCATCTTTCTGGTTTCCGTTTAAATGTCTACAAAAAGCGTGGCTGGGAGGATGTTTTGAAGGAACCGCTTAGTATTAACCGCATGGAAAAGAGAACGCTGGAAACAATGTGGACAGTTATTTCGGAAAATAAACAAATGCTGGTTAAATACCTAGAGCGTAAAGCTACGCTGTTAGGACTTGAAAAATTAAGTTGGTATGATTTAGATGCTCCATATGGAAAAACAGCCTCAAAGGTTTCTTATCAAGAAGGTGCTGAATTTATCGAACAGAACTTTGCTATCTTTGGTGAGAAAATGGCTTCATTTGCTCAGAAGGCGTTTAAAGAACAATGGATCGAAGGAGAAGATCGCCCTGGAAAAGCACCTGGCGGCTTTTGTACTTTCTTCCCTGAAAGTAATCAATCCCGTATTTTCATGACTTATTCAGGCACTCCATCTAACGTCTCAACCCTCGCACATGAACTGGGACACGGATTCCATACATTCGCAATGAAGGGTGTTCATCATCTCAATCGAAATTATGCGATGAACGTTGCTGAAACCGCCTCAACCTTTGCCGAAATGATTGTAGCTGACGCGGCAGTGAAGAATGCGAAGGACGAAGAAGAAAAGCTCGTTTTATTAGATGATAAAATCCAAAGAACGGTTGCACTATTAATGAATATACATGCCCGTTTCTTGTTTGAAACGCGTTTTTATGAAGAAAGAAAGCAAGGTCCTGTTGCAGTAGAACGGTTGAATGAACTGATGCTTGCCGCACAAAAAGAGGCATATAGCAATGCTTTGGAAGAATATCATCCGTTATTCTGGGCTTCGAAGCTCCACTTCTTTATAACCGGTGTTCCATTCTATAACTTCCCATATACATTTGGTTATCTTTTTTCACTTGGTATCTATGCTCAGGCTCTTGAGGAAGGCAGGGGCTATGAAGATAAGTACATTGCCTTGTTAAAGGATACAGCCTCAATGTCGGTCGAGGACCTAGCGCAGAAACATTTACAAGTAGATTTGACGCAACAGGACTTTTGGGAGAAGGCAGTCCGTATTTGTCTTGATGATATTAATGAATTCTTGGCTTTGACTGAAGATAAATAAGATGAAAAAATAAAGCATCGACCGATTATTTTGGTCGATGCTTCTTAATTATTCCACACTAATTTCAGCTGAAATAACACAGCCGATTGCCGCAGTAATGACGATAGCCATCACAACCATGAACATACTCTCCACCCCTTAGATAGATCCTGTTCTTTCTAATATGAATTTATCATATTTTCACAGGAACTAGCTTAAGGAAATGTGGAGATTTTGTTAACAAACACTTATGGCTATTAGCAATTCGATTTCAATATGATATCATTATGACCCTTTTTTCTTTGGTATAAAAAATAGCGACAATAATAAAATATGCAGCGGCATGATTGTTACCTCCTAAATTTTATGACTAGCTAGGTGGTATCCTTCGAAACCCAGAGACTAGCGCCACGACCTTGCATTAGTAAAAACAACATATTTAAAACCACCTTTCTAATCAGCAAATTTTTTTCTAATTACATACCACGGTACATAGATGCTTGACGGTCTTTGTTTTGTTCGTAGAGCTTCTCAACCATTTCTTGATGAATAGCTTCTTCCGTGCTTACTTTTCGTTTCTTAATCGTAATTGAAAAGAAGATTATATTTAGCGTCATTTCTGTTCACTTCCTTATTTCATTCATTAATTATTTCCACTTACATATATCGATACATGGAAATTTGCCTATCCTTGTTTTGTTCATAAAGCTTTTCAACCATTTCCTGGTTTACTGCCTCTTCAAGACTCACTTCAAGTTTTTTAAAAGTAATTGAAAAAAAGAATATATTTAGGGTCATGATTAACCACCTCCTTTAAGTAATCATTTGTAGTGAAATCGCAACAAATTCAATTTATGCTGTACATATCCAAAATGCTCGTAAAAAGGGCACAAAAAGGCCGCAGAAGAGTATCCCTGCGGCTCTGGTTTTTTAGGCACAAAAATACCGCAAGACGTCATTCTCCCTGCGGCATGGATATGTATAGTAACTTAATTTAAAATTAAGCAATCCATTCCAGACTGGTCGAATGTTTGATATTCATATTCAATTGTTGCGATCATTCCAGTTGCTGATACCATTCCGTTTAACGCCATCGCTCCAGTTAATGTAAACATCATTTTCTTCGACCTCCTTTTTTGGAATTTTTTACTTACTACGGTAATTATATCCACACACAAATCCTATGTAAACCTTTTTATGGAAATTTTTTTAAAATTAATTCAAAAGCCCAAAAAGGTGTCAGGCACCATGTGAATTTTTCACATGGTGCCTGACACTCAATCATTTTAATGCATTCTCTAGGTCTTCAATAAGGTCTTCTACGTCTTCTAGGCCTACTGAGATTCTTACTAGGCCATCGGTAATCCCTAGTTCAGCTCGGCGCTCTGCTGGAATTGACGCATGGGTCATCCTTGCTGGTACTGAGATTAAGCTTTCAACTGCTCCAAGGCTTTCTGCCAAGGTAAAATATTTCACTTTACTAAGTAATTTGTCTGCATTTTCGGCACTCCCGACATCAAACGAAACCATACCGCCAAACCCTCTTGTTTGTTTTTTAGCGATCTGATGATTAGGATGGGTTTCAATTCCTGGGTAGTAAACTTTTTTTACATTTGTGTGCCCTTGTAAAAATTCCACAATTGCTTTCGTATTTGCTTCCATCTCTTCCAAGCGAATTCCGAGTGTTCTAATTCCGCGAATTAACAGCCATGAATCTTGCGGACCCAAGATCCCACCGGTAGAATTTTGCACAAAATGGAGCTCCTCAGCAAGCTTTTCACTATTTACCACAGCTAAACCTGCGACAACATCACTGTGCCCGCCAAGGTATTTTGTGGCACTATGCAAGACAATATCCGCCCCAAGTTCGATAGGGTTTTGCCAATATGGCGTCGAAAATGTGTTATCAACAATAGTTAAAAGATTATGTTCTTTTGCAAGCTTTGCGACTGCTTCAATATCAGTAATCTTTAGAAGCGGGTTTGTAGGTGTTTCTAAATGAATGGCTCTTGTATTTGGTCGAATCGCGCTTAATATCGTTTCAGATTTACTTGTATCCACAAAGGTAGAGTCAATTCCCAATCGATTCAATACTTTCGTCATTACCCGAAACGAGCCGCCGTAAACATCATCAGTTAAGATCACATGATCCCCACTGTTAAACAGCATCATCACAGCTGTCATAGCTGCCATTCCAGAGCCAAAGGCAAATCCAGCCTTGCCTCCTTCAAGTTCTTTGATCAATTCCTCAAGCGCATGTCTGGTCGGATTTCCTGTTCGTGAATATTCGAAGCCTTTATGCCCGCCGACACCTTCTTGCTTAAATGTACTCACTTGATAAATGGGAAAGGTAACTGCACCAGTAGCTGGATCGTTACTAATTCCTCCATGAATTAATTGCGTTTTTCTTTTCATTTTAAATTCCTCCTTCAAAAATCTTCTTACTTAAGTAACGCTCACTGCCGTCTGGAAAAATAACCACAATATTTGTTCCAGGCATTGCCTTTTCTGCCTCTTTAAGTGCAGCATAAAAAGCGGCACCAGAAGAACTGCCGACTAGAAGTCCTTCCTTTACAACTAATTCCTTTACATGGTTGAAGGCTGTCACATCCGGAACAGTATGGATTGCATCAAAGTAGTCCGGGTCCATATACCCTGGCAAGAACTCCATTCCGATGCCTTCGGTCCGATGCGGACCAGATTCCCCGCCATTTAGGATCGATCCTTCCGGTTCAACGATAACCGTTTTAACTGCTTTTTTATGGTCCTTTAAATACCGAGCAGTCCCCATAAATGTTCCGCCTGTACCTGCGCCAGCAACAAATATATCAATTTGACCGTCCATTTGATCCCAAAGTTCAGGGCCAAGCGTTTTATAATACGTAGCGGGGTTAGCAGGGTTGGCAAATTGCTGCGGGCAATAAGACCCTGGAATTTCTTTTAGAAGCTCCTCAGCCTTTGCAATCGCGCCCTTCATCCCCATTTCTGTTGGCGTGTGAACGATTTTGGCCCCTAGTGCTTTCATCAGCTCTTGCTTTTCGATACTAAACTTTTCAGGAACACATAATATTACTTGAATTCCTTTGTTTATAGCCGCAAGCGCTAGGCCAATCCCGGTGTTCCCTGCCGTTGGCTCAATAACTGTTCCGCCCGCCTGCAATCTCCCACTTGAAAAAGCTTCGTTTAACAGTTCGATCCCAAGGCGGTCTTTTACACTGCCTCCAGGGTTCATAAATTCTAGTTTTGCAAAAATACGAACTCCCTCAGACAAAGGAAATTGTGTTATCTCGACAATAGGTGTATGCCCAATTAGTTCATGTACATTTTTGTAAACCTTCATTTTTCCACCTCTACTAACTATCGTAAAGCTGCCACCATCTTCATAACTAATGTCGCAGAATTAGTTGCCGCTTTATCGATAAATTGGTCAAAAGAAACTTCAGATTCTTTTCCAGCAATATCAGAAAGTGAGCGAATAATGACAAAAGGTACTCCAAAACGATGAGCTACTTGTGCGATTGCCGCTGCTTCCATTTCCACGGCTTGCAGGTCATGAAATTTTGACCGGACAAAATCGACACGGACAGGGTCCTCCATAAAGGAATCTCCAGTGACAATTAGGCCTTTAACAATTTGGAAGTTTTCAAGTTCTGATGCTGCTGCTTCTGCGACTGTAATTAATTTTTCGTCCGCTAAAAAGGCAGCTGGCAACTGCGGAACCTGGCCATATTCATAACCAAAAGCAGTTACATCTACATCATGATGGCGAACCTCCGTTGAAATAACGGCATCTCCTACATTTAGTGCAGGATTAAAGCCACCAGCAGACCCTGTATTGATAATGCAATCAGGCTTATATTTCTCAAGCAGAATAGTAGATGACATGGCAGCGTTGACCTTACCAATTCCAGAACGAAGCAGAATGACATCCACTCCATGCATTTTTCCAAAGGTAAATTCACAGCCTGCTATAGTTTCCTGTGTTTGATTGTCGATATTATCTCTAAGTAAAGTTACTTCTTCTTCCATTGCTCCAATGATTGCGATTTTCATACTGTGACCTCTTTCTTGTATTCATAATTATTATCAGATTTACTGCTTATAATCTTCCTCGGAACCATACATTGTATCCGCAAACACTATTCTACCGCTTTTGATAAAAGCATGCTACAATGTGCTGCACCTTCTTACATATTCACTCCTAATTGAATACATCAATCCTATAAGTATACTATGGGTTCGTGAAAAACCTGTTCCCAACTTATCATATTTTACAAATTCGTCAATATTTTCGTTGTGAGAATGCCTCGAAATGTCTAAAATACCGCAAAAAACCTCTCGAGATTTCGAGAGGCTTTTTCAATATCGATTACTGATTTAATTCAGCCAGTTCTTCTACCTTAGTAGGTTTCCAACCTTGACCATCAACCCATTGGAGATATACATTAAACTTTTGCTGTTTATCCTTTGAAGCGACGGTGCCAAACGAGCCATTTGTTGTAGATCTATCTCTTCCCAGCCAATAAACGGTCATATTACCTTTATCTAAACCAGTTGCATAAGAAATGGCATTCAACATTTCTTGCCAGTCAGCCGAAGACTGGTCATAAACTGGAGTATGCTCGCCTGTTTGCGATGTACCAACAGGTTGCCAAGCAGGATTTTCAGTTGCTTTTACCACATTCGAATTGCCGTCTCCCTCTGTCACCACAGCCTGTGATTCATCTGCATCTTCCGGTGTCGCAGTATCCTCCGATGCGGAAGAATCCTCTGTTGTCGCAGCATCTTCACTTAGTTCTTCTTCGGCAGCAGGATCAGTTACACTGTCATCGTCATTTGTAGTGACAGTTTCAGACTCTTTTTGTTCATCTTTATTTTCCTTTTGCTCTGTTTTTGTACTTTCCTTTTTTGGTGATGCATTGTCATTTCCAGTAGCAAAGATATTATATGCGACAAAAATAATTAGTAAGAGCACAACGATAATTAAACTATTTAAGACGATATTGGTCTTTTTTCTTTTCGAACGGTAACCTGAACGCGAATTAGAATTCAAATCATTAGTCAAATTAATTCCCTCCTAAAATAAAATACGGAAGCTCCCTTGGTACAGGAGCCAGACATTTATAGACTCTCAATATTCTAACATGATTTTATGAGAACTTGAAGGAAAAAACATTACCTATTGCATCCCTTTATCTTTTTCATACAGCATTTTAACCATATCAGCAAACAACAAATTTACCCCGCCCTCTGAATCTAGGACATCCAAATTCACTGCCACAAGTACATATTTTGGATTCTCATAAGGAAAGTAACCAGCGAACCATTTATTATGCAACTGCCTGCCTGCTTCATATTTTCCTGTTTCAGCTGTGCCTGATTTTCCTGCTACCTCATAAGGCAAGTCCTTAAACCATCTTCCTGTGCCGTTCGGGTTCAAGACAACTTCCCGCAATAACTTTTGCAACTTCATCGCGGTATAGGGAGAAATGGTATCTCCCTTGAAGCTTTGCTCCGGAAAATTAACCATCGTCGTACCGTTTTTGTATTCAATTTTTGATACGACCCTAACCATCTCTTTTTCACCACCTCTTGCGATCGTCGCCATCATATTAGCGACGGCTAAAGGGGTAGCCCGTACTTCATGTTGTCCAATTCCAGACATCGCGGCGAAATTAGCGTCCTTCCTAGCGTCCTCAGAAAGAAACACTCTTCCTTTATCCTCATCCGCGAGCTGTTTAAAATCATTCGTATGATAGATATCCCCCTGCCAGCCAACCAAACCGGTAAGCGACAATTTTTCTGCATAATCTTCTAAAAGGTTGGGATTCATTTTTTGTAATTCACTAGCTAGCTCTCCAAAGGTACGATTACAACTTCTTGCAAAGCTATTCGTGAAATCCAACATTCCATAATTGTATATTAACTCTGGTTTACCATTGATTTTCTTACTACAATCAAATAGACGCTTCGGGTCATCAAGATTATGGTCTATCGCCGCAGCCGCTACAACCGTTTTGAAAACTGAGCCCATTATCTGTTGTTTCAACATCATATTTGTTATTCCAGCACCATTGTAGGGGTCATTTTTATTAATCGTTGGCCGCGAGACAAGTGACAAGACGCTATTATCCTGAATATTAAGGAGAACCAAGCCCCCTTTTTTTATCTGATAGTGGTCAACTAAATTCTCCGCTTTTTGTTGAAGTGTCCTATCCAGGGTTGTCCGAATATTGACAGGATAAAACGGATTTGCCGGATCTACATATCTTACATTAATTCCAAAAAGCGGTGCACCACCGCCGTCTACATGATAAACCAGCTTTGATTTACCTTCAGGGAGCAGGAATTCATCAAAACTTTCCTCCAGCCCTGACACGCCAATTAAGGTTTTCTCCGACAATTCCTTACTCGGATATCGCTTCTTTAACTCTTTAGAATTTTCACCTGTCATCCCAAGCAACTGTTCCGCTGGTACTTGGGCACGTTCAAACTTTTTTTCTATCGCAAATACACCAGGTATTTTTAAGCTATTGATTCTTTCCATTTGTGAACTAGTAAGTTCATATGGTTCAGGGTCCCCATAGGCAAAAGGCTTTTTCGCCCCTTCAACAGCCATTTTAAGGACAGTTACTGGTATTCCAGAAATACTTGAAACCTTGTCGGTCTCCCAATCCATTTTTTTTAAAAAGGGAAAAAGGACAAGAACTGCCACCTTTTTATGCGTGAGCATTGCACCATTTCGGTCAAGAAAGTTACCTCTGCCATTATCAATTACCAGTTCTTGAGTTCTTTGTTTGACACTTTCTTCAAGTAAATTTACGTTATGTTTAGAAAAGGTTTCTGTCTCAATTAACTGAATTTGCATTAAACGTACTAAAAGCAACAACAAACCTGTAATAGAAATAATAAGCCACCCAATGGCTCGTCTTCGCCACATAAAAAACACCTCGTCAAAAGTTTTGACGAGGTTTTCTCATTTCAAACAATATTCAAAAGAATAGTTATAATTTCGATTATTTAATGCTGACGATACGGACGCTCATTTCACCGCCGGGAGTTTGAACCGATACTTGGTCACCTACTTTTTTACCTAAAAGGCTTTTGGCGATTGGTGAATCGTTTGATATCTTCCCTTCAAATGGATCAGCTTCAGCGCTTCCAACAATGGAATACGTTTCTTCATCCCCATCTGGGAGCTCAACAAATGTAACGGAACTTCCTAATGTTACAGAGTCACTCGCCATAGCGGCTTCTGCAATAATCTTCGCATTGCGAACCATATTTTCTAAAGTTGTTATTCGCCCTTCAACAAAAGCCTGTTCTTCTTTCGCAGAATCATACTCAGAGTTTTCAGATAAATCCCCGAAACTTCTTGCGATTTTAATTCTTTCAACCACTTCTTTACGTTTCACTGATTTTAAGTATTCAAGTTCTTGAACAAGTTTTTCTTTACCTGCTTGTGTCATTGGAAATACTTTCTCTGCTGCCAAAACCCTCACTCCTTCTAGTCATTAAGAATTGTGTATGTAAAATATGTAATATTATGCCAATCGGCATAATAGATAGTAGCGCGTCCTTTAATAAAAGGGCGCGCAACAAAAATAATTTTTCCAGTCTGAATTTTTCTATTTAGACTTGTCTTTTGCTATTGTTTCATAAAATTGACTTTTGTTCAAGAATTGTTTGAATTTTTGTGACCATTAAATCAATCGCCACATGGTTATGGCCGCCTTCAGGGATAATAATATCTGCATATCTCTTCGTAGGCTCAATAAATTGGTTATGCATCGGACGAACAACATTTAAGTATTGGTCAATGACAGAATCAAACGTCCGCCCGCGATCTCTAATATCACGAGTCAAACGGCGGATTATTCTTAAATCAGCATCTGTATCAACGTACAACTTGATGTCCATTAAATTCCGGAGCCGCTCGTCCTCAAGTACTAAGATTCCCTCTAAAATAATAACATCTTGGGGTTGAACTGGAATCACTTTGTCTGAACGGGTGTGAATTGAATAATCATAAACCGGTTTTTGAATCGTCTCATAGCGTAAAAGCTTTTCGATATGTTCAATCAGTAAGTCGTTATCAAAGGCAAGTGGATGATCGTAATTTGTTTTTAAACGTGCTTCAAATGGTAAATCACTCTGGTCCTTATAATAATAATCCTGTTCTAGCACCAAAATGGAATGATCTTTCAAACTTTCATAAATTGCTTTTGTTACACTGGTTTTTCCGGAGCCGGAGCCGCCGGTTACACCAATAACAACGGGTTTGCGCATCATGCTAGTTCTCCTTTCGCATCATGTTGTTAGGGTAGACCGGTTTGTCCACTTTAAATTGTACAATTTGAAGTGGATGTCTTGCTGCGTCCAATTCAATACCTTTTTCATCCCAGATTTTATCAATGACATGGGTAAAGTTTTGTATCTCAGGTCCGAAAAACTCTACTTCTTCCCCTGGTTTAAAATGATTACGTTGTTGAAGTGTAACCATTTTTGTTTCTTCGTCATAATCCAGAACAAGGCCTACAAATTCAAAATTTGTCTTCTTGCTATGATTACCAAACATTTGCTCTTTATACCCTGGCACACCTTCAAAAAATGCAGGAGCCGTTTCCCGGTTTGCACATTTGTCGAGTTCCAATAGCCAGTCTTTCTGAATGACAAAATTCTCAGGATCCGCGCAATAGGCATCGATCACTTTCCGATAAACACTGACAACGGTTGCGATATAATGAATCGATTTCATTCGGCCTTCGATTTTCAAACTATCGATACCTAGTTCGATCATTTGTGGAATGGCTTGAATTAGATTAAGATCCTTCGGGCTCATTGCAAACGGTGCGTCACCTTCTTCAAAAAGGGCAACTTCCTGCTTGCTGCCTTCTAACTTGTAAAGGTCATAATCCCAGCGGCATGATTGACAGCAGCCACCGCGGTTCGAATCCCTTGCAGTCATATGGTTGCTCAATGTACAACGTCCGGAATAGGCAATACACATCGCCCCATGAATAAAGGTTTCAATCTCAACATCGACCTTTTCTTTCATTTCTCTAATTTCTTCTGCACTTACTTCACGTGCCAAGACAACACGTTCTGCCCCTGCCTCTTTCCAAAACTGGGCAGCTTTCCAGTTGGAGAGTGATTGCTGTGTGCTTATATGGATTTCAATTTCCGGAGCAAGACGGCGGCAAGTTTCAATAATTAACGGGTCAGCGACAATTATTCCCGCAATCCCAGTTTCCTTCAACCCAAGGATATATTCATCTAAACCGTCCAAATTTTCATTATGAGCGAAAATGTTGGTGGTCACGTAAATTCTTGCTCCGTATTCTCTTGCAAACTCCACGCCTTCCTTCATTTCTTCGAAGGTAAAGTTATCGGCATTTGAACGAAGTCCATATTCTTGGCCGCCGATAAATACGGCATCTGCACCATAATGTACAGCAATTTTTAATTTTTCAAGATTACCTGCTGGAGCAAGGAGTTCCGGCTTCTTAACAATGACACGTTTTCCGTCAATAATTTCAGAAATGTTATCTTTAACTGTATTCACAGCTGAACCCCTCCTTAATAAACCGTCTCTTTGAAATAAAATCCTGTATCTAATGAACGATTGGCCGGCTGAATTTCTTCAATTGCCGCTAACAACTCGTCCTTTTTATCTTCATAAGCGTCCGGATCTTCGCTAAACAAATCAATTGCTTCACGGTAAGCCTTAGTTACTGCAAGAATATATTCAGAGCTTTTTAGGATTCCGTCGATTTTAAACGAGTCGACACCCGCTTCAAGCATCTCTTGAAGTTCATCAATGATACAAATATCATTTGGACTCATAATATGTGTACCGTTTTCGTCTTCAAAGATTGGATATTTATTTTCTCGTTCCTTATCATGTAAGAACATGTTTTCTTGCATATTTCGATTTTCAATTTCCATTACTTTTCCTTGGTACTCATAATAATTTCCTAGCAGCGAACGTTTGGATTGGAACATACAGCTCATGCCGTGAACCTGCACTTCGATTTCCACTTCCGCATTTTCTTTCATTTCAACGATCGCATCCATATTAATTTCTCGTGCTAACACTGCCCGTTTCGCACCTTTTCTACCCCAATAATTGCAAGTGTACCAGTTTGTTCCTGTTGTTTCGGTACTCCAGTGCAGTTTCATATCTGGGGCAACTTCTCTTGCCGTCATTAAAACAGCCGGATCACCAAAAATGATCGCATCAGCCTTTGACGCTGACACAAATTGAATATACTCGCCGAGCTCTTCAATTTTTTCATTATGAAAAATCGCATTCATGGCCACATATACTTTTTTCCCTTTTGAGTGGGCTAGTTCGATCGCCTTTTGGACATCTTCTCGGTTAAATTCCCCTGCAAGTCGTAAGCCATACCGTTGTTCACCGACCACAAACGCGTCTGCACCAGCTTCACATAATGGCAAGATATCATTGACAGTCAAAGGAGTTACCAGTAATTCTGATTTTTTCATATCCTATCACCTCTCCTTTTGCTTATCGCAACCCCGTCCCCGACGGGCAGTATAACAGAATCAAAATCTGGATGATTCATTAACCATTGGTTAAATTCATCTATCTTTTTGACGAGATTCCTTATTCTTTTTGTTTCAATTACAGGTTCTGCAACCAGGCCTTTAAACAAAACATTATCGGTAATAATTAGACCATTATCCGTTAGATATTTAGAATAAATTTCAAAAAACTTTTTATATTGACCTTTCGCTGCATCAATAAAAATCGCGTCAAAAGAGGCATGTCCACCTACGGCATCCTCAACCTCTAGTGCATCACCCTTGATTAAAGTGATTTGATGACTATGTTCCGAACGACTGATAAACTGTTCAGCCAAGTGTATACGGTCCACATCGCGCTCGATTGTAACAATTTGGGCATTTGGGAGCGCCTCTGCCATTCGTAAAGCAGAATAACCTATCGCTGTTCCCACCTCAAGTATTTTCTTTGAATCTTGAATTCGTAATAATTGCAGCATCGTTTCTATACCTGACAGTTCCATAATAGGAACATTATGAACACTCGCATAGTTTTCCATTTCTGTAAACAATAGATTTCGTTCAGAAATAAGACCTTCAATATAAGAATGCAGCTTCTCATTTAACAAGCTGCCCTCACCTCTATCCCTAATAAGAATTGCGCTTGGGCTAGCAATTCTCTAAGTCAAATACTTTTATTATCTCTATAGATAAAACTATTTAGACATGAAAAAATAGCGTTCACAGTAATCTTCAGCATTAACGGGTAGAATTCCGACATAATGCGTTCCAGGCAGCTATGGCCAGGTTACCTTACTGTGAGTTACGCTATGGATCATTTATTAAAACACTTGAACTATTTTAACATAGATCAGTATAATATTTCAATAGAAAAACGGAGGAATGATAACATTTCCTCCGTAATGCAATTAATTTTTACTTGTAATATGCTTTGCTTTTTCCTTATTATGCTCTTCCAGAGTTTTTGTAAAAATAACATCACCATCTGCCGTTGCCAAGAAATAATAATAGTCAGTCTTCTCAGGCTCAAGTGATGCTTCAATCGAAGATTTTCCGGCATTGGCAATTGGACCTGGAGGTAGACCCTTATTTTGGTATGTGTTATATGGTGAATCCACTTCAAGATCTTCATATAACACCCTTTCCTTGTGTTTCCCTTGAGCATAGAGAACGGTCGGATCGGTTTGGAGCATCATACCCTTTTCGATCCGATTATAAAAAACACTCGCAATCGTTTTACGGTCCGCTTTTTCGGTCGCTTCCTCTTCAACTAATGAGGCCATGGTTAATAGTTGATGAACAGATAGCTTTTTTTTCTTACTTTGCTCTGAATAGGCAGATACAATCGTCCGGGTTTTATCAAGCATAGCAGTGACCATTTCTTCAACAGAGGGATTATGTTTGTAGAACGGATAGGTCGCCGGGAATAAATAACCTTCCAGTGGATATTTTACTGAAGAATTTAAGATTTCCTCGGTTAATATATCCGGATATTTAGCCATTAGCGTTTTAATAAATTCTTTGTCATTTAATTTATTAAAAACAACATCTTCCTTCTGTTTGGTTGCTTTCGCCATCATGGCCGCAATTTCTTTCAGTTGTTTTCCTTCAGGAATGGTAATTTTGAAACTGGCCTTAGCCAGTACCTTACCGGTTTTTAGACGGCTAACGATTTCGGGGACATCCATGGAAGGACTTAGTTGATACTCCCCTGCCATAAACCCGCCTTCATTCTTTAGCTTTACATAATATTTAAATACTTTTGCACTTTTTATGACCCCACTTGATTCTAACTTTTCGCCGATACCTGTGACTGATGAGCCAATCGGAATATCCACTGTTTTCAGTTTCTTACTGCCTGCGTCAACAGGATTAAGTGCTGATTCTATGTACAAATATCCTCCACCACTAATTAAAACTATTAATAATAGCAATATAATTGAAATAATCAAAACAATTTTTCTGACAACTTTTGCTTCGTTTTGATGTTCAAGCATTTTTTTACGGATAATATCTTTTTTGTCTGTTGTCATTTGACTCCCCCTTCCCTTTATACCAACGCAGATCTAGGTTTTGTAAACTACTAATGTGTAACATTAAAAAAATAGACATCTTAATTATTTCAGCACATAGTAAGAAAAATGTCAATTTAACAATAAATTTGTCAGTTTTTAATACAGTAAAGACAAAAAAACCGGCTATTAAATCAGCCGGTTTATCCATATTCTATTCTTCTTCCGCTGCTTGGTCCTCATTGAAGGTATTGAACACTTCTTCAACCATGTCCCATTCCTCGTCCGTTTCAATTTGCAATAACGGACCATATCCGCCATCTTCCGTAGGAATATAAGCGTAAACATGAATATCAACATCTTCTTCATCATCATCAAAAGATCCTACAGGATAAAAGAATACATAAGATTTTTCGAACTCATCAGAATCAAAAGTAAAAAGCACTTCATGTAATTGTTCGTTACCATTTTCGTCTACTAGTGTAATAAATTGTTCTTCATCATGTTCGTGTTCGTGATCATGTGCCATTTCTTCACCTCATTAATTTTTACTATCCAGATAGCCTTGCAGGATCATCACTGCAGCCATCTTATCAATTACTTTCTTACGTTTTTTCCGACTTACATCGGCTTCAAGTAATACGCGCTCAGCTGCCATTGTTGTTAGACGCTCATCCCAAAGGACAGTAGGCACTGCAAATTTACTTTCAATTTCTCTTGCATATTGCATACTCGCTTCTGCGCGCGGTCCAATCGTCCCGTTCATGTTCTTAGGCAGACCGATGACAACCGTATCTACTTGATACTCTTTTATTAATTGACCAATTTCCTCAAAACCAAACACATTTTTTTCTTCATTGATTTTGAGAGTTGTAAGGCCCTGGGCAGTCCAGCCAAATTCATCGCTTAAAGCGACACCGACTGTCTTAGTGCCTACATCTAAACCCAATACGCGCATTCATTAACCCTCTCGCTGTTGTTTTAGATAGGATTTCACTAATTCTTCAATAATTTCATCTCGTTCAAGCTTGCGAATAATATTGCGGGCATCGCGATGACGCGGAATATAGGCAGGATCTCCTGATAAAAGATAACCAACAATTTGGTTGATCGGATTGTAGCCTTTTTCCTGCAAAGCTTCATAAACTTGAAGAAGAACGTCATTGATATCATGCTCAAACGGTTCTTCAGGAAAATTAAATCGCATCGTTTTGTCAAATGAGCTCATTGCATACACCTCGCTTTTTATTTGAGGAGAGAATTGTATTGTCTAGCGGAAGCGCCTGGGCACTTCCGCTTTTTAGCTTAGTTACCTACATTTTACACTACTTTGTCCTATTATCAAATGGATTTTACCCATTCATCAACGAATTGAAGTGCAGCATCCAGTTTTTCCGGATCCTTACCACCTGCTTGAGCCATGTCAGGACGACCGCCGCCGCCGCCGCCGCAGCGAGAAGCAACTTCTTTGATCAACTTTCCAGCATGATAACCTTTTTCAATTAAATCCTTGGTCACTGCTGCAATTAAGTTAACCTTTCCTTCATGGGCACTACCCAGAACAATTACGACCGAGCCCAGTTTTTGCTTCAAATCATCAGCCATATTTCTTAAGTTATTCATATCAGCACCTTGAACATTTGCTGCTAACACGGTTACCCCATCAATTTCTTTCGCCTTTGATACGAGATTTCCGGCTTCGATATTTCCAAGTTTTGTTGAAAGAGATTCGTTTTCTCTGTGAAGTTGTTTGATTTCTAGCATTAAACTATCAATTCTATTAACAATTTCTTTCGGATTGGTTTTTAGTTTCTCAGCTGCATCCTTTAACAAGCTCACTTGCTCATTTAATGATTTGTAAGCTGATTCACCAGTTACCGCTTCTATCCTTCTCGTTCCAGCACCAATTCCGCCTTCAGAAATAATTTTAAACAACCCAATCACAGATGTATTTGGAACATGGCAGCCGCCGCAAAGCTCTAAGCTATAATCGCCAACTCTTACTACACGGACAATATCGCCATATTTTTCTCCAAAAAGAGCCATTGCCCCCATTTCTTTTGCTTCAGCAATTGGCTTTAAGCTGATGTCAAGCTCGATGTTTCTCCAGATTTTTTCATTGACGATTTTCTCGACTTGTTCAAGTTCTTCTGGTTTAATTTGACCAAAATGCGAAAAGTCAAAGCGGAGACGATCTGGTTCTACAAGGGAACCAGCTTGGTTCACATGTTCGCCTAGAACGTCTTTTAAGGCTTGGTGTAACAAATGGGTCGCTGTATGGTTTTTAATAATCTTCACACGGTTTTCAGCATCAACTTCAGCTGTCACCTTGTCGTTCGTTGTTAAGGTTCCTGATTTCACAACTACTTGGTGAAGGTTTTGACCATTTGGTGCTTTTTGAACATCCTTAACCGTTATGCTAGAATCTACACCTGTTATCAAACCACGGTCAGCAATTTGCCCGCCGCTCTCTGCATAAAACGGTGTCACATCTAGAATTAACTGTACTTCCTCACCGCTCGATGCTTTGTCGACAAGTTCACCATTTTTAATGATTGCTGCCACAGTAGAATTCGTTGTAAGTTCGTCATAGCCGACAAACTTACTTTCGACCTTAACATCTCTAAGGACACCGCCTTGGACCTGCATCGAGTCGACATCTTGTCTTGCTGCCCGGGCACGCTCACGCTGTTGCTCCATTTCTACTTCAAAGCCTTCATGATCAACCTTCATGCCCTCTTCTTCAGCATATTCCTCTGTTAATTCAACCGGGAACCCATATGTGTCATAAAGTCGGAAAATATCCGCACCAGTGATGGTTTCACTCCCTGTCTCTTTTTCCTTCTTAATCACAGTTGCTAAAATCGCTAAGCCTTCATGAAGTGTTTCATGGAAGCGTTCTTCCTCACTTTTGATGACTTTTTGAATAAAATCGGTCTTGTCTTTCACTTCTGGATAGAAATCATCCATGATTTCGCCTACGACAGGAACGAGTTCAAACATAAATGGACGATTAATATTAATTTGTTTAGCATACCGAACAGCCCTGCGAAGTAAGCGGCGCAGTACATAGCCACGACCTTCATTTGAAGGCAATGCCCCATCGCCGACTGCAAAGGCAACCGTACGAATATGGTCTGCAATTACTTTGAAGGCAACATCGGTCTCTTTGTTCTGTCCGTATTTTTCGCCGGCAATCTCTTCTGTTGCACGAATAATAGGGATAAATAAATCTGTATCAAAATTGGTAGGGACGTTTTGAACAACGGAAGCCATTCGTTCTAAGCCCATCCCCGTATCAATATTTTTCTTTGGCAGCGGTGTATAGGTACCATCCGGGTTATGGTTAAATTGAGAAAATACTAGGTTCCAGACTTCAAGATAACGGTCATTTTCTCCACCTGGGTAGAGTTCAGGATCCGTAGGATCATCTCCATACTCTGGACCGCGGTCATAGAAAATTTCTGTATTCGGGCCGCTTGGACCTTCACCAATATCCCAGAAGTTCCCTTCAAGACGAATAATGCGCTCTTCTGGCAGACCAATGGTGTTATGCCAAATTTCAAACGCTTCGTGATCTTCAGGATGGATCGTAACCGAAAGAAGTTCTGGATCCCAGCCAATCCATTTCTCAGAAGTTAAGAACTCCCATGCCCATTCAATAGCTTCTACTTTAAAATATTCACCGATTGAAAAGTTACCGAGCATTTCAAAGAATGTATGGTGGCGGGCTGTTTTTCCGACATTTTCAATGTCATTGGTTCTGATAGATTTCTGCGCATTTGTAATTCTAGGATTTTCAGGAACGACACGTCCATCAAAATACTTCTTTAAAGTTGCAACCCCACTGTTAATCCATAATAGTGATGGATCATCATGCGGCACAAGTGATGCACTCGGTTCAATAGTATGACCTTTTTCTATACTAAAAAACTCTAAAAACATCGAACGAATTTGAGAACCTGTTAAATTTTTCATTTTTAGACCTCCCTTTTTTATAAAAAAGCATACAAAAAAGCCCTCATCCCAAAAACAGGGACGAGAGCTTGTCTCGCGGTACCACCCTGATTACGGATACAAAAAACGTATCCATCTCTCAATAATCCCTTAACGCAGGAAACGGCAGTGGTTAGCTGCACTCCAGATTAGCTTTCTGTCGTCCTTCATCTAGAGCTTCTTTCAGCCAGGGAAGCTCCTCTCTTCTACGCAAATGCGTTACAGATGGTCTCTACAACATACTCAATCCTTCAACATTTTCATACAAATAATCATTCTATATCACGAATTATAGCTACCCGAAAAAAGTTTGTCAATCTATCACCCGCTTATGTGGAAGGTTCTTTTGCTTTCCTGCGAATAAAATGATTTTTCGCGTGAATAATAGCCACTTTTATTACCACTAAAACAGGAACAGCCAAGATAAGTCCAAGTATTCCACCGACTTCCCCCCCAGCGGTTAACGCCATCATGATTATTAAGGGGTGCATATGAAGACTTTTACCTACAATCAATGGAGATAGGATGTTTCCTTCTAGAAATTGAAGCCCAAAAACAATCACCATTGTAATCACAACTAATTTTACGGACGATGTGGCAGCGATGATGACTGCTGGTACAGCTCCGATGATGGGTCCAAAATAGGGAATGACATTGGTCACTCCAACAATCAAGCCTAAAATTAAAGAGTATTTTAGATGAAATATCCAAAACAAAAGGGCTGAGACACTGCCAATGATCACACATACCAGAAGTTGACCTCTTATGTAACTGCCCAGCGATTCATCAACGTCTTTTAGGAAAAGTGTCCCCTTCTTCCGCCACTGTTTAGGGGTAATATACCATAGGGATCGTTTAATCAATTGAAAATCCTTTAGCATATAAAAGGCAATGAACGGAATGATCATCATAATTAATGCAGAATTAAAAAAACTAATTAAAATATTTACAATGACCGACAAAAGAGAATCGAGCTTTTTTTCAAACGCATCAATTCCATCATTAATTCTAGTTTGCAAGCCGTCGGGCCATTCTCTTGTATGCGATTGAAGTTTATCAACCCAACCTCTGTATTGCTCTGCTAAAACAGGCGCGCTCTCGGAGAGGTCTTTTATTTGGTCGATCATTGCCGGAACTCCTTTATAAACGCAAATGCCAAGACCACCAAAAAATAAAATATAAATAAGAAAAATAGCGAGTCCTCGATGCAAGCCTTTTTGATGTAATTTTTCGACAATCGGATGCAGCAAATAGGTGATAAATCCTCCGATCACAAAGGGGAGGATAATAATTATAGCTACCCTAAAGACAGGCATCCAAACAAAGCGGATTTTTAGAAACACATAGATGGCACTTAATAAAAGGAGTAAAAACCCGATGCGGTAATACCATTTCATTTGAATCTCCACGTTTTAAGCCTCCTTTTCATGTTAGTTTTAGAGACACTTGGTGGAATTATGCATCAGAAAAGCGGTAGCGCATGTTAACAGGTATGAACCGAAACGCAAAAATCCCCCTCCAATTTGAGGGGGATTCAGTTCTAAAATATCGCGCGCCTTACTTTCTTTGTCATTCTTTTCATATTTCGGGCTGACATCATATTGTTTCTTGAGGCCACAGTATAGGCAGCCATCCCAGCACCAATAGCAATCATCGTCGTCGTCATAATTTTATTCATACGTTTCACCTCTTTAATAGACGTTAAATAAGTTTACATGGTTAACTTTGATAACGGTCTAACACAAGCGCTTCCGCTTTTTTATCTTAAAGGGTGTAACGACGCTCTTCTTCTTCAAACAAATCATCTAAGGAACTAAGTGACCCGTCTTCTTCGACTTGATGGGTACTGATTAGGCCTTTGTTTACTGTAAGTTCAATAAAGCAATTCCAGCAATAATATTGGTTGATACCAATTTTACCGATATCCTTGCTTTGACAATTGGGACACTTAAACATGGAAAGACACCTCACGTATTATTTACGTCTACGATAATGGCATCCTTTCCGATAGCTAAGGGCTTCCCGGATTGAATGACTTGTTTGCCTTCCGTAAGATCCGAAAAGAAGCCATCCGTGATTTCGTACCCTATGATTGTGCCCAATTCTTCCTGAAAATATACATCTTTTAACAATCCAAGCGATTCCCCGCTCTTAGATAGCATCATCATTCCATTTAGAGAATGTTGATGAGTAAGTGTATATTCTGGGTCATCTTTCAGTTTTACCAAATGGCCGTCGTCATCAATCATTATTCCATCTAAGCCGAAGGAAGCCACTTTCTCGATGTCCAGAAAAAAGGATTGTTTGAAAAAAACGCCTTTTTTAATCAATAAGCCGTTTACCTTACCGTTACTTGAGATACATAAATCACAAACCTCACCAATTTTCTGGCCGCTTTTTGTATTAAAAACAGGCTGTCCTTTCAGTAACGAAAATGTCCGCAAAGAGTGTCCCACCTCCTGTGAACATTTATAGTGTTAGTCATTTAACATAAAATCATAAGGTGAAACGTTTTCCATGCCAATCATTGGATCTTCCTGTATGAAAAGATCCTCGTAGGACAAGCCATCGGTAGAATTTTCACCTTCTGCTGATTTAGGAACGATTGATTCATGATTTTCTCCAGCATTTGGTCTAGCAGTAATCGATTCTTGGAGCTTTTGGCATAGGGTTGTTTGTCTAGAGAGTTCATCCGCTCTTTCTACTCCCATTTTAAGCGCATCTACTTCGCCGCAAAGGATCAAGGATTGTTTACTTCTGGTAATCGCTGTATAGATCAAATTTCTACGTAACATCCGATAATAACTTCTTGTCACTGGTAAAATGACAATCGGGAATTCACTGCCCTGCGATTTATGAACAGAACAGCAATATGCATGCGTGATTTGATTTAAGTCCTGCTTTGTATACTCGACTTCATTCCCTTCAAAGGAAATATAAATCATATCCTGCTTTTCGGTATTTTCCTTCGCATAAATTATCGAGATGATTTCCCCAATATCCCCGTTAAAAACATTACTTTCAGGTTGGTTTACAAGCTGTAGAACCTTATCACCGATCCGATACTTTACCTCACCAAAAGCAATTTCCTTCCTCTTGCCGTCAGGGTTGGGATTAAATATCTCTTGCAGCAATACATTTAAACGGTCGATTCCAGCAGGCCCTCTATACATGGGGGCTAATACTTGAATATCCTTTGCCGAATATCCTTTATTCTTGGCATTTAATGCAACTTTTTCAACAACCTGAGATACTTGCGCTGTTGAACATTTGATAAATGAACGGTCTGCTTGCTTCACCGTAATATCGGCAGGTAAATAACCCTTTTTGATTTCATGGGCAAGTTCGATTATTGAAGAACCCTCTGCCTGGCGATAAATATCGGTTAGGCGGACCGTGGGAATCCGTTCAGATTCCAGCATATCCTTTAAAACCTGGCCTGGTCCTACGGAGGGCAATTGATCCTCATCCCCGACTAGAATGACTTGAATATTTTCAGGGAGTGCCTTAAACAGTTGATTAGCAAGCCAAATATCAAGCATCGACGTTTCATCGACAATGATAATTTTCCCTTCAAGCGGGCTCGCATCATCACGGTCAAATCCTTCCTGCCCATTAAATCCGAGGAGACGATGAATGGTTACCGCTGGAAGTCCAGTCGATTCACTCATTCTTTTTGCCGCTCTACCAGTCGGTGCTGCAAGCAAAAATGGGAATGGCTCCCCCTTTTTATGGTAATCCTTAGGCTCTAAGGTACAGCCATGCAATTCGGCATAAAGCTCAACAATCCCTTTAATAACAGTCGTTTTTCCTGTTCCAGGTCCACCTGTTAAAATCAACATCGGCGACATTAACGCCGTTTGGATGGCTTCTCGCTGCGTCGGTGCATATTGGACCCCAAGCCGTTCCTCTAAACTTCCTAACGATAGCAGAAACTCAGATTCGGGAAATTGATCTTTATATTCGGTTTGTTCAAGGATCCGGTGGATATTCGTCACAAGCCCTTTTTCTGCAAAATATAAAGAAGGCAAGTAAACGCGTTTCTCTTCCCCAATTAATTTACCCTCTTCTTGCAGCTTAATGACTTCATTGGATATATCTATGTAGTCGATTTGATCACGCTTGTTATCTTCTAATAATGCTTTTACTTGCTCCAATAAGTCTTCAGCATTTATGTATACATGCCCTGTTTGCATGCTTTCATTTTCAAGGATGTAGAGACAGGCCGCTTTGATCCGGTCAGGATGGTTCCCGGAAATACCCAACTGGTAGCCAAGCTCATCGGCTCGGCCAAAACCGATTCCTTCAATATCCTCAACCAGTTGATATGGATTCTTCTGCATAATGTCAAGTGTTTCATCTTTATAGGCTTGATAAATCCGCATCGAAATCTGCGGTCCAAATCCATATTGATTTAAAGCAACCATTACTTGCTCGAGTCCTTGATGCTCCATCAACGTATCGTAAAGTAATTTTGCTTTTTCAGGAGGGAGCTTTGGGATGGAGTCCAGCAAAGACGGCTGATTAAGAATTTTGGATATGGCGTCTTCTCCTAAGGTTTCTACAATGTTTTCAGCGGTCTTTTTTCCGATCCCTTTGAACATTTCTCCAGATAAATAGTTGATAACCCCTTGTTTCGTTTGGGGCATGTCCTTGCGAAAATGATTGGTATGAAATTGCATCCCAAACTTTGGATGATCCTTAAATTCTCCGAAAAAGATATAGGTTTCTTGTTCATGAATTTTCGGAAAATAACCGGTGACCACTGCTTCTTTGTCCTCATAAGGATGATTTGTTTCATCGACGCGAATCCTTAGCACGGTGTAAAGGTTTTGTTCATTGTGAAAAATGGTCACAATCGGTCTTCCTTTTACGAATTTTCCTTGTTCAGTAAATAAATCAAGTGTATCTTGCTTTTCCATTCGGCTCCCTCCTTTCTGAAAAAATAAGAAAATTACTGGTTACCTTCGATTAAATTTTTCGCGTGACCAGCAAGTAAATGGTCGGGTTGAATATCAAGTGCTTTATTAAACATTTCAACTGCCTTCGCAGGATTTTCTTGAAAAGCGTAGGTGACACCTAAATTATAATAGGCATCGGAATGTTCCGGATCTAGTTCGATACATTTTTCAAATTGAATCACCGCTTCAGAAATTAACTCAAGCTGCGCAAGACATAACCCATATTGAAAACGTGCTTCCGCATCATTTTCATTTAACTCGACGCTTCTTTGTAAATACGGAAGCGCAAATTTCCCTTGATCCAACTGAACAAGTGTCAACCCTAACATGAAGTAATTGTCACTTGATTGCAGACCTTTTTTCATAGCTGTCTCAAACATATTCTTGGCTTCGTTGAAGAGGTCGTTACTAAATAACAAGGTTCCAATACTATAATAAGCCGCCGCAGCGTTTTCATCTATTTCAATTGCTTTTTGATAAAAATTCAGTGCCTTTTCGTCGTCCCCAACAGCGGAAAGTACATTTCCGAAATTAATATAGGCAACGGGGTCGTTTGGGTTTTCTTGAATGGCTTCATTAAAGGCCTTTGCCGCCTCTTCCAGGTTGCCATCATGCATGTATTGCACACCTAATTGGTTTTTATCCATTTATTTCAGCTCCAATCCTAAGTGAAAGTATATCATATTTTATAAAAAAAAAACCTGACTCCTTAAAAAGGAATCAGGGTCTGTATTAGCCGACATATGTTAACTGTTCACTATTTTTAAAGACGTGGTCAATTGTCCCTCCGCCAAGACATTCATCGCCATTGTAAAAAACAACAGCTTGTCCTGGAGTGATGGCACGAATCGGTTCATCAAAAACGACCTCAACTTGAGCATCTTCTAAAAGTCGCACGGTTACTTTATGGTCTTCCTGACGATAGCGGAATTTTGCCGTGCATGTAAATTCAGCAGGCTTTTCTCGGTCCGATACCCAGCTTACGCCGACAGCAGTAATCGAATCTGAATATAGTTTTTCATGATGAAAACCTTGGCCCACATAAAGGACATTTCTTTCTAAGTCCTTACCGATGGCAAACCAGGGTTCACCCGCTCCACCAATTCCTAAGCCATGTCTTTGACCGATCGTATGATACATTAACCCCTCGTGCTTGCCTTTGACCTCACCATCGAACGTCTCCATGTTTCCTGGCTGAGCTGGGAGATATTGACCTAGGAAATCTTTAAAATTTCGTTCCCCGATGAAACAAATCCCTGTGCTATCTTTCTTTGTAGCAGTGGCAAGATTCGCTTCTTTGGCAATTTCACGAACTTTTGGTTTTTCAAGATTACCTATCGGGAACATAACTTTACTAAGCTGTTCCTGCGTCAACTGGTTCAAGAAATAAGTTTGGTCCTTATTGTCGTCAAGACCGCGGAGCATCTTATATTCTCCATCACGATATTCAACTTGTGCATAATGACCAGTAGCCAGATAGTCCGCACCTAATTTCATTGCATGCTCTAAAAAGGCTTTAAATTTAATTTCCTTGTTACACATGACATCCGGATTAGGTGTCCTGCCTGCTTTATATTCTTCAAGGAAATAGGTAAATACCTTGTCCCAATATTGTTTTTCAAAATTTACCGCATAATAGGGGATCCCGATTTGATTGCAAACGCGAATGACATCCTCATAGTCTTCGGTTGCCGTACAAAAACCGGTATCATCCGTGTCATCCCAGTTTTTCATAAAAATGCCGATGACATCGTACCCTTGCTGCTTCAACAAAAGTGCTGCTACGGAAGAATCTACTCCCCCTGACATTCCAACAACAACCCTCGTGTTTTTTGGATCTTTTCTTTCCATTGATTTTCACCTCTCTTATGCTGCAAAGTCGTCGAAGATTTATTTTTTCAGACGAGTAACAACTTTAGCTGTTTCCTCAGCCGCCTTGATTACTTCCTCGGTTGTCGTATTATAGCCAAAGCTGAAACGAATCGAATTAGTTAATCGTTCTGATTGTTTCCCAAACATGGCAACAAGCACGTGGGAAGGTTCAATTGAACCCGCAGTGCAAGCCGAACCGCTCGAAACAGCAATTCCCGCTAAATCGAGATTAACTAGCATTGCTTCCACACTTGTCCCAGGAAAGCTTAAGTTTAATACATGTGGCAAAGAATATTCAAGCGATCCGTTTCTGTCAAATTCTACATCTAGCTGACGGAGCCTTTCCATCAAGTTCTTTTTCAAATCAAAGAATTTATCACGCTTGTCTGTACGTTCTTCATGTGCAATCAACACAGCTTCATGAAATCCAACAATCGCCGCAATATTTTCCGTCCCAGCACGTCTTTTTCTTTCTTGCTCACCGCCGAAGGAACGAGGAGACAGTTTCACATTGGACCTGGCATAAAGAAATCCTGTTCCTTTTGGCCCGTTGATTTTATGGGCAGAGACAGATAACAAATCAATCTGGCTTTCATTGACATCAATGTTTTCGACACCGTAAGCCTGAACGGCATCGGTATGGAATTTCGCTTGATGATCTTTTAATAACTGTCCAATCTCGGTAATTGGTTGGAGTGTGCCAACTTCATTATTACCATACATTATCGACACCAAAATGGTATCTTCCCTTAAGGCAGCACGAAGTTCAGTCATTGATATTCGCCCTGTTTCATCCACAGGTAAATACGTGACTTCAAAGTCCATTTTTTCTAACTTTTTGCAAGCATGAAGAACCGCATGATGTTCCGCTACGGAGGTAATAATATGCCTGCCATTTTGCTGATAGGTTTCCGCAACCCCAAATAACGCCATATTATCTGCCTCGGTTCCTCCACTTGTAAAAATAATCTCGTTTTCCTTTGCACCAATGCTGTCCGCTAGCACCGCGCGCGCTAAGTCAATCTGGTGCCGTGCTTCCCTGCCAAAAGAATGGATGCTTGAGGGATTTCCGAAAGTTGATTTCATCACCTCGAGCATTTTTTCAATAACCCTTGGATGCATGGGAGATGTGGCAGCATGGTCGAGATAGATTCGTTCCACATTTACACCTTCTATCAAAATAATTCTCCAATGTTACTTTTTACCCTAAATATAAAACATATAACCATCCGGCTCTTCATCATTACTATGATTTGCTAAATCTTCTAACGTAGTGTTTTCCAAAACATCCTTAATAGCATCCCGAATCCGAATCCACAGTTCCCGTTTGGCTGGTTCTTCATCTTCAATACCTTCAACAGGTGTGATCGGTCCTTCTAGGACACGAATGACATCACCAGCCGTAATTTTAGATGGAATGTCTGTTAAGATATAACCACCGTATGCACCCCTAATGCTTTTTACTAAACCTGCATTCCTCAATGGGGCAATTAATTGTTCCAAATAATGTTCAGATAAATCATTTGCTTGCGCAATCGTTTTTAATGAAGTCGGGCCCTCACCATGTTTTTTAGCAAGTTCAATCATGATCGTCAGACCATAGCGACCCTTTGTTGAGATTTTCATACCGCACCTCTATTCATATCTATATTAAAAATAAAAATCCTTAGTAATTTGATAGGCATTAGAATTATATCATATTCTTCTTTAATATGCTTTTTCAAGGAAAAATGATAATGTAAAGCTAAACATAATCTAAATGACAATTAGAAAAACCTTTTTTTTGGAGAGATGTAACATGCAGCAAAAGCCTTTAGCCTTTCGGATGCGGCCTCGAACGATTGAAGAAGTTGTCGGACAGGAGCATCTGGTAGGTGCAGGAAAAATAATTTCAAGAATGGTGAAGGCCAAACAGCTGACCTCGATGATCTTGTATGGACCTCCTGGTATTGGCAAAACTTCGATTGCCAGTGCAATTGCCGGCAGCACAAAGTACGCTTTTCGAACACTGAACGCGGTGACGAATAATAAAAAAGATATGGAAATTGTTGCTGCTGAAGCAAAAATGTCAGGAAAAGTTATTCTGCTCCTCGACGAAGTCCATCGTTTAGATAAAGCAAAGCAAGACTTTTTATTACCTTATTTAGAAAATGGAATGATTGTATTAATCGGTGCTACGACAAGTAATCCCTACCATGCCATTAATCCTGCGATCCGGAGCCGCTGTCAGATTTTTGAGTTAAAGCCGCTAACACCGGATGAAGTCAAGCAGGCCTTAATTCGCGCCCTGGAGGATGATGAACGCGGTTTTGGTAAATTAAAGGTTGAAATTGAGGATGCCGCGTTAATGCATTTTGCACAAGGTTCGAATGGTGATGTAAGGAGTTCTTTGAACGCACTAGAATTAGCGGTACTCTCAACCGATAAAGATGACAATGATCTTATCCATATCAATGTCGAAACAGCCGAAGAATGCTTGCAGAAGAAAAGCCTTGTTGCCGATAAAGACGGGGATGGCCACTATGATGTCTTGTCAGCCTTTCAAAAGTCGATACGTGGCAGCGACGTCAATGCTGCTCTTCATTATCTAGGCCGATTAATTGAAGCCGGTGACCTGCCGAGTATCAGTCGCAGATTGATTGTCATCGCCTATGAAGATATCGGACTAGCCAACCCACAAGCAGGCGCGCGCACGTTAGCTGCGATTGAAACCGCCGAAAGAATTGGTTTTCCAGAGGCAAGAATTCCACTTGCAAATGCCGTGATTGAACTATGCTTATCACCAAAATCTAACTCGGCTGTCTTAGCCATTCAGGCCGCACTCGAAGATATTCAAAAAGGCATCGTCGGCGAAGTACCTGACCATCTAAAGGATGCCCATTATAAAGGGGCAAAAGAGCTTGGCAGAGGAATTGACTACAAATACCCACATGACTATGAAAACGGTTGGGTACCGCAACAATATTTACCCAACAAATTAAAACACAAACAATACTACCAACCAAAGAAAACCGGAAAATTCGAGCAGGCACTTGCTATTGTCTATGAGAAACTATCAAGGAAGAAATAATAATAAGGGTGTCAGGCACCATGTGAAAAATTCACATGGTGCCTGACACCCTTTTCTTTATCTAGGCAGCCACATCTCGTTTTTTGAAGACAAGAAAGGCTAATAATTGGAATGCTATAAAGTAGATGAGGAGCATGATGACTGAGAATGACATTGACATTCCTTCCATCATGGGTGTCCCGTCCACATATTGCATTAGATCGGTGTTGGCAAACAAGATGTATTTGGCCCAGCTAAACTTTATCGAAAGCAATACTGTAAATTGAGCCCCTGTGAATAACAAAAATAATGATAAGCCAATTGCTAGAGAACTGTTCCGGAAAACTGATGAAATCATAAACGCCATCGTCGCAAGCATTATCGTGTCAATCGATCTAAACCCATAATAAATCATTAGATAAACAATAATATTTTGCTCCGATACCTGCCCATTGGCATAATTCAAATACGGCACAGGATGGTCTGGCGTTCCAAACAGGATGGCACCAAGTAAAGTAGAGAAAGCAAATAGGATAGCCAACATCAGCAACGCAAACAGTAAAACGGTAAGATATTTGGATGCTAAGATTTTGCTGCGATTTATCGGCCGGATTAATAATAGCTTGATGGTACCCCAGTTGAATTCACTCGCAACAATCCCTGCCGAAATAATTATCGTAAATAATCCTGCTAGGATAATGAGTTGTGACGCATCTTTTACGAACGTCCAGACATTATATTTTTCATTATAGGGAATATGATGCTTTATTCGGTAGTCATTAATAGCAATTTCTTCCTTATAAAACTGCTTCTCCAGCTTCGAATTGCTTTGCTTCATCTGCTTCTTTAGTGCATCATTTTCCTGCTGTGATGTTTGTTCCCAGTTTTTATCGAGGTTGAAATCCTGTTCCTGGTATTTATGAAAAATACCAAAAATAGATATGATAACTATCAGGATGGCAATCATTACATACGTTCCAGGGCGTCTAAAAATTTTCATCCATTCATTTTTAATTAAATTAACCACGACTTGGCGCCTCCTTTTCGGTTGTCAGTTCAAGGAAGCGATCTTCTAACGTCTTCGCTACTTCTTTGATCGCAAAAACTTGAATTTCCTCTGAAACAAATGTTTTCACTAGATTCGGAATTTCTTCTTTTGGAAGTTCCACAGTTATACCATTCCTTGAACTTTTAGCTCGAACATTGGGATAGTGGATCTCCAAAAGTGCCAACGCCTTTTCGCTAGGGACTACTTCCATTTCATAGGTCATTTCAGTTTCACCGTGGACTAGTTCATGGACAAGCTGCACATCGATCAAGCGCCCATTTTGAATAATCCCAATCCGGTCACACATCATTTCCATTTCTGAAAGCAAATGACTTGAAACGATCACGGCTAGGTTTTTTTCACGTGCCAGGAGACGGACATAGTCACGAATTTCCCTTATTCCAGCAGGGTCTAAACCGTTGGTTGGTTCATCAAGGATTAACACCTGTGGATCATGCAATAGACACTGTGCTAACCCTAATCTTTGTCTCATACCCAGGGAGTAGGTTTTTACCTTGTCATTTATGCGGTCAGTTAATCCCACAAGTTCCACTGTTTCGGCAATCTTCTCCTTAGAAATTCCTTTTGACATTCTTGCATAGTGGACCAGGTTTTGATAGCCAGTTAGAAATTTATACATTTCCGGATTTTCAACAATCGCACCAATATAACGCACCGCGTCTTCAAAATCACTTTTAATACTTGAACCGCCAACACTGATATCCCCTGATGTCATACTCATTAAACCAACTATCATTCGAATAGTTGTAGTTTTCCCAGCTCCATTTGGACCTAAGAAACCAAATACCTCGCCTTTGTTTACTTGAAAGCTAATATTATCTATTATGGTTCTTCCTTTAATTACTTTTGTAACATTTTTTAACTCAACGATTTTTTCCAACCTCTCACTCCTCTCAATGTATCCTCACATAGTTTATCTTATTGCAGAAGTATTTACCTCATAAAAAGGTTATCACCAAAAATGATTTCGGCAAATTTTAACAAAATATTCTTATACTTTCCCCTAAACCTACCCTCTTTTTTGTAAAATAAGATTAGGTTCTATTAAAATGAGAGGAAGTCGACTATGGCATTAAAGTCTCGTTGTGAGTCGAAGGAATTAAAAATTATGAGATCTTTAAACATACGAAGTAATTTATCTCCAACAGAAAAGAAGTACTTTTTTAAGCTTGAAAAAGGCTACCAAGGTGAATTGATGTTTGATCTGTTAACCGAAAAGCTTCAAGGTGATATGTTAGTAATAAACGACTTGTGCCTTGAGGTTAACGACACTGTGTTTCAAATTGATACTTTAATCATTGCTCAAGATAGGATTTATCCATTTGAGGTAAAAAACTTCTCCGGAGATTATTATTACGACACTGAAGGGTTCCATAAAATATCCGGGCCCGATATAACTAATCCATTAGACCAGATAAGACGCAGTAAATTATTACTCCTCCAGTTGCTTCAAAATCTTGGCTATAATATACCCGTTGAACCAACCGTCATTTTTATCAACCCCGAGTTCACCTTATATCAAGCGCCTCTTAACCAGCCGATTATTTATCCAACTCAGATTGATTGTTTTATGAAAAAGTTTGATGGGACACCGTCAAAACTAAATGACAGACACAAAAGGTTAGCGGACCGATTAATATCTTTACATTCGAACGAGTCACCCTATCCGACCCGATTACCTACTTATGAATATCGAAAACTTAAGAAAGGTATGGCTTGTAAAAAGTGCGACTCATTGATGATTTCTGGTGAGGATAATATTATTGTTGTGTGTAAAAAATGTGGGTATGTAGAACCGGTTGAATCAGCAGTACTACGTAGTGTCGTGGAACTAAAGTTCCTTTTCCCAGATATAAAAATTACCACTGTTTTGGTTTATGAATGGTGTCAGGTAGTAAAGTCTAAAAAGATGATTAGAAGGGTACTAATGGAAAATTATAAAGCAATAGGGTATGGTCGATGGTTCTATTTTGAATGAATCGTGGATTGTATCTTAAATTGAGAAAAACATTTATCATAAATACCCTTTCCTTCTTTTATTAATAAGTTTGGTCACTTAGTGGATCCTAAGTGACCATTTTCTTTTGCTTTTCATATTCACAATCACATAAAACATAAGATGTTGCCATCCCATCATTCTATTTACGGTTTCGGCCACGTAGACCCTTCCTACGTTACCCTTCCATCCTTTTTTGAACGGTTCCGGTCACGTAGACCCTTCCTACGTTACCCTTCCATCCTTTTTTGAACGGTTCCGGTCACGTAGACCCCTCCTACGTTACCCTCTCTTCCTTTTTTGAACGGTTCCGGTCACGTAGAACCCTCCTACGTTACCCTCCCATCCTTTTTTGAACGGAATCTGTCTCGTAGAGCCCTCCTACGTTACCCTCCCATCCTTTTTTGAACGGTTCCGGTCACGTAGAGCCTTCCTACGTTACCCTCTCTTCCTTCTTTGAACAGTTTCGGCCACGTAGACCCTTCCTACGTTACCCTCCCATCCTTTTTTGAACGGAATCTGTCTCGTAGAGCCCTCCTACGTTACCCTCCCATTCTTTTTTGAACAGTTTCGGTCACGTAGACCCTTCCTATGTTACCCTTCCATCCTTCTTTGAACGGTTTCGGTAACGTAGAACCCTCCTACGTTACCCCCCCATCCCTTTATTCCAAGTTTAAGTAAGCCTAGAACCTTACTACGTAAAAAAAATAACCCTAAACGAATAAAAGTTTAGGGCCCCACTATAACGCTTATTTCTCATCAGATACTCGTTGGATTTTTATGCTGCTCAATAATTGTCTTACCACATAGCTTGCCATGATCAGACCTGCCGCAGATGGAACAAAGGCATTGGATGCTGGAGGCATCTGTGCTTTGCGGATAGGTGCATTTTCATTGCCGACTTCTTTTTTAATATCCTCACGAATAACTATCGGACTTTCATCGGAAAAAACAACCGGAATCCCTTTATGGATTCTTTCCTTGCGCAGCTTCGTACGGATGACTTTTGCGATTGGATCCGTATGAGTTTTCGAAATATCAGCAATCTTAAAACGGGTTGGGTCCATTTTATTGGCTGCTCCCATACTTGAAATAATTGGAATATCTCTCTTCAAGCATTCCTTCATTAAATGAATTTTATAGACAATCGTGTCAGAAGCATCGACGACAAAATCCAAATTATGGCTGAAAATCTGTTCATAGGTCTCTTCTGTATAAAACATTTTTAATGAAATGACTTCACAATCTGGATTAATATCTTTGATCCGCTCTTCCATAATCTCTACTTTAGGTCGACCAACAGTGGAAAGCAAAGCAATCAGCTGTCGGTTGATGTTGGTAATATCAACATCATCTTTATCTATTAAAATTAACCGGCCAACGCCAGAACGGGCCAGAGCTTCAGCAGCAAAGGAACCTACCCCGCCGATACCTAAAACAGCAACCGTGCTATTTTTCATAATATCAAGGCCTTCTTTGCCGATGGCAAGTTCATTACGTGAAAATTGATGCAGCATTATGTTCACTCCAATTTATTAAATTCGTTAAGTTTCTTTTTCCCGATTAAAAATATATCATACACTCCATTAAAAACAAGTATCTTGATAGGAATAATAAAGTTGGAAAGCAAAATAAAACCTCCCGCAACGTTCAGGAGGTTGGTTTTAAGCAAATAGAAAAGAGTCCCAATTATGCCGTCACTCTTAATTCCTTAGTTTTGATCCCGCACTCAGCAGGTGGGTGTCCTATTCCCGAAATTGTAAGTCCCCTTACCCGTATAAGGGTGAGGCATTTACGCAATCAGGAAACTCTAGACTCCCGTATAAATAATGTTCGGTCAAAACTTCAGGCAACGCAACGTACATTTCAGGACTCTTCTTTGATGCTTTTATAATAACATATTAAAAATCGGTATTCAAGGATTCATGAAAGCGATTTCCTGCTATTTTTTTACATTTAGTGACAAATTTAATTCCTTTAATTGCGCCTCAGAAACTTCACCAGGTGCGTTCGTTAACAAGCAGCTTGCACTTGCGGTTTTTGGAAAAGCAATCGTGTCCCTTAAATTCGTACTGCCAGCAAGCAGCATGACTAATCTATCAAGACCGAGCGCGATACCACCGTGTGGAGGGGTTCCATATTCAAACGCATTTAACAAGAAACCAAATTGTTCCTTTGCTTCTTCAGGTGTAAACCCAAGTACGCTGAACATCTTTTCTTGGATATCACGTTCAAAAATCCGGAGTGACCCTCCGCCTAATTCATAACCATTTAAGACAATGTCATAAGCCTGGGCACGTACTTTAGATGGATCTGAATCTAAATACTCTAGATCTTCCCTAAACGGCATCGTAAACGGATGATGGGCAGCGTAATAACGACCATCCTCTTCATCATACTCAAGAAGCGGCCAGTCCGTGACCCATAAGAAATTGAACAAACTTGGATCAATTAAATCTAAATCTCTAGCCAGCTTTTGTCGAAGTGCACCTAAAGCATCGGCGACAACCTTCTTCTTATCAGCAACAAACAGAAGCAAATCCCCTGATGAAGCTTCAAGCGTACTCGTAAGTGCTTTTGCGTCTTCTTCAGAGAAGAATTTTGCAATCGGACCCTTAAGTCCTTCTGCGTCCACCTTAAGCCAAGCAAGCCCCTTCGCGCCATACACAGCAACGAAGTCTGTTAAGGCATCAATGTCTTTACGTGAGTATTTCTCAGCTGCACCTTTAACATTGATCGCCTTAACTTGCCCGCCATTTGCCACTGCCGAAGCGAATACTTTAAAGCCTGAGTCCTTGACGATTTCTGAAAGATCGACAAGCTCAAGTCCAAAACGAGTATCAGGTTTATCCGATCCAAACCGGCTCATTGCTTCGTCGTAAGTCATGCGTGGGAAGGCAGCAGGTACGTCTACTCCTTTTACTTCTTTCATTAACTTCGTCATCATTTTTTCCATCATACCCATGATATCTTCTTGGCTTAAAAAGCTGGTTTCGATATCGATTTGTGTGAATTCAGGCTGACGGTCAGCACGTAAGTCCTCATCGCGGAAACAGCGCGCAATTTGATAATAGCGTTCAATTCCACCTACCATAAGTAACTGTTTAAAAAGTTGTGGTGATTGTGGTAACGCATAGAATTCACCCGGATGAACACGGCTTGGCACTAAATAATCACGTGCACCCTCAGGTGTACTTTTTGTCAAAATGGGTGTCTCAATATCTAAAAAGCCTTCACCGTCTAGGAAATCCCTGATTTGCTTTGTTACTTGGTGACGCATTTTTAAGGTTTCAAAAATCACCGGACGGCGGAAGTCTAGGTAACGGTATTTTAACCGAACGTCCTCTGAAGCATCGGTTTTGTCAGAAATCATGAATGGCGGTGTTTTCGCTTCATTAATGATCGTTACTTTTTCCGCTTGCACTTCAATTTTACCTGTTTTCAAATTCTCATTGAAGGTTGCCTCATCGCGGGCTACCACAGTACCCACAATATCTAAAACAAATTCGTTACGGATCTTTTCAGCAATTTGCAACGCTTCTTTAGATAAATCTGGATTAAAAACTACTTGAACAACACCTGAACGGTCGCGAAGGTCGATAAAAATTAATCCGCCAAGGTCGCGTCTTTTTTGGACCCAGCCTTTCAAGGTTACTTTTTCACCAACTGCTGATTCAGGTACTTCCCCACAAAAATATGATCTGCCAAACATAAAATATCCTCCCCTTATTCCTGCAACTCTTGGAATTGTTTAATAAAAGTTGCTAAATCGATTTCTACTTGCTCACCAGTCGCCATATTTTTCACATTAATTTTATTATTTTTAAGCTCCTCATCGCCAAGAACCGCCACATATTTTGCTTTTAGACGATCGGCTGCTTTAAATTGAGCTTTAATTTTTCGATTTAAATAATCTCTTTCTGCTGAAAAGCCAGCCCTGCGCAGCTGCTGCAACAGTCCGACCGTGTAATCCTTTGCTTCTTCCCCTAGTGCAGCCAGATAGCAATCAATGCTTTCGTTAATCTCCAGCTCGATTCCTTCTGCATTAAGAGCCGCAATAAAACGTTCGATACTTAAGGCAAATCCTATTCCAGGCGTTTCAGGACCGCCAATTTCTTCAGCTAGCCCGTTATAACGGCCGCCTCCACAAAGCGTGGTAATTGCCCCAAAGCCTTCCGCATTACTCATAATTTCGAATGCGGTGTGGTTATAATAATCCAACCCGCGCACTAAGTTGGCATCCACTTCAAAGGGAATATCAAGCTGGGTTAAATAGCGCTGTAATTTTTCAAAATAATTCTTTGAAAAATCATTCAGAAACTCAAGAATCGATGGCGCTGTTTTCATTAATTCATGCTCACGGTCCACTTTACAATCCAGAATACGGAGCGGATTTTTTTCAAGACGATTTTGACAATCCTGACAAAACTCGCCAATTCTTGGTTTAAAGTGATTGACTAACGCATCGCGGTGGGCGTTCCGACTTTCCTTGTCACCCAAACTATTAATAATCAGCTTCAGCTTTTTTAAGCCCATTTCTTTATACAAGTTCATCGCGAGCGAAATGACTTCTGCATCGATAGCAGGGTCATTACTGCCTAAGGCTTCAATTCCAAACTGAACAAACTGGCGAAACCGTCCTGCTTGTGGGCGTTCATATCTAAACATTGGCCCCATATAATAAAGCTTTACAGGCTGATTAGGCAGCCCAAACATTTTTTTCTCGACATAGGAGCGAACTACCGCAGCAGTTCCTTCAGGTCTAAGTGTGAGACTCCTTTTGCCCCTGTCTTCAAATGTGTACATTTCCTTTTGAACAATATCGGTGCTATCGCCAACGCCTCTTGAAAAAAGATCGGTATGTTCAAAAATTGGGGTGCGAATCTCCTTGTATTGATATTTCTCACAAAGTTCTCTAGCTTTTGCTTCAATCAGCTGCCACTTTTCAACCTCTCCGGGTAAAATGTCTTGCGTTCCCCGTGGAATGCTTATTGACATAGTGGAAAACCTCCTCATTTAATCAGTTATGTAAGTATAGTGTCTAGCTCCATTAGAGTAAGCTTCGAAAGCGATACCTCGCACGAAAGAAAAGCGTTAGCTTTTCTAAAAGAGCGTCCAGCGGCTAGTGGACCTCGCTAAACGGACGCTTCCGCTTTTCTTTTAAACAACAAAAAACTCCCATCCCTTGTACGAATACAAGGGACGAGAGTTATAATAATCCCGCGGTGCCACCCTAGTTGAAGGCATAGATTTCATGCACTTCCTCTTTAACAGTTAACGCCTGCTACGTTCTTCTCCTACTAAAGTTGATCCTTTTTCAGAGAGAAGCCTACGGAGTGTTCCTTCATTAAGTTCCATGTAGAAATGCTTTCAGCCTAGGGCATTTCCTCTCTTTTCATGACTGTGCTTAATTACTATGCTCCATCATTGGTTATGTCGCAATATGTCATTTTATTTTATTAATATTACGGAGCATCGATGGTAATGTCAATAGTGTTTTATGATCTTTCTAAATGTTTTTTTAACTTTCTGACATCACCGATCGTTAATCCAAATTCTGATGCCAGTTCAAACGAGGTAGTATGCTGTTCCTTTTGAATAAAATCATGAAAATCAACTCCGAAAAGTCGTCCATCCATTGACTGGATATTCATTCCTTTTTCACTCGCTCTCATTCTTAATCACCTCTGCCCTTTCTTCAATACTGATATTATTTCCACCATTCGTGAAAAACTTGCATAATCAATAAGTATTTCTCAATTTATTGGACAATATTAGCAATTTAGGAATGATTTTCAGCTTTTAATACGTTAAAATTGAATTATTAGAAAAGGAGGGGGTTATGGTCAAGAAGTATAGTTTATTGCTATTATCTATTATTCTTATTTTTGGAGCCTTCCTTCCTCAAGGGAAAAGTGTAGCAGCGACAGGTTCCATTACTATTTCCACCGATTTAGTCAATATCCGCGGCGGCCCAGGCTTGAGTTATCCCCTTGTAAAAATAGCCAATCGGGGCGAGAATTATCAGATTGTAAAGGAGCAAGGTGATTGGATTCAAATTCAATTATCATTTGGTAAAACTGGCTGGTTAGTTAATTGGCTAGTCACAAAAGATAACGATTTCCAACAAGATAGTAAACCAGAAAGTACTGCTACGAAAAATAATATTGGTATCGTCAATGGTGATACATTAAACATAAGACGTGAACCCTCCACATCGAGTCCCGTTATTGGGAAATTAACAGGTGGGACAAGCGTAACCATTTATTCTAAACAAAATAATTGGTCAGAGGTTGGCTTTTCTAATTTAAGGGGATGGGTCAGTTCTGAGTTTATTGACAGCCAATCATCAAGCGCTCAAAATGGCACGACTCAAAACGAAAAGACTACCAGTACCGTCACCGGAACCGTAACAGCGAATAGTCTTAGTATTCGCTCAGCGGCCTCATTTAATTCAAACCTCATTGGGACTGTAACCTATGGTTTAAGTTATAAGATAATAGAAGAGAAGAATAACTGGGCAAAAATAGAATACAAGACTGGTAGTTTCGGATGGGTTGCCGTATGGTATCTTGATAAAAAAACAGTGAAATCCCAATCTGGACAAGCTGTGAAGGAAAGTATCATTACGATAATACATAACGGGACAAATATCCGAAAAGAACCAAATGTGCAGTCAGGTGTCCTCGAGCGTGCAAATAAGGGCAGTAATTATTCCGTTAAAAGGGTAATTAATGACTGGTATAAGATTAAGCTGAAGAACGGAAAAACAGGGTATGTTGCTGGCTGGCTTGTTTCCATTAACGGAACGAAACAACAGATTGAAAAGCCAGGAGCCGAATTATATCTTAAAAATAAAACCATTGTTCTGGACCCAGGACATGGCGGCGTGGATAAAGGGGCTACCGGAGGCAGCGGAACATATGAAAAAGAGCTTACACTTAGGACATCCCAGCTTTTATCTAATAAATTAAAAGCCGCAGGAGCTAATGTTTACGTAACGAGAAAAAATGATTCTTACTTACAACTCGCTGCACGAGTGAATATGGCACGTAATTACAAGGCGGATGCTTTTATCAGCCTTCATTACGATAGTAATTTAGATCGTAGTGTTCGTGGAATGACTGGCTTTTATTATCATTCCTATCAAAAAGCCCTGGCTGAATCCATTTTTACATCAACTATTGGACAAACAAAATTGAAAAACCGTGGGGTGCAGTTTGGCGATTTCCATGTGATCCGTGAGAATAGTCAAAAAGCTGTTTTAATAGAACTTGGCTATTTAAGTAACCCGGAAGAAGAAATGACGATAAAATCCAGTGGATTCCAAGAAAATGCCGCTTCTGGTTTGTTTAATGGATTAGCCAGATATTTTAAAGAGAATGAATAAGGGCCTTGGAAGGTTTCTACAAATTCCTCGATCTAGCAAACGCCAAAATTATAGGTACTCCAAGGAGCGAAAAGATAAGAAAGACGACAAAGACGATGATGAAGATGAGGATGATTAATGACACTTTTAATTTCAAATCAATGTAAGGCACCCTTTGCTATTCGTTACTTTAAACTGCAAAAAATAGTATAAGAAATACAAACAAGCACACGACAATAACGTGTGCTTGTTTTGTTGTGGGCTACCGAGACTGCTCCACCCATAATTTGGATCGCCTATAGACTCCATTATCCAGGTTCGTAAAACAATTATTATGTAATTATAACATCACAGTAAAGCTGCTTAATCGATCTTCCATTTGTTTTTTAGCATCATTCATCATGCCGTCGAGCAGTTCTTTCACGGTTGGAATATGTTCAATGAGTCCGGCCACCTGACCGCAATTCATGAAACCATTCTCAGCATCTCCCTGGATCGCACCAGCAATGTGATGGTCCTCTGATGTCATTTCGAGGTATTGTTCTGAAGCCACTCCACTTCGTTCCGATTCGATAATGCTATCAGCATATGGTGCTTTTAAAACGCGTCTTACTTGTCCGACTGACCGGCCTAAAATAACGGTTTCGTTATCCCCTGCATCAAGAAGCCTTTGTTTATAGGTTGAATGAAATGGTGCTTCTTTCGTTGCTATCAAGCGGGTACCTAACTGTACGCCAGCTGCTCCGAGCATCAAAGCCGCTGCCAGACCTTGACCATTTCCAATTCCACCCGCTGCCACAACCGGGATTGTGACATGGCGGCTTATTTGTGGAATGAGCGTAAATGTGGTTAATTCCATACTTGAATTAATACCGGCTGCTTCAAACCCTTCTGCCACCAATACATCTGCCCCTGCAGCCTCTGCCTTTTGAGCTTGTTTGACCGACGCGACAACCGCAATTACTTTTATGCCTTTTTCATGCAGGAGTGGAATAAAAGGAGCAGGATTGCCAGCCGATAATGAAACAATTGGTATTTCATGCTTAAACACAAGTTGAATCATTTCTTTTGTATAAGGACTAACATTAATTGGTATATTCAATGCAAAACTGTTATTCGTTTTATCTTTGGTTTCAAGAATAATGGCTTCGACCTGCTCAAGGGTCATCGTTCCACAGCCTATCGTACCAAGACCTCCAGCTTCAGATACAGCAGCCGTAAGCTGAGCATTGCTTATATTCCCCATTCCCCCCTGAATGATTGGATATTGAATAGAAAAAAGTTCGCAAATATATTTCATTTTTTCAACCCCCTATTAATTTCATGTTATACTATAATCAATAGAAAAACAATTCTGATTTTTTAAAAGGAGCGAAAGAAATGATCATCCCATTCAATGGCATAACCCCTTCCATTCATAAAACAGTTTTCGTGGCACCTGGTGCTCACTTAATTGGCGATATTACGATTAAAGAAGAATCTTCCATCTGGTTTAATGCTGTGTTACGAGGGGATGAGGATTCGATTATTATTGGCGCAAGGTGCAGTATTCAAGATAACTCTACCATTCATTTATTCGAAGGATGTCCTGTTATCATTGAAGACGAGGTTACAGTCGGGCACAACGTTATTCTGCACGGCTGCAAAGTGGGTAAACGTTCAATTATCGGTATGGGCTCTACCATATTAGACAACGTAGAAATCGGCGAAGAATGCATTATTGGTGCGAATACACTGATTGCCGCGGGCAAAAAGATACCGCCACGCTCACTTGTCGTTGGATCACCGGGAAAAGTCGTCAGGGAATTAACCGATAAAGACCTAGAACTTATTCGCCTCTCTACTGATTCATATGTACAAAAAGGACGGGAATTTAAAGAGATCCTTAAATAGATAATTTAAGATTTTAAGAACAAAAGCCGCAAGCGCCCGTTAAGCGACGTATGGACTGGAGCACTCCAACTGAGATCAATGAAAAAGGAAAGCGGAAGCGCCTTGCTCAGGGGCAACAGGCATAAGACGAGCCGGCGAGAAGGTTGTTCTTTAACCTTCTTGAAGGATTGGCTTATGACCCGAGCCCCTTGGCGCTAAGCTAGACAACACGGAGCTGCGCAAGATTCGATGTTGACTTATCGTATGGCGGAGGGCGAAGTACACTAGTCGCTGGGCGCTGGAGCTGGATTCAGATAACCATTCTAATTATCCACATTAAAATTTTTTTATAATTTCCTACCAAACAAAAAAAGCTGCTTCGAAAGTCTTCCATTCAAGACTTTTGGGGCAGCTTTTATTTTTTTGAATGAATAATTAACGGATGATTTTTCGCGTCATAGGAATGATCCTTTCTGCGCAAATCATTATCCGCTTCAAAGACATTTTCAAAAAACCTGCTAGCTGATTCCGCTAAAAGTTGATAATACTGACTAAACAGCAGTGCCGCATGATTACCACTCCACATTGGCGGTAAAAGTTCCTTTGGCAGACCTGGATCAATGAACAGAAATTTTCTGTATTCATGAACAAGATTTGTTCTCTCCACAAAGCACTCTGAGTCGGACATTTCTCCATTGCTTAGCACACTTTGATGTACAATGAATTGCTTACTGTACTTTGAGATAAACTCCTCATACTTATTCTCGATTTCCTCAAGCGGCCAGCTTTTTTCCACAAGGGATTGACTATCTTTTGGCCCTTTATAGTCCGAGACGAAGAAATCAACGTATTCACTAATATCATACTTTTCGATTAAAAGATTCACTTCTTTTTCAAGGTTATTCGGTGAAATCCAGCAGGCATTAGAGAAACTGCCAAATCCACTCCACAATAGTTCCTGTCGAAGCTCATCACGAATCTGTCGTTTTTCTTCCGGAATCGAATACATTAAAATACGCCATTTTCCGTCCCATTCATGCGGGTTCAGCTTAAAAATTCGGTTGGCGGCCTCATCCATCCGGGAAACACCTCGTTCAGTCAAAAAGTAAAAACTTTTGTTTCCCTGCTTTTCTGACTGAATCCACCCTTGCTTCACCATTCGGGAAACAGCGACACGAACGCCCTGTTCATTATGCCCAAACTCTTTCAATAAACGAACCAAGCTGCCAATCCAAATTTTATTTCCATAGTGACGTAAATAATCTCCATAAATGGTGAAAATCATCGATTGTGTGTTTGCACCCATAAACTCTTCACTCTTTCTTTTTCCCTGCCCCTTACAAATTTTGAACGAGACGTTTTTTCTATTATATCACAAACGTCAATATCATCTCCCTGAAAATTGAGGTATTCTCCGCTCACTAAATGCATCGAGCGCCTCGATTCGGTCTTCTGTTGGAATCGTCAGTTCATACGCTTTCGCTTCAATTGCAAGCCCCGTCTGTAAATCTGCGTTCATTCCCTGAGTAATCGCATATTTCGCCTGTTTTAATGCGACAGGCCCATTTTTCATCATGTTTGCCGCAAATTGTTTACACTCTTCAGAAAGAACATCATGCGGCACCACTTTTAATACAATACCAAGGTCGAGCGCCTCCTCAGCTGAGATTTTTTTCGCCGTTAAAATTAATTCTTTGGCCTTCATTTCACCAATCAGTCGTGGAAGGCGCTGTGTTCCGCCTGCACCAGGAATGATTGCCCAGCTCGTTTCGGTCAACCCCATGGATACACCTTGTGCCGCAATCGCAAAGTCACACGACAGTAGCCACTCAAATCCTCCGCCCAGCGCGTAACCATTAACCGCTGCGATTGTCGGCTGCGGCAAGCTGGCAATACTATTAAACAAATCACGAATCGCTTTCACATTTCTTCTTACCTCTGACTCATTTAAGGTTTTTCTTTCTTTCAAATCAGCACCGGCACTGAATGCTTTTTGGCCGGCTCCTGTAAAAATAACAACGCGTACCTCAGGATTTACATGAATGGAATCAACAGCCTCCTGCAGTTCACGAAGTGTATCATAGTTAAAACAATTCAATACGTCCGGTCGGTTTACTGTTACATATCCGATATGACCTTTCACTTCATATAATACGTTTCCCATGGCCGTTCCCTCTCTTTTTTAAGGCTGTGCTAAATTTGCCTATTGATTTCCGCTACAGGCACTTCACTTTCCGCGGGCGGTCCGGGTGTCTCCTCGGCGCTTTTGCGCCTGTGGGGTCTCCCAAGACCTTCTTTTCCCGCAGGAGTCTCGTGCCTTCCGCTCCAATCAACATAGTTTGCAAAATCAACATTGAGCTTTAACACAGCCTTTTTTAAAATAGAGGCCATCCCACAAATTCGAGACAGCCCATTTTAGATCCTAGTCTATATTTTCAATAATCGCCGCTATCCCCTGACCGACTCCTACACACATTGTCGCCAGTCCATATTGAACATTTTGTTTTTTCATTTCATATAAAAGCGTCGTCAAAATACGGGCTCCGCTTGCACCAAGTGGATGTCCAAACGCAATAGCACCGCCGTTTACATTGACCTTTTCCTGATCAAACTCAAGCTGGCGTATGCATTCCAGCGACTGTGAGGCAAAAGCTTCATTTAGTTCTACAAGACCGATATCGTTTACCGATAAGTTTGCCCGATCAAGCGCTTTTTTCGTTGCATAAATTGGACCAAGGCCCATAACCGCAGGCTCAAGACCGGCAACCGCTCCAACCACATATTTTGCAAGGGGCTTCAAACCAAGTTCTTTTGCTTTATCCGCACTCATTAATAACAAAGCGGATGCACCGTCATTTACTCCGGATGCATTACCAGCTGTTACTGTACCGCCTTCAAAAATCGGACGCAGTTTAGCAAGTTTTTCAATCGTTGTATCTGGACGTGGATGCTCGTCTTGATCGAAGACAACCTCGTTTCCTTTCCGATCATGAAAACGAACGGGTACAATTTCTTCCGCAAAACGATTGGATTCCATTGCTTTTTTTGCCCGCTGCTGGCTTTGAAGTGCAAACTGATCCTGATCTTCCCGTGAAATTGAGCAGCGTTGCGCCACATTTTCAGCTGTCTGAGGCATGGAATCTGCTCCATACATCTCTTCTAGCTTTTTATTCGTAAATCGCCATCCAATCGTTGTATCCTGAAGCTCCATCGATCCCCGAGGGAAGTCACTCTCAGGTTTTGCCATGACATATGGTGCTCTTGTCATACTTTCCGTTCCCCCTGCGATGTAAATATCGCCTTCCCCTACAGCTATAGATCGTGCAGCATACATAACCGCATCAAGTCCTGATCCGCACAAACGATTAATAGTAGTTCCACCAACGTTCACCGGAAGACCAGCTAAAAGTGCGGACATTCTCGCTACATCTCGGTTATCCTCTCCTGCCTGATTCGCATTTCCGAAGATGGCATCTTCAATTTGTTCCGGCGGCAGCCCTGGATTCCGCTCTGTCAGCGCTTTAATGACAATTGCTCCGAGATCATCTGGACGTACACTTTTTAATGCTCCTTTATACTTCCCGATAGGTGTTCTTACCGCATCAACAATGACAACGTCCCTCATTTTCCCACCAGCTCTTCAATTTTTGTATAGTCGTACACACCTTTACCAGACTTGCGGCCCAGTCTTCCCGCTTTTACATACTGTTCAAGAAGTGGCGCTGGACGGTATTTTTCACCAAGTTTTTCATGTAAATATTTTAAATTATTTAAACGGGCATCTAGTCCTACTAAATCCCCCAGCTCAAATGGGCCCATAGGATAATTCAATCCTAGCTTGATTGCTTTATCAATTTCTTCAGGTGTTCCTAACCCTTCTTGAAGCATATAGAATGCTTCATTCCCAACCAGGCAGCTGATCCGACTTGTTACAAAACCAGGAAATTCGTTAATGACCACTGTCTCTTTTCCCATCTTCTCAGCAACCTGTTTTATGACTGCTGCTGTTTCATCACTCGTTTCGAGGCCGCGTACAATTTCGACTAGCGGCATTTTCTGTACAGGATTGAAGAAATGCATCGCAATCGTTTTTTCAGGACGCTTTCCATAAGAACCAATTTCTGTCGGGCTCATAGTGGAAGTATTAGTAGCAAAATAGCAGTGATCCTGTGCATGTTCTTCTATTGTTTCAAAAACAGCTTTTTTAACTTCTGCACGCTCTGGAACGGCCTCTATAATTAAATCAGCTTTAATAGCAGCTTCTTTTAAATTGGAAGAATATAACAATCGACTTTTTCCTGCATCCGCTTCTTCAGAAGTGATTTTTCCGTAACGTACACCTTTTTCAAAAATAATATCAATCTCTTTTTTCGCGCTGTCTAATGCAGATGAATTCACATCTACTAATGTTATGTCAAATCCTCCAGTCGCTCCTACATAGGCGATCCCTCTGCCCATTACTCCAGAGCCTACGACTACTATGTTTGTAATCATCTAACTGTCTCCTTCCACATAATAGAGGCTGGCTGCGATAGAATCAGATTAGCATCCAGCTATACCCGAATGATTTTTCTGAAATATGTTTCAGCCAGCCTTTATTCACTATTTTGTATCTCGGTTTAATATCCATCAACGGCAGGCCCCTGATAGAAGTTTCACCTTATTAAATGCCGAAAGGATTTAATGGGCGGCTTCCATAATAGGAAATAAAACTTTTTGTTTCAGTATAAAGATCTAATGTCTCAATACAAAGCTCCCTTCCGAACCCCGATTGTTTATAACCGCCGAAAGGTGTTCCTGGGAAAGCTGAGAATGGGCAGTTTACCATGACAATCCCTGCTTGGATTTGGTTACCAACACGAGTTGCACGGGCACCATCTTTCGTCCAAAGAGCAGAACCAAGACCAAACTCTGTGTCATTTGCTAGTCTAATTGCCTCTTTTTCATCTTTGAACTTCATGATTACAACAACTGGTCCAAAGATTTCTTCTTTCACTACTTTCATATTGTGATTTACATTACCAATGACCGTCGGCTCGTACCAATAACCGCCTTCGAATCCTTCAACTACAGCCGGCTTTCCACCTACTAAGATTTCAGCTCCATCTGCAATAGCTGATTGAACATAGCTATCAACAACATCTAATTGACCTTGATCGATAACGGACCCAACATGTGTTTCTTTATCTAATGGATTTCCCAATTTAAGCTTTTTCGTTTTTTCTACGAATCTAGTAACAAATTCATCATAAATATCCTCGTGTACGTATAAGCGAGATCTAGCCTCACAAGATTGTCCTGTATTATAGAAAATACCGAATAGTGACCCATCTATAGCCGCTTCAATATCAGCATCCTCGAACACGATATTCGGAGATTTCCCGCCAAGCTCCAATGTTACACGCTTTAATGTTTGTGAAGCCTTGCCCATGATATCTCTGCCAATTGGTGTAGAACCTGTGAAAGCTACTTTACTTACATTCGGATGTTCAACTAGATAATTTCCAACGTCAGAACCAGAACCAGGAATAACATTAACTACTCCTGCGGGAACTCCTGCTTCAATACAAATTTCACCTAAGACAATGGCAGTTATCGGAGTTAACGAAGCCGGTTTCACAATGACAGAACATCCAACCGCGATTGCAGGTGCAATTTTCCACGCCGCCATCATCAAAGGGTAGTTCCAAGGAATAATTTGTGCGCATACACCTACAGGTTCTTTCTCTGTATAGTTATGGAATTGACCTGCCATATTATTTACGGAGCCGCTATGTCCTACAATGGCACCTGCATAAAATTCGAAAACTTCAACAGCTTGCATAACTTGACCTTGTGCGGCCGAAATCGATTTACCGCTATTTAATACTTCTAATTCAACTAATTCATTAAAACGGGAACGCATAATCGCCGCAATTTTATTTAAAGTACGAGAGCGTTTATTAATAGGAGATCTCTTCCACTTACCGTTTTCGAATACTGCAAGAGCTGCTTGTACCGCTCTTTCTGCATCTTCTTGTGTAGCTTTTGCAACCTTGGCAAGGATTTCACCAGTGGCAGGATTGTAAGCATCAATAGTGGCTCCATTAGAACTTTCCACTCTTTCACCATTAATAACTAGATGGTAATAATCACGCTTCATTTCTACTTTTTCAAAAATTGCTGCTTCCTGTACTTTTACCATTTCATCCCACTCCCTTTTTTATGTTACTCACCTATAAATTGAGCTTTGCGTTTCTCAGTAAATGCCGTTACCCCTTCAACATAATCTTTCGTTAAGCCGGCAATTCGTTGTCCTTCCGCTTCTTCTTTCAAATATTCTTCAAAAGAATGATGGTAGGAGGCTTCTAAATACCTTTTGATTAAGCCGATTGCTTTCGTTGGTCTGCTGGCAATATTTTCTGCAAAGGCTGTCACTTGCTCGTTCCAGTCCTCTACACCGATTACTTTTGTAGCAAGACCCATTTTTTCTGCCTCAGTAGCAGGTACCTTTTCTCCCAAAACAGATAGCTCTAATGCTTTTGCATGACCCACAATTCGTGAAAGGTAATACAGATTACCCGAATCAGGAATTAACCCAATATTGACAAAGGCATTTAAAAAGCTTGCTTTCTCAGAGACAAGACGGAAATCGCAGGCTAATGCCAGACTGAAGCCCGCCCCTGCAGCCACACCGTTTACTGCTGCAATAATTGGTTTTTCACATCTGGCGATTTCCTTCATCATCGGACCGTAATTGTTACGGAGCATTTGACCTAAATTCATGCTGTCATCCACATCTGCTAGGTCTTGGCCGGAACAAAAGGCCCTTCCTTCTCCGTTAATGACAATCGCACGCACTTCATGAGAGTTTGACGATTGTTTAATTGCCCTTTGGATTTCTTTATTCATTTGTGATGTAAAAGCATTCAGTTTATCAGGTCGGTTTAGACTGAGCCAAGCTACCCCGTTTTCAATCCGATAAGTAATTGTTTCGTACATAGCATAACTCCTTATCTGCCTGTAAAATTAGGCTTTCTTTTTTCTACAAACGCTTCCATGCCTTCCCTTTGATCTTCTGAAGCAAAGAGCAAGTAGAAATTTTTTCTTTCATATTGCATTCCTTCATATAAGGAGTAATCCACTGCCTTATTAACAGAATCTTTGATCATTCTGACCGCTAAAGATGGCTGTACCGCAATCTTTCTTGCGAAAGCTATTGCTTCCTCCATCAATAATTCAGGTGCGACAATTTTATTAATAATGCCATATTTTAAGGCTGTTTCTGCATTGATTCTTTCGGCGGTCAAGATCCATTCAAGTGCCTTTGTTTTACCTACTAGCTTCGTCAGTCTTTGTGTCCCTCCTGCTCCAGGCATAACTCCAAGTGTTACCTCTGGGAAGGAAAACAGTGTATCTCCTGCAGCTATAAGTAAGTCACATGATAGGGCAAGTTCAAAGCCACCGCCGAATACAAAGCTTTTGACTGCACCAATGATAGGCTTTTTAACGAGACTTAACCGGTCCCAATCAGCGAATTGATTTAACAATTCCAACGTAATTGGATTATCATTGGCCATCTCATCAATATCCGCCCCAGCAGAAAATGCTTTTCCATGACCGGATAATAGGATTACTTTCACTTGGGTATCACGGTCGAATTCTTCTGCTGCAGAAACAATTTCACCGACCATCGTCCGGTTAAGCGCATTCAATTGTTTAGGCCTATTTAAGGTAATAAAACCAATTTCATTCTCGACAGAAGTTTCAATATATTGAAACAGTCCCATCCTTAAACTTCCTCACCAATCATCATGGTTACGAGTTTCCCAGCAAAGCCCATCAAGTCTTTTCCTGATGCTTTTCCTTCAGGGGAACGCATACCTTGTTGAAGCGCTTCATGATTTTTATAATACATTTCGCATAGAATGTGATATTCAGAGTCTTTCCCCATTGGTGTTCCGACGATTTTCGTAACGACCATTTTTTGAAGACCTGGGATTTTATCTGTGAGCGGACCGTGAACATTAAAATAATGTTCATCAAATTCTTCTTTATTTTCCGGCTGCTTATATAGAGCAATTAACTTTACCATTTTATTCCCTCCATATTTTACATAAATTTAATCATTGGTTTCATTGCTTCAAATGGATTTTTACATGATTTACAATATAAAATGCTGCGACACGCTGTTGGTCCGAATATGTTTTCCATCGTGACATACGTCGATTCACAATACGGACAATCTATATGCCACGATCCATCCTCTTTCATTTGTCGAGGGGGAGGGGAGATTCCGAATACCTTTAGTCCCGCTTTCCCCTTTTCCGTAATCCGGTCAGATGTCCAGGATGGGAAACGTAGGAATTCTACGCTCACTCCTTCTACGCTTGGCAGCTGTTTAACAGCCGTTTCAACATTTTTTTGAATGATAGGAAGAGCTGGGCAACCTAGAAAGGTAGGCAGTATTTTTACTGAAACATCTGATCCTGATATCTCCACATTTTCCACCATTCCTAAATCTAGAATGCTGACTGTATTAATTTCGGGATCTTTTACGTTTTCCAGTAGTTTATATATTTCTTCTGATGTTAATAACACGGTAGGCATCGTACCCCTCCCCCTTTTCCTTTTGTATTACCAGGAAGCTGCTTTATTACTAGCGTATACTTCACTTAAAGTTTCGAGTGCCTTCTCTAAATCCTCTGTGTGCTTCCCATTTCGTCCATCGCCTTGAGCCATTCCTATTTCAAGGGGTCCTTGGAGCCCAACACTTTCCAATATAGGTGCAACAGCCTGATTCCACTTATTCAGTAAAACCACTTCGCTTTCAATTAAACCTTGTTGCATGATTTTATTTCGATGTTCTCCCAGAGAGAACACACCTTGGAAATCTTGCAACGTTATTTCAATAGCTGCTTTCATTCGGGAAACAGCTTCTTCATGGCCTGAACCTAAAAGTTGAACGAACCATGTTTTCCAATGCATTAGATGATAGTAAAGTTCCATTTGCACTTTTGCGGCAACTTCAGCCAGCGGCTCATACGAACTTGAATGTAATGATTGAATCTTAATCATTTTGGCTTGGGTATAAAAATAATTTCGTACTACCGCAAAAGCCCAATCATAATCCGGTTCTTTCATATAATAGCCAGGTCCATTCACGAGTTCCAAGATAATCGCATTGCGCCTTGCATTAGCTGGACGATCATGGGCCAGCTGATTTGCATTCCCTTCACCGAGTTCTTCTAGCAATTGATAGAATATGGCCGCATGGCCCATTGTATCTTGGGTGATGGAGGAAGTTGCTACGTCTTCCTCAATGTGAGGAGCGAGACCCAGCCATTCAGATCCACGATAGGAATGGATAAAATCATCGTCTGCTAATTGAAATAGCAACTCTTTAATTGCCGTTTTCTCTACTGATGAATTATTTGCCATTTTTTACGCCTCCTGCCCAAGACAAAATTTCCTTCTCATCAAGCATTTCTTGTTCATATTTCCGCCATTTTTTCTTTAAATAGCCATACCCTTTTGTTGTGCGGTATTCTTTATTATCTAAACGTTGAAGCGTTTTCTTTTCTTCCGAAGTCATTTTACGTATATTCTGACGTTTCACAACCCAGATATCATCCACTGCTTCACGTCGCATAAAGTTTTCCTGTGCCATCAGGATCGCAATATCCTCATTTGGTGCGAGCAAGCTAAAATGATATTGTACTGGTGCAGTTGGGGTCTTGCGGCTAAATACTTCAAACTCTTCAAAATATGATTCTTGCCTAGTTTCCATGTTCCTTCCCCTCCCTTAGACAGTCTTTGGAGACAATGCTTCACGTACCCATTGGTTATTTTTGTATGAAATTCTCCTAAGATTCAAGCGCTCTTGTGAACGAGGTCCTTCATTTCTAGCAATCTTCTTCAATTTATTCCAGTCAGGCTGTTTATAAATCCATTTTCCTGTTTCTTCATCAAATCGCAGCGTTTCATCCGGAATGGTAAAACCAAGTGAATGAATCCGCTTAATATACTTGCTAAAGAAAGATTGACGAAGTCCTTCATTCGTGCCCGTTCTGATTCTATACTTTAAGGTAACATCTTGTTTTGAAGCACCCATTTCATTCTTGCTTGGCGGTCCGAAGAAAAGCAGCAAAGATTCCCACCAATAATTAAGTGCATCTTGCACCATTTGTCTCTGTTCTTCTGTCCCTTCAGCTAAAGCCATAATAATGGCTTCTCCGTGTTGAGCGTGGAAAACCTCTTCTGCACAAATTCTGTGTAAGGCACGGGCATATGGACCGTAAGATGCACCAAGCATATCCGTTTGGGTGATAATGGCAGCTCCGTCAACTAACCAGCCAATCAGCCCTGCATCTCCCCATGATTTAGCTTCCATATGGAAAACATTATGGAACTTTAATTTCCCAGTAAAAAGATCCTGCATCAGATCGTCCCGCTTTTTTCCATATGGTTTCAATAAATCTTCCGCCACACGAAGCAATAATTGTCCGTGTCCCATTTCGTCTTGTACCTTCGCCATAATCCCAAGTTTCCTATGCAAAGTAGGAGCTTTCGGTACCCATTCCTTTTCAGGAAGTGCTCCCATTATTTCGCTCATACCATGCATGGAAATTAATTTGATTAATGTATTCCGATATTCATCTGGCATCCAATCATCTGCTTCAATTTTATCTCCAGCTTCGATCCTAGCTCTAAATTGCTCCAGCTTTTCCTGTTCTGTTATTTCATTTAAAAGAACGCTCATTTCAAATCCCCCTTTTCTTAAAAACAATATAACGTTTATTTAACGTAATTATATTTTATTGTTATATAGAAAGCAAGAATATTGCGTCATTATTTCAAAATAAAAAGAATGGGCAATACTTTCCATTATTTCAACGATACTTTAAACCGTGACGACCCTACTTTATTCGCTAAATTGTGGATGCGGTGCACGGGCACCAGAAATTTTTGATTACAATCGGAAGGGAATGGCATTTGTTCTTCTTGACGAAAATGAAGGAACTGCATGCATCATTCCCTGCTGGGATAATGACAGATTCATTATACGCTGATCATAGCACTTTTTCGCTTATCAACAATACGAATGGCCTTTCCTTCAGAACGCGGGATGCCTTTTGGAATGTTGACAACGATATCCATCGTCACTAGACATGTGTTTTTCATATGGTGCTGGACCGTCTTCTTCAATTTCTGAACATTGGCATGTGTTAAGTCTCCATCAATTCCAGTATAGAAATCACTTTCAATTTCAACATGTAATTCAACACTGTCCATTGCACCTTTCTTTACAAGGTGAATCTGATAATGAGGAACGAGTCCCTTCACTTGCAACAATGCCCGTTCAATTTCAGAAGGGAAAACGTTTACACCTCTGACAATGATCATGTCATCTGTTCTACCTTTTACCCTGGACATTCTTGTTGTCGTACGTCCGCATTTACATTTTTCTCGAGTAATAGAGGAAAGATCCCCTGTTCGATAACGAATAATTGGCAGCGCTTCCTTCGTTAAGCTAGTAAAAACAAGTTCTCCAACTTCTCCATCTGCTAACGGTTCGAGCGTATCTGGATTAATCACTTCAACCAGGAAGTGATCATCTGCGATATGAAGTCCATCCTGTGCTTCATGACATTCTATCGCAACACCCGGTCCCATTACTTCACTTAAGCCGTAAATATCAACCGCTTTCAAATTTAATTTCTTTTCAAGTGTCGCTCTCATTTCTTCTGACCAAGGCTCAGCGCCAAAAATACCATATTCGATTCCATTATCAGCAGGGTCCATCCCCATTTCTTCCATCTTTTCAGCAATATTTAGAATATAAGATGGCGTTCCGCAAATACCCCTCGGTTTCAAATCATTAATAAGTGTAATTTGTCGATCTGTGTTTCCCCCTGAAATTGGTAATGTTGCAGCGCCTAGCTTTTCTGCTCCGTAATGAAGACCAAGTCCACCTGTAAACAATCCATAGCCATAGGCGTTATGAAAAATATCAGATTTCCGGCCACCTGCAGTGACAATTGCACGCGCAACCATTACGGACCAGTTTTCAATATCATTTTTTGTATATCCTACAATTGTCGGTTTTCCACTCGTTCCAGACGATCCATGAACGCGGACAACCTCATCCATGGGAACTGCAAATAGACCGAATGGGTATTGCTCACGAAAGTTCCGTTTTTTGGTAAATGGAAGCTTTGTCACATCGCTTAACTGTTGAATATCTTCTGGCGTAATACCCAGTTCATCAAATTTCTCTTTGTAAAATGGTACATTCTCAAATACATTACTAACCGTTTTTTGAAGACGTGCCAGCTGCAAGCTTTCCATTTCAACACGGGTAGCAGTTTCAATTTCTGGATTGTACATTGTGTCAGTCCCCCTCATTTGCTTTTCATTGTTCCTGAAATTACATAACAGAATTAAAACGAAAATAAAAAATCTAGTAATATACATTTTCAGATTAATACGACATTTCCACGTTGTCAATAGTGTTAACTTTGAATTTTAATAGAAAATATAAAATTTTATTAAATATTTTAATTTACTTAATATTCTAATTATGATAGGTTTAAAACGAAAGTGACATATATCACTTTTTATCAATACCGTTTTAAAATCGTTTTATTCAAGGAGGGGTTATTATGGAATCACCAGTAAAAAAAAGCTACTTAACCGAAGAACATGTCGAAAAGAGGCCCTATTATCAATTGGTTGAAACAGAAGATTTTAAGGGTTTACTTCAAAAGAAAAAAGCATTTATTATCCCGGTCACCACTTTCTTCCTTACGTTTTATTTTGTTCTACCTGTGTTAGCTGCTTATACAAATGTATTAAAAGGAGAAGCTTTTCTTGGTATAACATGGGCATGGGTTTATGCACTTCTTCAATTCGTTGTGGTTTGGATCGGTGGAATTGTCTACCTTAAGAAATCAGAGAAGTATGACAAAATGGCCCAAAATATTTTAACTAAATACCAGAAGGAGCTTGGCTGATGAGTACATTATCTCTTATACTTTTTTTAGGCATTATATTGTTAACGCTTACAATAACCTATTATTCTTCTAAAAAAACGAAAAACGCGAGCGATTTTTATACAGCTGGCGGCGGGTTGACTGCATGGCAAAATGGATTGGCTGTAGCTGGTGACTTTATGTCTGCCGCTTCTTTTCTCGGTATTACTGGGGCTATCGCTCTGATTGGTTTCGATGGATTTTATATGAGCATTGGCAATCTTGTCGCGTTCCTTGTCTTATTATACCTTGTTTCGGAGCCGCTTCGTAATCTTGGAAAATACACGTTAGCCGATATGATTTCTGCTCGTTTTAAGTCCAAAAAGGTACGTGGGATCGCTGCAGCGAACACTCTTGTCATTTCTATTTTTTATATGATTGCTCAACTTGTTGGTGCGGGTGGATTGATTAAACTTCTTCTCGGAATCGATTATGGTCTTTCAGTTCTTCTCGTTGGTGTATTAATGACAATTTATGTTATTTTCGGTGGGATGCGGGCGACAAGCTGGGTACAAATAACAAAAGCCGCGCTTTTGCTGGGCGGTTCTTCCGTTTTGACGTTTATTGTATTTTCCCGATATAACTTTAACATCTCAGAAATGTTCCACCATGTTAAGACAGCAACACCCCTTGGTATTGACTTTTTAAATCCAGGTAATAAATACACGAATGGACTTGATATGATTTCATTTAATATGTCACTTGTCCTCGGCGCAGCAGGACTTCCGCATTTACTTGTCCGCTTCTTTACTGTAAAAGATGCGGCGACGGCACGAAAATCTGTTGTATATTCAACATGGTTTATTGGCGTATTTTTTATTATGACGATTTTCCTAGGGTTCGGTGCTGCTTCATTCGTCGGTTTTGACCGCATTGTTGAAGCAAACCCTGCTGGAAACATGGCCGCGCCGCTTCTCGCATTAACCGTAGGCGGTGAATTCTTGTTTGCATTCGTCTCAGCTGTCGCATTTGCCACTATTTTAGCGGTAGTATCCGGCCTTGTTTTAACGTCAGCATCCGCCTTTGCACATGACATTTATGGAGAAATTATTAAAGACGGAAAAATGACTGAAAATCAGCAAGTTCTTGTAGCACGTATCTCGGCAATTAGTGTTGCGGCTATTTCAATCGTGCTAGCCTTGTTCGCACAGTCGCTGAATGTTGCTTTTCTTTCTGTACTTGCATTAGGTATTGCAGCAAGCGCCAACTTGCCGGTTATTCTTTGCACAATTTACTGGAAACGATTTAATGCAATCGGAGCGATCACTGGCATGCTGTTTGGGTTAATCAGCTCTCTAGTTTTAGTTTTGCTTAGTCCGAATGTATGGAATCCCCAACCTGGAATGGGTATTTTCACAGGAGACCCTATTTTCACAATGAGCAATCCGACCATTTTCACCGTGCCTCTTGGCTTTATAGGTGCCTATATAGGTACAATGTTGTCTAAAGCAAAAGAAGACAAAAATAAATTCGCAGAAGTATTGTTTAAATCAAACACTGGGTATGGCATTAGCTCAGCAAAAGATCATTAAGGAAAGGAGAATTCCATGACAATTCAATTAGATGATCAGGCAATTCACGATTTACATTATGATGAAATTAAGCAAGTTCTAAAAGACGAACCATTTGCAGCTTTTCTTGGCATGAAGCTGACAAATCTAGGACCTGGAACAGCGGAAGCGGAATTAATCCCTGACGACCGGATGCTTAATGCACATGGAACAGTTCACGGTGCCATTATCTTTTCACTTGCAGATTACGTATTTGCCGCAGCGAGCAACTCATATGGCAAAACAGCTGTGGGTGTCACAACCAATGTTAACTTTATATCAGCTGGCAAACGTGGCAGGACTCTAACTGCAAATGCAAAAGAAATAAAGAAAAATCACAAACTCGCTTGGTACAAAATCGATGTCCAAAGTGAAAATGAACTAATCGCAACAATGGAAGCGATGGTTTACAGAAAGAGTCATTATTTTGTTAAACAGGATAAATAAAGCTTTTATTAACCGGGCAAATCAATCGATTCGTCCGGTTGTTTTTTACAATGGAAGTAATAAGAAAAACCGGGCAAAAACTGGAGAGACCTAGTTAAATAAGACAGAGGAAAAAGCACCCCCTGAATCGTATTTAAATAATACGAAACTCAGGAGGTGTTTTCTTTTGGGGAAAAAAATACTTACTCAGAAGAAGTTAAAATGACTGTTATTCAAATGAAATTAAGTGGTGAATATTCAAACACTACTTCAGGCAAAATTAAAACTACCTATCCCCTATTGAGTTGAGGGAACAGGTAGCGTAATTGATGCTTTTTCAATGTCTCATTTGAATAGGTTAGTTCAAACTGCCTAAGTCTTTTTTTAAATGTCCTTTACAACGGGTACACTTTAAAAGTGCCAAGCCTTTTTTATGATTTACTTTCGAGTATCAACGTCACGGGACCGTCATTGATGAGTTCAACATCCATCATCGCACCGAATATGCCGGTTTCAACACAAATCCCTTTTTCCCTCAGCAAGCTGTTAAGTAACTCATAAAGTTGAACAGCTTGGTCTGGCCGGGCCGCTTCCATGAAGTTTGGCCTTCTCCCCTTTCGGCAATCACCGTAAAGAGTAAATTGCGAAACAGAAAGAATTTCACCGCCAACATCTAATAAAGATAGATTCATCTTTTCATCGGCATCCTCAAAAATACGGAGGTTGGCAATTTTATCGGCTAGGTAGATGGCATCCTCTTCTTTGTCAGCATGGGTGATACCGACAAGTAAGACAAACCCCTTTGTTATTTGACCAGTTACTTCCCCGCCAACAGTTACGCTGGCACCTTTACTTCGTTGAACAACTACACGCATTTTTGGAAACTCCTTAATTCATCATTCGACGGACGGAATAAATATCGGGGATCTGTTTAATTCGTTCAACCACCTTTTGTAAATGGTTCACATTGTGGATGGCAATCGACATGTTAATCGTCGCCATTTTATTCCGATCCGATTTGCCTGAAACGGCAGAGATATTTGTTTTCGTTTCATTTACCGCTTGAAGTACTTCATTCAGAAGCCCTCTACGGTCATAACCGTTAATTTCAATATCGACATTATATTCTTTCCGATCATTTAAGGACGATTCCCATTCTACCGGGATTAACCTTGACTGAGCATCATTAGAATCAATGTTCGTACAGTCCGAACGATGTACAGAGACCCCGCGGCCTTTTGTAATAAAACCAACAATTTCATCGCCTGGAACCGGATTACAGCATCTTGATAACCGAATCAGTAAATTATCAATCCCGGAAACTCGGACACCGGATTCACGTTTTTTGGAAGATGGGAAGGTTTTTAGGTCCGTTATGGCATTGGTAATATTTGAACTCTGCTCCTGATCCCTCTTTTTGCGCCATTTCTCGGTTAATCGGTTGGCGACCTGTAAAGCCGTTACACCATTATAACCAACTGCTGCATACATATCTTCTTCACTGGAGAAATTAAACTTTTCAGCAACCTTTTTCAGATTGTCAGCGGTGAATATTTCTTTAATATCGAACTCCATATTACGGATTTCTTTTTCAACCATCTCTTTGCCCTTATCGACATTTTCATCACGGCGCTGCTTCTTAAAGAAGGCCCGAATCTTGTTTTTCGCTTGCGATGTTTGCGCCAGCTTCAACCAATCCTGACTTGGACCGTATGAATGTTTCGATGTAAGGATTTCGATGATATCACCAGTCTTAAGCCGGTAGTCCAGCGTCACCATTTTGCCATTCACTTTTGCGCCTATCGTCTTATTGCCAATTTCGGAGTGAATTCGATAAGCAAAATCAATAGGAACAGAACCAGACGGCAACTCAATGACATCACCTTTTGGTGTAAACACAAAAACCATATCCGAAAATAAGTCAATTTTCAATGACTCCATAAACTCTTCCGCATTGGCGGTATCATTTTGGAACTCGAGTATTTCTCTGAACCAGGTTAATTTCTGTTCAAAAGAAGTGCTCTCGTTAAGTGCTTCTTTGCCCTCTTTATAAGCCCAGTGTGCTGCCACCCCGAATTCAGCAATCCGATGCATCTCATACGTTCTAATTTGAACCTCAAGCGGATCTCCTTTTGGGCCGATTACGGTAGTATGCAAGGATTGATACATATTAGGCTTCGGCATCGCGATATAATCCTTGAAACGGCCGGGCATTGGTTTCCAGCAAGTGTGAATAATCCCTAAAACAGCATAGCAATCTTTAATACTGTTTACGACGATTCGAACAGCTAGCAAATCATAAATTTCACTGAATTGCTTGTTTTGCAAAGCCATTTTCCGATAAATGCTATAAATATGCTTCGGACGGCCAGAAAGCTCTGCTTTAATGGACACTTCACCCATTCGGTTCTTTACTTCTTCAATGACATCCACTAAATATTGCTCACGTTCAGCGCGCTTCTTTTTCATTAAGTTAACAATTCGATAATATTGCTGCGGATTTAAATACCTTAATGCTGTATCTTCCAGTTCCCATTTAATCTTAGAAATACCAAGACGATGTGCCAAAGGTGCAAAAATTTCAAGTGTTTCATTTGAAATCCGACGCTGCTTTTCTATAGGAAGATGTTTAAGTGTCCGCATATTATGCAAACGGTCGGCAAGCTTAATAAGGATGACCCGGATATCCTGAGCCATTGCCACAAACATTTTTCTGTGGTTTTCTGCCTGCTGTTCCTCGTGAGATTTATATTTAATTTTCCCTAATTTGGTTACGCCGTCGACAAGCATGGCCACTTCGTCATTAAAAGAAGACTCAATATCTTTTAAAGATATACTCGTATCTTCAACGACGTCATGAAGAAAACCAGCTGCAACCGTGGCAGGATCCATCTCCAAGTCAGCTAGAATGCCAGCAACCTGGATCGGATGAATAATGTACGGTTCCCCCGATTTTCGATATTGTTCACGATGAGCATGTTTTGCAAATTCGTATGCTTTTTCCAAAAATTTAACATGTTCATCATTTAAATAATTCCGAGTCTTGTCGATGACTTGGTCGGCTGTTAACACTAGATCATTCGCCATGAAATCACCTTTATTTTCGTCTCATTTTATTTATATAAATGTCATTCTCTAAAAATTTGTTCTAAATAGGAATGATTGTTATTATTATCGAAAAAAAAAGCCAAGTTGTAAAGAGATAGAGAGTCTTTTTCCACACTATTCAGGAAAAATTGTGCATTCGTTCTTAATATTTGGATAACTGTCTAGCTCCAGCGCCCAGCGGCTAGTGTCCTTCGCTCTTCTCCCTACGATAAGTCAACATCGGATCGCTAACGACCTCCGTGTTTCCTTTATCTCAGTCAAAGCGCTCCAGGCCATACGCCGCTAAACGGGCGCTTCCGCTTTTTTATATAAAGAGAGCACTCGTCCCGAGTGCCCTCTTTAATGGTTTAATAATGCATCAATGTTAAAACATCATAACCATCAAGTTTTTTTCTACCTTCTAAATAACTTAACTCAACTAAGAAAGCAATCCCTGCAACCACACCGCCAAGTTGCTCCACTAATTGAATCGTCGCATCGATTGTACCGCCTGTAGCCAACAAATCATCCGTGATTAGGACACGTTGGCCTGGTTGGATGGCATCTTTATGGATGGTTAGAACATCTTTACCATATTCAAGCCCGTAACCAACTTTAATCGTTTCCCGTGGAAGTTTACCTTCTTTACGGACTGGGGCAAAGCCTATGCCTAAGGCATATGCAACCGGACAGCCAATAATAAATCCTCGGGCTTCAGGTCCGACAATCAGATCAATTTGTCTTTCTTTTGCATAAGCAACGATTTGGTCTGTTGCATATTTATAGGCCTCACCATCATTCATTAAAGGGGTGATATCTTTAAATTTAATTCCTTCTTTTGGCCAGTCAGGTACGATTGTAATAAATTCTTTTAAGTCCATTCTTCAATTGCCTCCTCAGTTTCAACCGACTCTTGAAAAACTTGATCGAACCAGGCTTTTAAATCCTGAAAGGATGAAAACAATAGTTCCCTTTCAAGTTCATATTGTGCTTGTTTTATTTTGTAGGTTCGAGAGTCAGTTAGGTCACGCTTTTGCGCTCCGGTGTTTAAAGTTATAAATCCATTGTTTATTGTAACAAAATCCAGGTCAGAAAACACCTTTGACATAAAGTTTATCGTTTCCTGCGACCAACCGCGATGCTTCGCGAGGTCACCCCCATGTCGTTTAAGATCAACCGGACCCTTTTTTAACAGAAAAGCATAAAACCATTTAAAATGGTCACGGGTCGGGACAGTACTAAAGAAATCACTGGATTCTTTATAAAAATATGCATAAATCCTAGCTGGCTGTTTCCCTTTAAATAAAACCTTTAGGATTTCTTTTGATGAAGGAAAGTCAACCAGAACAATATTTGCCTTGTTCCCAGTGAACGATTTTGCATCTTCCACATCTTTAATAAAAATGGTCTCATCGATCAAATTAGGGTTTATTTTTTCAAGGTGTTCTTGATTAAAAATAATAAACTTCCTGTTATCAGCAGGGACAGCATTTGAAAGGCTGTTGATCCGCTTTTGTCCGCGATAGTCAAATAATTGCCATGACTCCACGGCAATATCGTGGATGAAAATTTGTGGTTTACGCATATTGTTCCATTCATTAACAGATAATTCTCCAATTAACGAAATTTTTGATGCAGGTGAGATATGATCCACTAAGGGTCCTAAACCAAAGCCTACCCCATCCAGATTAGCACCACTTTCATTCACTAATACCTTTAAGTGGTTTTGCTCACTGCCAATTTTTCTGATATTTGTAATATCGACATTGTTGATTAAAACCTTTGGTTTGGGGTTGTCCATTCCAAAAGGAGCAAGTAGACTCATTTCATCTAATGAAGATAGATTTACATGTTGAAGTTTAATTTCCTCATCGAGATATGTTACTGGAATTAAATCTTCATGAGTCAGTTGAGCATCTGCCAGTAAATTTAACCTTGTGCGGAGTTCCGCAACATTCTCTAGGTTTAAGGTCATCCCTGCTGCCATGGGGTGACCTCCAAAGTGCGGTAAAATATCACGGCAGGTTGATAAATTTTTAAATAGGTCAAAACCTGCAATACTGCGGGCCGAACCCTTTGCCACTCCCTTATCCGGGTCAAAATTCAGTACAATCGTTGGCCGGTAATACTTTTCAACGAGTCTTGAGGCAACAATTCCGATGACTCCGGCATTCCAACCTTCCTTACCGATGACTAGAACTTTATTAGACTCGATCGGGAAATTCTTTTCAACCTCTTCCATCGCCTCAGTCGTAATCGAATTAACAATCGACTGTCTTGACTTATTGAGAGCATCCATTTCTGAAGCAAGGCTTTCTGCTTCAAGTGGATCATCGGTTAAGATCAGCTGAACAGCTAAGTCAGCATCTTCTAAACGCCCCACGGCATTAATCCTTGGCGCGAGGGTAAAGCCAATTGTTTCTTCATTTATCGACATGGGATCGACCCCTGCCAGCTTTAAAATGGCTCTAAGGCCAATATTATTCGTTGTTTTTAGTTTTTCAAGTCCTTTTTTGGCGATCAGGCGATTCTCATCTTTTAACGAGACTAAATCAGCAATCGTCCCAATCACAGCTATTTCTAACAAATGCTCTGGAACCTCCCCATAAAGGGCATGGGCAAGTTTAAAGGCTACACCCACTCCTGCCAGTTCTCGAAACGGATAGGTACTATCAGGAAGTTTGGGATGAATGATCGCAAGTGCCTCAGGTAATACCGGCCCAGGCTCATGGTGATCGGTAATGATGAGATCCATGCCTAGCTCTTTTGCAACGGATGCCTCATAGGTAGCTGATATTCCAGTATCCACAGTAATAATTAAATTTATTCCATTTTCCGCTGCACTCCGGAATGCGGCCTCATTCGGGCCATATCCTTCAGTGAAACGATTAGGGATGTAAAATTGAACATTTGCACCAAGGTCACGAAGCGTGATCATTAAAACTGATGTGCTGCTTACTCCATCAGCGTCATAATCGCCGAAAATGAGGATCGGCTCTTGGTTTTCGATGGCTTCACGAATTCTCGTAACTGCAATATCCATCCCTGTTAAGAGAAAGGGATCGTGGAATTCTTCCTTTCCAAATAAAAAATACCGTGCAGACTCAACGGTATTAAAGCCACGGTTGACAAGCAGTGAAGCGACAAGAGGCGTTATTTTCAATTCAGTTTCTAGCTTATTGATCAGTTGTTCATCGGATTTCCGAACAATCCATCTCGTTTTCGAACTTAACATGTGTATGTTCACCCCTCAGACCTTCTTATTATACAGGAGTGGAATACAGGATTCAATAAAAGAAAAGCGGAGGCGCCCGGTTAGCGACGTATGGACTGGAGCGCTCTGACTGAGATAAAGGAAACACGAAGAGCGAAAGCGCATTCGTGCTTGACTTATCGTAGGGAAGAGAGCGAAGTCCACTAGTCGCTGGGCGCCGGAGCTAGACAGAAGGAAAAACCGCAGGATATCTGCGGTTTTCAACTAATTTATACTTGTGGTTGATCAGAATACTTTCTTTTCTCTTTTACCGTTTTAATAACGCCCTTCTTCTTCAACTCTTTACATTTCAACACATACCATAAAGAACCTGCGACAAAGACGGAGGAATATACCCCAATAATTAATCCAACGAATAAAGCGATAGAGAAATTGCGAATTGCTGGGCTTCCAAAAATCATTAAGCATACTGTCGTAATGAGGACTGTTAAAACGGTGTTAAACGACCGTGTTAAAGTTTGGCGAATACTAACATTTACCACTTCAGCAATATCCTGAACCGTTTTAAGCCGTTTTTTCTTTTGCATATTCTCGCGAACCCTATCGAAAGTAACAATCGTATCATGGTTTGAGTAACCAATAATGGTTAAAATTGCGGCGATAAAGTTTAAATCTACTTCAAGTCTTGTAATACTAAAAATAGCAATCATGAAAAATGCATCATGAAGGATGGCAGCAATCGCGGCGATTGCCATATATGCTTCAAACCGAATCGAAACGTAGAGAATGATACCAATTGATGCAATCAAGACTGCAAAAAAGGCATTTTTCGCTAGTTCTTTTCCAATCGTCGGAGAAACGGTGCTAACATTCGGCTCATAGCCAAATTGCTTTTTAAAATCTGCCTTTAAAGTTGAAATTTCATCTTTTGACAGTACCCCAATCATTCGGACGGCACCAATTTGCTTTTTATCACCAGAAATGACGACATCATCTGGAGTTAAATGAAGTTTGTTAAAAGCATTTTCCACCTGGGTAGTGGTTAAAGGTGTTCTTGATTGAACCTCTACACGTGTTCCGCTTGAAAAATCAATTCCTAAATTCATACGGAAAATAGCGAGAATGATTACACCGGCAACAAGGAGAACTCCAGATAGGATGAATACTTTATTCCTAAGTTTAACAAAATCAATTTTATCAAATCGAGTCGGAAGATCGATTGTATCTACATTATCGTTAATAGATTTAATTTGGGACTTGCGTACTGAAAACCAACCAGGTTTATTATTTAATAAACCGCTTTGGACCCATAGCCCTAGCAATAACCTTGCGCCGTATACATTCGTGAGGAAGCTCATCAGGACACTCACTATTAACATTGTCGCAAACCCTTTTACAGAGCTTGTCCCGTAAAAGAATAATACACAAGCTGTTAAGATTGTTGTTAAGTTGGCGTCAAGAATAGCTGTAAAAGCATGCTGCTCACCAGCTTGGAACGCTGATTTAATGCTTCTACCTACCTTTAGTTCTTCTCTAATCCGTTCATAAGTAATAATGTTGGCGTCGACGGCCATACCGATTCCGAGAATAATCGCGGCAATTCCCGGCAAGGTCAGAACCCCATTCATCCAATCGAAAATTAATAAGACGAGAAATATATAAATTGATAACGTAACAGTAGCAATGAAACCTGGAAAACGGTAATAGAAAAGCATGAAAAGATATATGATTACAACACCGATGATTCCAGCTAAGACCGTATCATGTAATGCCTGTTCCCCGAACTTAGCTCCGACGGAAGTTGAGTACACCTCTTTTAACTTAACCGGTAAGGAGCCTGCATTTAAAAGCGAAGCCAAGGTTTGAGATTCTTTTGCAGTAAAACTTCCTACAATCGAAACTGTATTTTGATTAAATATTTGCTTTACTGTTGGGGCTGATAAAAATTTAGGGTGCGCTTTTGTTACTTCCTCTTTAAATGAGTCTTTTCCTTCTTCAAAATCCAGCCAAATAACAAGAACATTGTTTGGTGCCATTTTCATAATTTCTTCGGACACCTTGCGGAATTTATCGGCACTTTTTAATGTTAAAGAAACGCTTGGTGCACCATTTTCATCAAAAGTTTGCTTAGCTCCGCCTTGTTTTAGGTCAGAACCATCCATCATCAGACGGTCATTAGCATCACGGAAGGTTAGATTTGCTTGAGTAGATAAGATTTCGCGAGCTTTATTCTGGTCTGTTACCCCAGCAAGCTGCACACGAATCCGGTTCTTTCCTTCAATTTGAATACTAGGTTCACTTACCCCAAGGACATTGATCCGCTTGTCGAGTGCCTCAGCGGTACTAGCCAAAACCTTTTTGTCAATCTTTTGACCTTTTTTCGCTTCCTTAACATCGTACAAAACTTCAAATCCACCTTGAAGGTCTAGTCCTAGCTTCATATTGTTTAAGATGTTCTTTGTTGTTGCTCCCATTGTGCTTCCTATAATTAGAACGACAAGAAAAAAAGCAACAATTCTACTGCGCTTTACCATTATGTATTGTTCCTCCTTAGTGCATGTGCATTAGCACTGTTCCGTATAATCCTTATATAAATTACCAAAAAGTCACTTCCTTCATTATGAAAGAAGTTAGATTGGCTGTCAATTTACAATAATATGAATTCATAAGGCATTTTCATTTTAAAAGCTCTTTCAATTCATCTTCATTATCAAATGAGAATTCGGTCGTTTTATATGCCTCAATCGTCGCGAAGCTGAGATAATCGCTCGCCTTAACAGACAGGATTTCTTGGATAATTTCGTACAGTTTCATTTCTTCCTTTACCTTTTTCCACTTTTTCTTAATTAAAAAATCCCAAAGTTCCTTCTCCGTTACAGAATCAATCCCTAGCAATTGAAACTCCGTGAGTTTACTTGCTACTGCTGGTTGGACCTGGGTGCGAAAATGTTCGAATCTGTGACTATTATCCATTATGACTGCCTCCTTGGGACCTCTCCCACCTGAATTGAACTTTTCAAAAAGCTTTTACTACTTGTCATGCTTTGTCCACCATTAGGCATATAGATAATTGTATATGAATTCTTCTTATTTGAGAAGGTGGGAATCCGCATGTCGAAGTTTTTAAAGGGGACTTTTATCCTATTAATCGCAGGTCTTGTTACAAGAGTCCTTGGTTTTATTAATCGGATTGTAATAGCAAGGAGTATCGGGGAAGAAGGTGTTGGCTTATACATGATGGCGTTTCCTACATTCATCCTTGTAGTGACGCTTACTCAGTTAGGGCTCCCTGTTGCTATTTCAAAAAATGTCGCGGAGGCAGAAGCAAAAGGAAATTTTGCAGAAATTAAAAAAATTCTTGTTGTATCCCTAGCGACGACTATTTCTTTATCACTTATATTTACGCCAGCGCTAATCTTACTTGCACCCATTCTATCAAAAACATTGTTTACTGACCCAAGAACGTTTTATCCTTTAATTGCAATAGCTCCTGTGGTTCCAGTAATTGCGATTTCCTCTGTGCTTCGGGGCTACTTTCAAGGCAGACAAAACATGCGTCCCTCGGCAATCTCACAAATTTTAGAACAATTTGTGAGAATTTCTTTGATTGCTGTGATGACAAAAGCGTTCCTTCCTTATGGAATTGAATATGCCGCCGCAGCAGCAATGGTTTCCTCAGTAATCGGCGAACTTGTCTCACTCATCTACTTAATGACTGCCTTTAAATTAAAAAAACGTTTTAAGCTTAGGAAAAATTTCTTTCAATTTGTCCACAGCGGGAAACAAACCTTCAAAGAACTCATGGATATCGCTTTACCGACAATGGGGAGCAGAATGATTGGATCTGTGGCATGGTTCTTTGAACCAATAGTTGTCGTCCATAGCTTAGCCCTTGCTGGTGTCATCACTGTAGAAGCTACCAAACAATATGGTGCCTTAACTGGTTTTGCGATGCCCCTGTTAATGTTACCGTCTTTCATCACCTTTTCTTTAGCAACATCACTTGTGCCAGCGATTAGCGAAGCCAATACGCAGAACAACAAAAAATTGATTGAATACCGATTACAGCAAGCATTACGCTTTGCCTTTTTATCGGGTGGACTGGCCGTTGTCGTTCTATATGTGCTGGCTAACCCATTGATGGAACTCATGTATGGCTCAGCGAAGGGCTCTTATTTTATTAGATTGATGGCTCCCTTCTTTTTATTCTATTACTATCAAGGACCGTTACAAGCTGTGTTACAAGCATTGAATCTTGCACGAGCAGCGATGATTAATAGTCTTATTGGTGCCATCGTTAAGACAGCTGTGATTTTTTTACTGGCTTCGCAAGCCTCATTTGGAATTAACGGGGTGGCATTAGGAATTATCGTTGGCTTTGTATTAGTCACTGTTCTTCATTTTGCAACGGTGTTAAAAAAGATTTCCTTCTCATTTTACGTTCGCGATTATCTGAAGGGATTTCTAGTCATGGGAGTTACAGGCTGGTTAGGCTATTGGTTATTTGAGAACACCTTCCTAACTGAACCGTTAACCATTAAAGTTATATTTTCGTTAATGGCTATGTCCATTTCCTATTTGGTCATGATTATTTTGTTAGGGCTTATTAAAAAGGAAGAGCTAAAACGTATTCCCTGGCTTCGAAACTTGTTTGCCTAATTACTTTCTTTACAAATAAGACACGCATTCTTAGCGTGTCTTTTGTTCATTCATCTTGTAGATCAATAAAGAATTTCCCATTTTCATAACTGCAAAAAGAAATCTTCTTCACATCGCGATAGCCCTGTTTTTTCAATTCCTGCCGAAGCCAGAGATTTGTTTTGTTAATTCTTTTCAAATTTTCTTCGTCAATGTTTCCATCTAGGATTAAAGGGATGGTTATATCGCCTAGCTCAGGTTCATTATTATTATTCTTTAATTTTTCAATGACGGACAAACTTCCAGAGGATTCTAATATCGCAAATTCCACGTCAGCAATACTGCGAATGTTCTTTTCTCGAAGCTGGGTCATTAAATCATCAAAATTGTACCGCTGCTTCCGCATTGCGTTCTCATCTATTTTCCCCCTATTAATAATAATGCTTGGCTGCCCATCAATCAGATTACGAAATTTTTTACTTTTCAACGAAAAAATCGCTAAGGTAATTTGAATCAGCATGAGCAACACCATTGGAACCACTGTATGGAACAAAGGTGTATGAACTCTTTCGATGGCCACAACTGCCATCTCACCAATCATAATAAAAACAACTAGATCTAAAATGCTTAATTCCCCAATTTCTCTTTTCCCCATGACTCGAAAAATGACTAGGATAACTGCATATAATAAAAGCGTTCGAAATACAATCGTTAAATAATCCTCCACAACCGTCGCCCCTTTTTTTACGTTCAACGATATTGTTTGCCGAAATGGATAAAAAATTAGCGGAATAAAATACCAACCCGCTCTTCATAGCAGAAAATTAAAGAAAATATATTCTACTTTTCTCCTTTTACGAATACGCTTGTACTAGGAAAGAAACATGTATCTAGGGTCTGGCAGTACTGATTTTTAAGGATAATTTGCCAGCCTGAAGGCAACTGAAGGGGGAGAGTTAAAATAGAACCGAAAAGCTTTCGTGTTTCCATTTTGTACGGATTAATTTTTATTCTTGTTTTTGCCGTGATATGCAGCATTATTTTTGCTTTTATTCTCAAGTTTACGTCTGCACGTGAAGTATCACTACAATATGTCATCACGGCATTATCATTCATCGGGCTATTCGGAGGCGGTTTTCTATCTGGCGGAAAAAGAAAAGAAAAGGGTTGGCTTATTGGCGGACTAACTGGACTTATCTACTCGATCGTTGTTTTTTTATTCCAATACTTAGGATATGATCGCCTATTTAACGCCGAACAAGTAATTTATCATACTTGCTATACCTTAATTGCGATGATGGGTGGAATTTTAGGGGTAAACATTTCTACCAACAATTCACGGAGATCTGCTTAGCATCGAAAAGCGGAAGCGCTGGAGCTAGACAATTAAAAAAGGAAGCCATACAGGACGGCTTCCTTTTCGTTTGTTCCTATTTCGTTAGATTGACGCTTCCTTCACTTGCATCCGCAGTGACTTCGCGAATGGCATTACGGTCAAATGTAAGACGGCTTCCGTCACCACATTTAATTACGGCTTTATTCTCATCAATTGAATCTATAAAACCATGTAATCCACCAATCGTGACTACTTTATCACCCTTTTTTAAATCACTTTGCATTCTCTGAACCGCTTTCTGGCGCTTTTGCTGCGGGCGAATTAATAGGAAATAAAATAACACAAACATTAATATTAATGGAACTATGGTACCAATTCCTCCTGACATCTTGTTTCCCTCCTTTCAAAAATCATCTATTAGAAATTTTTCGCATTCGGTTTGTTAAAACCATACTGCTCAAAAAATTCTTCTCTAAAATCACCAAGCCGGTCTTCCATGATGGCTTGTCTGACTTTCTCCATTAATCTTAACAGAAAATAGAGATTATGGTAAGACGTTAAACGAATTCCAAATGTTTCGTCACATTTAATTAAGTGACGAATGTATGCACGGCTATAATTTCGGCAGGTATAGCAATCGCAATTTTCATCCAGCGGGCCAAAATCTCTTGTAAATTGTGCATTTTTTACAACAAGTCGGCCAGTGCTTGTCATCAATGTACCATTTCTGGCAATTCGTGTAGGCAGCACACAGTCGAACATATCAATTCCGCGGATTGAGCCATCAATTAATGAATCAGGTGATCCTACACCCATTAAATACCTTGGTTTATTTGTAGGTAAAAGTGGTGTCGTGTGTTCAAGCATGCGATTCATAATGTCCTTTGGCTCACCCACTGACAACCCACCAACCGCATAGCCAGGGAAATCTAACGAAACAAGATCTTTCGCACTCTGCTTGCGAAGCTCCTCATATTCTCCCCCTTGGACGATCCCAAATAAACCTTGGTCATTGGGGCGGCTATGTGCATTTAAACAGCGCTCCGCCCATCTTGATGTTCTCTCGACAGACTTCTGCATGTACTCATATGTTGCAGGGTATGGTGGGCATTCATCAAAGGCCATCATAATATCGGAACCAAGGGCATTTTGAATTTCCATCGCCTTTTCTGGTGATAAAAATAATTTTTCACCGCTCATATGGTTACGAAAATGGACTCCTTCTTCCTCAATTTTACGGAATTCACTTAAACTAAAAACCTGGAATCCACCCGAATCTGTTAGGATGGCTCGGTCCCAGTTCATAAATTTATGTAGTCCGCCTGCTTCTCTGATGATTTCGTGCCCCGGCCTGAGCCACAGGTGATAGGTATTACTTAAAATGATCCCCGCTCCCATTTCTTTTAAATCTTCAGGAGACATTGTTTTCACAGTTGCCAGCGTTCCTACCGGCATAAATGCAGGGGTATCAAACGAACCGTGCGGGGTATGGACTCTGCCAAGCCTGGCCCCTGTTTGTTTACATGTCTTGATTAATTCATAACGAATCGCAGTCAAATTTTTTTCTCCTTCCTTATGTACCTCTTAGATGATGAACATTGCATCGCCAAAGCTAAAAAAACGATACCGCTCTATAACGGCAGTTTGATAAGCATGTAAAACATGTTCTCTGCCTGCTAACGCACTGACGAGCATAATCAGGGTTGATTTTGGCAAATGAAAGTTCGTAATCATGCCATCGATTGCTTTAAATTCGTACCCTGGGTAAATAAAAATATTGGTCCAGCCGCTGCCCTCGATAAAACGTCCATCATTAGCGGAGGCAATTGTTTCAAGGGTTCGTGTTGAGGTAGTTCCAACGGTAATAATTCTACCCCCATTGCTGCGTACCTCGTTAAGCAGACGTGCGGTCCCCTCTGTTACGATATAAAATTCGGAGTGCATATCGTGTTCCAATACATCATCTACACTTACAGGACGGAAGGTTCCGAGCCCTACATGTAGGGTAATAAAGGCGATATGAACACCTTTTTCTTTAATCTCTTCTAATAAGCTGTCTGTAAAATGAAGCCCTGCCGTTGGTGCCGCGGCTGAACCAGGTTCACGGGCAAACACGGTCTGATACCTATCCCGGTCCTCGAGCTGCTCTTTTATGTAGGGAGGAAGCGGCATTTCACCTAATTGGTCAAGGACCTCATAAAAAATACCCTCATATTTAAAATCTAATATTCTCCCGCCATGGTCCGAGGTCCCTGTGCAAACGGCCGTAAGAAGGCCATTACCGAAATCTATTTCCGTTCCTTCTTTTACTCTTTTTGCAGGCTTGATAAGTGTCTCCCATTGATCGCCTTCCAGCTGCTTCAAGAGTAAGACTTCGATTTTTGCACCTGTATCTTTTTTGACGCCAAAAAGACGTGCAGGAAGTACCTTGGTATCATTTAAAACAAGGCAATCTCCTTCACGCAAATAGTCGATAACATTTTTAAAAACTTCATGCTTTATTTCGCCTGATTCCTTATCTAGGACCATTAATCTGCTATCCGTCCGATTATGAAGCGGAACCTGTGCAATTAATTCCTCAGGCAAATGAAAATCAAACAAATCTACCTTCATATTATGACACCCTAATCTTTATTTAATAATCAATCAGTGGCAGGCGAATCCATCCCAAAATGGTGATAGACCAATGGGGTTACCACCCTGCCCCGTGGAGTTCTTTGCAAAAAGCCAATTTGTAATAAATAAGGTTCATACACATCTTCAATCGTTTCGGCTTCTTCCCCAATCGATGCGGCAATCGTATCAAGGCCGACAGGGCCGCCGCGGAATCTCTCGATAATGCCCTTCAGCAGTTTATGATCGATATGGTCTAAACCAAGTCGATCTACTTGGAGGAGTTCGAGTGCTTCTCGTGCTAGGGCCAGCTCAATCGTCCCATTCCCTCTTACTTGGGCAAAATCTCTAACCCGGCGAAGAAGACGATTCGCAATTCTCGGCGTCCCTCTAGATCTCCTGGCTATTTCTGATGCTGAGAGGTCATCGATTTCGGTACCGAACACTTCCGCTGTTCGCAAGACAATATTTTTTAATTGATCTTCCTTATAATACTCGAGTCGGCTTAAAACTCCAAACCGGTCTCTTAAAGGAGCTGATAGAGAGCCTGCCCTCGTTGTCGCTCCAACAAGCGTAAAGGGTGGGAGGTCGAGGCGGACTGATCTCGCACTTGGGCCTTTACCAATGACAATATCAAGACAAAAATCTTCCATCGCTGGGTAAAGTACCTCTTCAATCGTCCTTTGCAGGCGATGAATTTCATCAATAAATAAAACGTCCCCAGGTTCGAGTGCGGTAAGAATCGCAGCTAAATCACCAGGCCTTTCAATCGCAGGTCCTGAAGTGGTGCGGATGTTCACGCCCATTTCATTGGCGATAATGACAGCGAGTGTTGTTTTCCCTAATCCGGGCGGACCATAAAGGAGCACATGGTCTAACGTTTCCTTACGCATTTTTGCTGCCTTAATATAAATATCAAGATTTTCCTTTACTTGATCCTGTCCGATGTATTGTCTTAAGGTTTGCGGCCTAAGGCTTTGTTCTATGCTGATTTCACTCTCATTGACTTCACTCGAAATAATTCGGTCATCCATGAATCATCACCTATTTTAAAAGCCGCTGAAGGGCTTTCTTAATGTATTGGTCCGTTGACATTTGTTCCTTTCTTAACTCAGGTGAAATCTTTTTGATTTCTTTTTCGGAATACCCCAATGCTTTCAGAGCAAGAATGGCTTCTTCCAAGTTCGAGTTGTTTGCTTGTGTATGTAAGTGAAGTTGGTCGGTATTAAATAAATTGGGGAAATAGTCGGGAACGATATCCTGCAATTTTCCTTTTAGGTCCAATATCATTTGCCGGGCTGTTTTTTTGCCAACCCCGGGGAATTTGACTAGGAAGCTTTCATCTTCGTTTTCAACGGCGGTAACCACCTGTTGTACTTCACCGGAAGCAAGGATGGCCAACGCCCCTTTTGGACCGATTCCTGATACATTTAGTAATTTTGTAAAAAGCTTTTTCTCTTCTCTTGTTTCGAAACCGTACAGGGCCATTACATCCTCACGAACGTAGTGGTAGGTATAGACGGTTACCATTGTTTCCATTTTACTAGCATAAATAAACGGATTGGGTGTAGATATTTGATAGCCAATGCCGCTGTTCTCGACAACTATATATTCTGGTCCGACAAAATCGACGGTCCCTTTTATAAATTCGTACACTACATTCTCTCCCCTAGTTTTTCACTGTATTTCATTCTATCATACAATTTTAGGTTAGTTGTAGAAAATAGGCTGGTAGACGAAACATCAGAGTATTCAAAAAAAGAACCAGGCTGAAGTGACGGCATCAGTCTGATTCGGTGATATTACTATTCTTTTTTTAAAGAATAAGGCTTAAATGTCTCTAAAACTTCAACATATCGATCTTTTGTTTTGATTGGTATGCCTTGAAGAAGTTCTTCTTGCTTCGTACTTTCCAACTTCTTAATATCTATTTGAAAAAATGATTGAATAATTCTCAATTGGTCCGGTCTTCCATTAAAAATGCTCAATACATTATCTTCTGTTATCCCAAAAAATCCATTTGCTTTAAGCAATGGTGATATGTCATTGACCTGTTTCCGAAATACCATTGTCGATTCATCGATATCAGTCAGCTGCCATTGGTCATATTTTGCCCAGAAATTCTCGGCAGACCAGCAAGTCTCGTGGACTACTTCTTGACTTATTTCCCCATCTAAATAGACCCTTTCCAAAATAACGGTCATGTGTAAAGGTTCAGTCTTTTTCTGGGTATCCATTTGTGAAGCAGCGGCGATAATGGTCATTCCTTTGGCATTAAAAATAAACATGAAGAGAAGAACAGCGAATCCGGCGAGACTATACCGATACCATGCCATCCACTTAAACCTCATGCTACTCACCTCTTATTGTTAAAAATTGAACAATCTATCCAGTACTAGTTTAGCCTTATTTTGCCTTTTTATCCTTCATTCAATATTAAAAGGGCAAAGCTCGTAAGCTTTGCCCTCACCAGGCATTACCTTCCTGATAGAAGGCAAAGCTCGAAAGCTTCTTTGCCCTCTACCGCGGAAGGAATTACCTTCCGCCCTTTTCACGCTGACTATCTTTGTAGAAATTGCGGTCGCGGCCAAGGGTTCCTTCATCGGTTATGACCTTTACCGTTCTTCCGTTTGCATAGGGCCTCACAGCTCTTTTAATTGCACTTTTTGTAGCAGAGGCTTTATCTTGATCATTTAACACCACTGAAACAATGACAGTATTTCCATAAGCGACGGATCTTACGGTCTGTACATTTGGAATCGCTTCTACTTTGTTTCTGACTTTATTCGTAAAATTATCCTGGAAGTCAGGGTCCGTAACAACCCCGGCATTTCCATTTTTTACATTCAGATGACCGTGATAGTTCATATCGCTTGTACTAAAACGATTATCGCGTTGGAAAAAATTACGGTCTTTGGAAGCTAAAGGTGATGATGGATTCTTTGGATTTCCATTTTCGTCTCGTGATTGAAGCTGCCTTCTTCTGTTTTCATTTGTAATTTGATCCTCATCCCCAAGAGAATGGTCCATCATTTCCGTTATTGCCCCGTCATCATCTCTAAATAAATCGTTATCTGAAGTTGGGTGGTTTTCATTGGAATAATATCCAACCGGCCTTAACGAGTTCTTGTTAACACCTGTACGATTATTATCATTTGCACATCCAGCCAGCCCCAACATCAATGCGGCTGAAAGAGGAATCATCCACTGCTTCTTGTTCAAGCGAAAAACCCCCTCCATTAACATCCTGAGCATGAGCTTAACATGCTCATTAATAGGGTGTTATTTTCGGGGGGATTTCATTCAGACGGAAAATTCCAAAGCTGCTCAGTCCAATAACTCCTTTAAGTGGTCAATAAACTTTTTTCTTGCATAAAACTGACTAATGGTTAAGTCCATTACCTGTTTATATTTTGTATGATCTGTGTACGATTTTTCACGGATCATTCGATTCCATTCCCGAAAAATATCAGCGGGATAGGCTAAGGCAAATACAAAAGCCTCTTCGTGTAAGTATTTCTTAATTTGTTTAAGGCTCGACAGTCTTTCAAATGACCAATCGATAAAAGGCAAAATCCGGTTTGCATATTGTAAATAATCAAATGATGCGGGTCCGATACTAATTAAATCAAAATCAATGAGATGTAACTGCCCCTCTGTATCCCTTAAAAAGTTATGATGGGCTACATCCCCATGCAATATGACGGTTGGTTCTTTTTGAAAACACACACGATTATTTTCCATACCTTCAAGTGACCATTTTGCCCAAGACATCATTTCCGAGATGAAGGGTTCATTGATAAAATACCCAAGATAGGGAAGATTATTGGAGAAAACATTTAACCTTTCTGTCCATTTTTCAATAAGGAGCCCTTTTGGCAGTAAGGTTCGATAGCGTGATTCAAACGAAGCTGTGGTTTGGTGAAATTGCTCTAATAACTCCATTCCTTCTTGGCGATTTTTATGAGTATGAAAAGAAAATACGTTTTTATTCGGCGGAATGTACTCCATACATCCGAAGTAAGTTCCCTCAAAAAAAAGCTGGTCTCTCACTGGGGATGTTAAAAACAAATATGTCTTTTTAAACCCTTCTTTTTTCAATGTTGCTGTAAAGGCTTCTTGGAGTCTAAGTCTACTGTTGGTATGATATCCTTTTATGACATAATCATTTTTATCTGTTCTTAAAAAAATAACGGATTTTCGAATCGGAATCATCTGAAGGATTCTATCATAGAACTGTGATTGAAAATAAGAGAGGAGACGATCAAAATAATCATCGTCTCCCTTTTTATTATTTGCTGTATTAAAGGCTCTCATCTTGGTAACCCGGCATACCGTAAGGACTTGTTCCAACCGGACCCATACCATATGGATTCATATAAGGAGGCTGTGCAGCATTAACAGGTCCTGTATATGGTGCGCTATAGATTGGCGGCGTTGGCGGTACAAAGTTCGGTGGCATGGCTGCCTGCTGCGGTGTGGCTTCAGGTCCAGGCATTCCAGCTGGTGAAGCTCCACAGCCGCAATCCCCCAGCGCTCCGGTTCCTACTGGTAACCCCTGCGTTGGACTTGGCTGCTGCATGAATGAACCTGGTCCCGCCATTTCTGGTGTTCCAAAGCCTGCAGGTGCACTCATTGGATCACCCATCTGCGGGTATCCGTATGGCATTTGGCCATATGGTGCGCCCATTCCATACGGATTAGCCACTGCTGGATTTCCGAACGGGTCTCCATGCATTACCGGAGGTCGAGCAAAGTCAGTTGGGTTTTGTGGTGTATCGAATCCTGAAGGGCTTTCCATTGGATAACCTGTTGGCATTTGGCCATATCCTCCTGGCAATTGCTGGTCATATCCCGCTGGCATTTGACCATATCCTCTTGGCACTTGTTGGTCATACCTTGCTGGCATTTGACCGTATCCTGCTGGCATTTGCTGACCAAAGCCCGCTGGCATTTGACCATATCCCCCTGGCGTTTGCTGGCCATATCCCGCTGGCATTTGACCATATCCTCCTGGCATTTGTTGGCCATATCCTGCTGGCATTTGACCATATCCTCCTGGCATTTGATGGTCATGGCCCGCTGGCATTTGACCATATCCTCCTGGCATTTGATGGTCATGGCCCGCTGGCATTTGACCATATCCTCCTGGCATTTG